>NZ_CP011883.2:0-302554 GCF_000340435.2 Mycobacterium haemophilum DSM 44634
TTGACCGATGACCCTGGTCTAGGTTTCACCACGGTTTGGAACGCGGTCGTCTCCGAACTCAACGGCGAATCCAACGCGGACGACGGAGCCACCAACGACAACGCCCTCGTCACTCCGCTAACTCCTCAGCAAAGAGCATGGCTGAATCTTGTTCAGCCGCTCACCATCGTCGAGGGATTTGCTCTTTTATCGGTGCCCAGCAGCTTTGTCCAAAATGAGATTGAACGTCATCTGCGCACACCGATCACCGATGCACTCAGCCGTCGACTCGGACAACAGATACAACTCGGGGTCCGCATCGCACCGCCCGCTGCCGACAACGTTGACGACAATTTCCCACCAGCAGAATCCATCCCACCAGCCGAAGTCCTTCCAGCAGACGATTGCGGCACAGATACCGACGAGAATTACGGGGAGCCTCTTGCGGACGGGCACCAGGGTTGGCCAGCCTACTTCACCGAACGTCCACGCCATGCCGAATCGGCCGCCGTAGGAGGTACCAGCCTCAATCGCCGCTACACCTTCGAAACGTTCGTCATTGGCGCCTCGAATCGGTTCGCACATGCCGCCGCGCTAGCGATCGCCGAAGCACCAGCCCGGGCCTACAACCCTCTTTTCATTTGGGGCGAGTCGGGTCTTGGCAAAACACATCTGTTGCACGCCGCCGGCAACTACGCGCAGCGGCTGTTTCCAGGCATGCGGGTCAAATACGTCTCCACCGAGGAATTCACCAACGACTTCATCAACTCGCTCCGTGACGACCGCAAGGTCGCGTTCAAGCGCAGCTACCGCGACGTCGATGTGCTGCTCGTCGATGACATCCAGTTCATCGAGGGTAAAGAAGGTATCCAAGAAGAGTTCTTCCATACCTTCAACACCTTGCATAACGCCAACAAGCAAATCGTCATCTCTTCTGACCGCCCGCCGAAACAGCTCGCCACCCTCGAGGACCGATTGAGGACCCGGTTCGAGTGGGGGCTCATTACCGACGTACAACCCCCTGAACTGGAAACCCGCATCGCCATCCTGCGCAAGAAAGCACAGATGGAACGCCTCGCGGTGCCTGACGATGTCCTCGAGCTCATCGCCAGCAGCATCGAACGCAACATCCGCGAGCTCGAGGGAGCTCTCATCAGGGTCACCGCGTTTGCCTCGCTGAACAAGACTCCAATCGACAAAGCATTAGCGGAGATCGTGCTGCGCGACCTGATCGCAGACGCCAGCACGATGCAAATCAGTTCGGCGACCATCATGGCGGCCACCGCCGAATACTTCGACACCACCATCGAAGAACTCCGCGGGCCGGGCAAAACCCGAGCGCTGGCCCAGTCACGCCAGATCGCGATGTATCTGTGTCGTGAGCTCACCGACCTCTCGCTGCCCAAGATCGGCCAAGCATTCGGCCGTGACCACACCACGGTGATGTACGCCCAGCGAAAGATCTTGTCCGAGATGGCCGAGCGACGCGAGGTGTTCGATCACGTCAAAGAACTCACCACTCGCATCCGACAGCGGTCCAAGCGCTGACTCTCGGTGCACAACACGTGCATCCTTCGGAAAAAACTTCTTGCACGCACGTCACACCAGCCACATCCCCAAGGTGTGTGCACTTCTGTGGACAAACTAGGTATACCGACGTGCACCAATCCCCGATTCCGTGCACACCCATAGTTGATCCACAGCGGCGGATCACAGACCCTGCAGTTATCAACACCGACATCCACACTTCAACAGCTCTTCTAGCTGCAATAAGACCTGGTTGTCCCCAAAATTCACACCCCTTAATACTGATACCGAGATCTCTCCGTTATTTCTTGTTTGAAGAACGGCACTGGGGATGTTGCGTTGCACAGGACGCCTTGACGTGACCGCAACCGTGGTTGTCACCGTCGTCGCCTAGCTTTTAAGTTGGCGCTCGAAGATCTACGGTTGTTCTTCGACTGCCGTTGCGGGCGTCGTGGCGCACTGCGTGTCACCGGCGTTCGTTGCGGTGGGCCCCACGCTAGCGGGGGAGGCTAGCCACTGGATTTCAACTGATTCTTAGGTGAAGGGACGCCATGGACCCGGCCACGACCAATGCTGGCCTCAGCGATTTGAAATTTCGTTTGGCACGCGAGTCGTTCGCCGACGCGGTGTCGTGGGTGGCGAAAAATCTGCCCACCAGGCCGGCGGTACCGGTGCTATCCGGTGTGCTGCTGACCGGTTCGGATAGCGGCCTGACGATCTCTGGATTCGACTATGAGGTTTCTGCCGAAGTTCAGGTTGCTGCCGAAATAGCTTCTCCTGGAAGCGTTTTGGTATCTGGAAGGTTGTTGTCAGATATCACCCGGGCGCTTCCGAACAAGCCGGTTGACTTCTACGTGGACGGTAATCGGGTCGCCTTGACTTGCGGAAATGCTAGGTTCTCGTTGCCGACGATGGCGGTTGAGGATTACCCCACGCTGCCGACGTTGCCGGACGAGACTGGGACGTTGCCGTCGGATCTGTTCGCTGAGGCGATCGGTCAGGTTGCTATCGCGGCCGGCCGCGACGACACACTGCCCATGCTGACCGGGATTCGGGTCGAGATCTCAGGTGACACGGTGGTTTTGGCCGCCACCGATAGATTCCGTCTGGCAGTCCGCGAGTTGACATGGTCGGCGTTGTCGTCGGACATCGAGGCGGCGGTGCTAGTGCCAGCCAAAACGTTGGCGGAGGCTGCCAAAGCCGGGACCGACGGCTCTGACGTTTGCCTGTCATTGGGCGCTGGAACCGGCGTCGGAAAGGACGGGCTGCTCGGCATCAGCGGTGGCGGTAAGCGCAGCACCACCCGGCTTCTTGACGCCGAGTTTCCGAAGTTCCGGCAGTTGTTGCCGGCTGAGCACACCGCGGTGGCCACCATCAACGTGGCCGAGTTGACCGAGGCGATCAAGCTGGTGGCGTTGGTAGCTGACCGTGGCGCGCAAGTGCGCATGGAATTTGGCGACGGCATGCTGCGGCTTTCCGCCGGCGCTGACGATGTGGGCCGAGCCGAAGAAGATCTCGCCGTCGATTTTGCCGGTGAACCGTTGACCATCGCGTTCAACCCGAGCTATCTGACCGATGGACTTGCCTCGGTGCATGCAGAACGGGTGTCATTTGGTTTCACGACACCGGGCAAACCCGCGTTGCTGCGTCCAGCGTCTAATGACGATGTCCCTCCGACGCACGGCGGCCCCTTCCCCGCGCTGCCAACCGACTATGTGTACCTGCTGATGCCAGTTCGGTTGCCTGGATAGGTGTACGTCCGGCATTTGGGATTGCGTGACTTTCGGTCCTGGGCTCACGCCGACCTCGAATTGCATCCAGGCCGGACCGTGTTCGTCGGCCCCAATGGTAATGGCAAGACGAATCTGATTGAAGCACTGTGGTATTCGACCACCTTAGGTTCGCACCGGGTGGGGACCGATATGCCGTTAATCAGAGCGGGCACAATCCGGGCCGTAGTTTCGACGATCGTCGTTAATGAAGGTAGGGAATGTGCGATTGATCTGGAGATCGCGGCAGGACGGGCGAACAAGGCGCGATTGAACCGTTCACCTGTGCGCGGTATGCGCGAGGTGGTTGGGGTATTGCGAGCGGTGCTGTTTGCTCCCGAAGACTTGGCGTTAGTTCGTGGAGATCCTGCCGATCGGCGCCGTTACTTGGATGATTTGGCGACCGTGCGCCGGCCGGTGATCGCCGCGGTGCGCGCCGACTACGACAAAGTGCTGCGGCAGCGCACCGCATTGCTGAAGTCTCTCGCGGCGGCGCGGTATCGAAGTGACCAGGGTGCGCTGGACACTCTCGACGTGTGGGACACCCGATTGGCTGAGCACGGCGCCGAGTTGATGGCCGCACGCATCGACTTGGTGAACCAGTTGGCGCCAGAAGTGGGAAAGGCGTATCAGCTGCTGGCACCGGGATCGCGCGCCGCGTCGATCAGCTACCGCGCCAGCCTCGAGATCGGGGGTGCCGCAGGTGTTGGGAGCAGCGACCGCGGCTCGCTACAAGCCGATCTGTTAGCTGCGTTGTCGGCGCGTCGGGACGCCGAGTTGGAACGCGGCATGTGCCTGGTCGGTCCGCATCGCGATGACCTCGAGTTGCGACTCGGCGACCAACCCGCCAAAGGCTTTGCTAGCCACGGGGAATCGTGGTCGTTGGCGGTAGCGCTGCGGCTGGCGGCCTATGAGCTATTACGTGCCGATGGCAGCGAACCAGTGTTGCTGCTTGACGATGTATTTGCCGAACTCGATGCCGCCCGTCGTCGGGCATTGGCAGCAGTGGCGGAGTCAGCGGAGCAGGTGTTGGTAACCGCGGCGGTGCTGGAGGACATTCCCGCGGGCTGGGACGCTAGGCGGGTGACCATCGATCTGTGCGACAGCGATTCGGGACGGGTATCTGTGGTGCAACCGTGACCGAGTCCAACGAGTCGCCTGACCGTGATTGCACCGAATCGCTAAGCGCGTTGACGGGTATCGACTTGGTTAGGCGCACTCTTGAGGAAGCCCGCGCTGCGGCTCGTGCGCAGGGAAAAGACGCCGGTCGCGGGCGCGTCTTACCGCCCGCTCCACGCCGCGTTGCAGGTCAACGTCGGAGCTGGTCGGGTCCGGGGCCCGATGTCCGTGATCCGCAGCCCCTGGGCAAGGTGGCACGTGATCTGGCGAAAAAACGCGGTTGGTCTGCGCAGGTTGCCGAGGGCATGGTGTTCGGTCAGTGGGCGTCGGTGGTCGGCGGACAGATCGCCGACCATGCGTCCCCGATCGGACTCAACAATGGTGTGCTCAGCGTCGCAGCCGAATCGACAGCCTGGGCTACCCAGTTGCGGATGATGCAGGCACAGCTGCTGGCCAAGATCGCGGCGGCCGTCGGCCATGGTGTGGTGACGTCACTGAAAATCACTGGTCCGGCCGCACCGTCATGGCGGAAGGGGCCGCGGCACATCGCTGGCAGAGGGCCGCGCGATACCTACGGCTAGCCGAGCACCGGCTCAGAGCCGCCAGAACGAAACAGACCAGCATGGCTAACGTCGGGACGTTCCGTGAATGAAGATATCGAGCGCACGACGCGACCAGATAGGCAGAAACGCCCCCAGAAAATCGGTGCTGACAATCGATCACGGTAGAGTGAAGGGGTGCGACCGCTGCGGTGACTGGACCGCTCGCAATGCAACCCCAAGGAGAGCACTCGGACCGTGGCTGCCCAGAAGAAGGCCCAAGAGGAATACGGCGCTGCATCCATCACCATTCTTGAAGGGCTGGAGGCCGTTCGTAAACGTCCCGGTATGTACATCGGGTCGACCGGTGAGCGCGGTCTGCACCACCTCATATGGGAGGTGGTGGACAACTCGGTAGACGAGGCGATGGCCGGTTATGCCACGCAAGTCGATGTGCGGCTACTCGACGACGGCAGCGTCGAGGTCGCCGACAACGGTCGTGGTATTCCGGTGGCGATGCATGCCACCGGGGTGCCGACCGTCGACGTCGTCATGACCCAATTGCACGCCGGCGGCAAGTTCGGTGGTGAGAACAGCGGCTATAACGTCAGTGGCGGTTTGCACGGGGTCGGTGTGTCGGTGGTCAACGCACTGTCCACCCGACTTGAGGTCGACATCAAACGCGACGGACACGAATGGTCACAGTTCTACGACCGGGCCGTGCCAGGCACTCTCAAACAGGGTGAAGCCACCAAGAAGACGGGAACAACGATCAGGTTCTGGGCAGATCCTGACATCTTCGAAACCACCGAGTACGACTTCGAGACGGTGGCGCGGCGGCTTCAGGAAATGGCGTTCCTGAACAAGGGTTTGACGATCAATCTCATCGACGAGCGGGTTAAGCAGGACGAGGTTGTCGACGAGGTCGTCAGCGACACGGCCGAGGCGCCCAAGACCGCCGAAGAAAAGGCGGCCGAGTCGAGCGCGCCGCACAAGGTCAAACACCGCACGTTCCACTACCCCGGCGGCCTGGTGGACTTCGTCAAGCACATCAACCGGACCAAGAGCCCGATTCAGCAGAGCATCATTGACTTTGACGGCAAAGGCGCCGGTCATGAGGTCGAAATTGCGATGCAGTGGAACGGTGGCTACTCGGAGTCAGTGCACACCTTCGCGAACACGATCAACACCCACGAGGGCGGCACCCACGAAGAGGGTTTCCGCAGCGCCTTGACGTCAGTGGTGAACAAGTACGCCAAAGACAAGAAACTGCTCAAGGACAAAGACCCCAACCTGACGGGCGACGATATCCGCGAAGGCCTGGCGGCGGTTATCTCGGTGAAGGTCAGCGAGCCACAATTCGAGGGACAGACCAAGACCAAGCTCGGTAACACCGAGGTCAAATCGTTCGTGCAGAAGGTCTGCAATGAGCAGCTCACCCACTGGTTTGAAGCCAACCCCGCAGATGCGAAAGTGGTTGTAAATAAGGCGGTATCGTCGGCGCAAGCCCGAATCGCGGCACGCAAAGCACGAGAGTTGGTACGCCGCAAGAGCGCTACCGATCTTGGTGGGCTGCCTGGTAAACTGGCCGACTGCCGCTCTACTGATCCCCGGAAGTCGGAACTGTATGTAGTGGAAGGTGATTCGGCCGGTGGCTCGGCAAAGAGCGGTCGCGATTCAATGTTCCAGGCGATCCTTCCGTTGCGCGGCAAGATCATCAACGTGGAAAAGGCACGCATCGACCGGGTGCTGAAGAACACCGAAGTCCAGGCAATCATTACGGCACTGGGCACCGGGATCCATGACGAATTCGACATCTCCAAGCTGCGCTACCACAAGATTGTGTTGATGGCCGACGCCGACGTCGACGGCCAGCACATCTCGACGCTGTTATTGACCTTACTGTTCCGGTTCATGCGGCCGCTCATCGAACACGGGCACGTGTTCTTGGCGCAGCCGCCGCTCTACAAGTTGAAGTGGCAGCGCACCGATCCGGAATTTGCCTACTCCGATCGCGAGCGCGACGGGCTGTTGGAGGCCGGGCTCAAGGCCGGCAAGAAGATCAACAAAGAAGACGGCATCCAACGCTACAAAGGTCTAGGTGAAATGGATGCCAAAGAGCTGTGGGAAACCACGATGGATCCGTCGGTGCGAGTTTTGCGCCAAGTCACACTGGATGACGCGGCAGCGGCCGACGAGTTGTTCTCCATCTTGATGGGTGAGGACGTCGACGCGCGCCGAAGCTTTATCACCCGTAATGCCAAGGACGTTCGATTCCTGGATGTCTAACCAACCGGACATGCCTTCGACGTGCGATGCAAACGAGGAATAAATGACTGATACCACGCTGCCACCGGGTGACGGTTCCATCGAGCGGATCGAGCCGGTCGATATTCAGCAGGAAATGCAGCGCAGCTACATCGATTACGCGATGAGCGTGATCGTCGGCCGCGCGTTGCCGGAAGTGCGTGACGGCCTCAAACCGGTGCACCGGCGGGTGCTGTACGCGATGTTCGACTCTGGGTTCCGCCCGGACCGCAGCCACGCGAAATCGGCGCGGTCGGTCGCCGAGACCATGGGCAACTACCATCCGCACGGCGACGCATCGATTTACGACACCTTAGTGCGGATGGCACAGCCATGGTCGCTGCGCTATCCGCTCGTTGATGGCCAGGGCAACTTCGGCTCGCCGGGCAACGATCCGCCGGCTGCGATGCGCTACTGTTGCTCCGGAGATGCATTGGTGCGCCTGCCATTTGGGCAGTCGATGCGGATTGGCGATGTAGTCCGTGAAGCCCGTCCTAACTCTGACAATACAGTCGAATTGAAGGTCCTCGACCGGCACGGAAACCCCGTCGCGGCCGACCGCCTGTTTCATTCGGGCGAGCATCAGACCTACACGGTGCGCACCGCTGAAGGCTATGAGGTCACCGGCACCGCGAACCACCCGTTGCTGTGCCTAGTCGACGTCGGCGGCGTACCCACGTTGCTATGGAAGCTGATTGAGGAAATCCGACCCGACGACTACGTCGCACTGCAGCGGACCCCGCCGGTGGAGTTTGGTCCGGCGGACTGGCATTCCACGATGGAAGCACTGCTGCTCGGAGCCTTTATCAGTGAGGGCTTCGTGTCCGAGGCTCGTGCTGGATTCAACAACCTTGACCGCGACTACTTCACCATGGTCGTTAGCGCGTACGACGCGGTTGTGGGTGGCCGGCGCTATATATCGTCTCGGACCATCGCCTCGGGGTCGACGCTGCTCGAACTCGATGTTCACAACCTCAGCGAATTCAAGAAGACAAGACTCGGCGATTTGTGCGGGCAGCGGTCTGTGGACAAGTCGGTCCCCAGCTGGCTGTGGCACTCCCCCGCCGCCGTCAAACGAGTGTTCCTTCAAGCGTTGTTTGAAGGTGATGGATCGTGCTCGAGATTGCCGCGCAATACGATTCAAATCTCCTACTCGACGCGCAGTGAGCGGCTGGCCGCCGATGTCCAGCAGATGCTGCTCGAGTTCGGGGTGGTATCTAAGCGTTACCGCCATGCGGTTGGTGAGTACAAGGTCGTCATCACCAACCGCGCCCAAGCCGAAATGTTCGCGACACAAGTCGGTTTCGGCGGCGCTAAGCAAACCAAGCTAACCCAAATCCTGAGTTCCATGCCCCCATGCGCTGGCATGGATACCGATCACGTCCCGGGACTGGCCAAGTTCATTCGTAAACACTGCGGCAGCCGGTGGGTCGACAAAGATTGGCTCAATCGACACAATGTCGACCGTATCCAACGTTGGCGCACCCGCAGCGCCGAGATCCTGGCCCACATCGCTGATCCCGATGTCCGCGCCATCGCCACCGACCTCACCGATGGCCGGTTCTACTACGCACGCGTCGCGTCCGTAACCGACGCCGGCGTCCAGCCGGTGTTCAGCCTGCGCGTTGATACCGAGGACCACGCGTTTCTGACCAACGGGTTCGTCAGCCACAACACCGAGGCCCGGCTCACCCCGCTGGCGATGGAGATGTTGCGCGAGATCGACGAGGAGACAGTCGATTTCATACCTAACTACGACGGCCGGGTGCAGGAACCGACAGTGCTGCCCAGCCGGTTCCCCAACCTGTTGGCCAACGGCTCCGGCGGCATCGCGGTCGGCATGGCGACCAATATCCCGCCGCACAACCTGCGTGAGCTCGCCGACGCCGTGTTCTGGTGCTTGGAGAACCACGACGCCGACGAAGAGGCGACGCTAGCTGCCGTCATGGAGCGGGTCAAAGGCCCCGACTTCCCCACCGCCGGATTGATCGTTGGCTCGCAAGGCATCGCCGATGCCTACAAGACCGGCCGCGGTTCCATCCGAATGCGCGGAGTCGTTGAGGTCGAAGAAGATTCGCGCGGCCGAACATCGCTGGTCATCACCGAGCTGCCGTATCAGGTCAACCACGACAACTTCATCACCTCGATCGCCGAGCAGGTCCGTGACGGCCGGCTCGCCGGCATCTCCAACGTGGAAGACCAGGGCAGCGACCGGGTGGGTGTGCGCATCGTCGTCGAGATCAAGCGTGACGCGGTGGCCAAGGTCGTGCTCAACAATCTGTACAAGCACACCCAGTTGCAAACCAGCTTTGGCGCCAACATGCTGTCGATCGTCGACGGTGTGCCGCGCACACTGCGGCTGGATCAGATGATTCGCCACTACGTCGAGCACCAACTGGACGTCATCGTCCGGCGCACGACCTACCGGCTGCGCAAGGCCAACGAACGGGCCCACATTTTGCGCGGACTGGTCAAAGCGCTCGACGCGCTAGATGAGGTCATTGCGCTGATCCGGGCATCGCAGACCGTGGACATCGCCCGGGCTGGGTTGATCGAGCTACTTGACATCGACGACATCCAGGCCCAGGCCATCCTGGACATGCAGTTGCGGCGTCTGGCGGCGTTGGAGCGTCAGCGCATCATCGACGACCTGGCCAAGATCGAGGCCGAGATCGCCGACCTGGAAGACATCCTGGCGAAGCCGGAGCGGCAGCGCGGCATCGTGCGCGACGAGCTGGCTGAGATCGCGGAGAAATACGGCGATGACCGCCGTACCCGGATCATCGCGGCTGACGGCGACGTCAACGATGAGGACCTGATCGCTCGCGAAGAGGTCGTCGTCACTATCACCGAAACCGGATACGCCAAGCGCACCAAGACCGATCTGTACCGCAGCCAGAAGCGCGGCGGGAAGGGGGTTCAGGGCGCCGGGCTGAAACAGGATGACATCGTCCGGCATTTCTTCGTGTGTTCGACCCACGACTGGATCCTGTTCTTCACCACCCAGGGCCGGGTATACCGGGCCAAGGCCTACGAATTGCCGGAGGCCTCTCGGACGGCGCGCGGGCAGCACGTAGCCAACCTGCTTGCGTTCCAGCCCGAAGAGCGCATTGCCCAGATCATTCAGATCCGCGGTTATGAGGACGCCCCATACTTGGTGCTTGCCACGCATAACGGTCTGGTCAAGAAGTCCAAGTTGACCGACTTCGACTCCAACCGTTCGGGTGGGATCGTGGCGATCAACCTGCGTGACAATGATGAGCTGGTCGGTGCGGTGCTGTGCGCGGCCGATGACGACCTGCTTCTGGTATCGGCCAACGGCCAGTCCATCAGGTTCTCGGCGACCGACGAGGCGCTGCGCCCGATGGGGCGCGCCACCTCCGGTGTGCAGGGCATGCGGTTTAACGCCGATGACCGGCTGTTGTCGTTGAATGTGGTTCGCGAAGACACCTACCTGCTTGTCGCGACGTCCGGGGGCTACGCCAAACGCACCGCCATCGAGGAGTACCCGGTGCAGGGCCGCGGCGGAAAGGGTGTCCTGACGGTCATGTATGACCGTCGACGCGGCAGCCTGGTCGGGGCCGTCGTGGTCGATGAAGACAGTGAGCTGTACGCGATTACCTCCGGGGGCGGGGTAATCCGCACGACGGCACGCCAGGTCCGCCAGGCGGGACGCCAGACCAAGGGCGTTCGGTTGATGAACTTGGGCGAGGGCGACACACTGTTAGCCATCGCACGCAATGCTGAAGAAAGCGCCGACGACAATGTCGGGGAAAGCGACGGTGCTGAGGAGTCGGGTACCTAGCTGTTTCCGGGCCTTTTCCGGGCCCGATAGCAATACTCAGCCCGACCGGACATAATGCGACTGCCACCGCCCGGGCGGCCAAGGTAGCAATGTAAGGAGTCGGGGTGACGTCACCGAACGAGCCGAGGGCCCTCAACCAGGGCGACAGCCTGATGGGGGATGGTTCGGTCGAGCGTGCTGGTCTACACCGCGCGACGTCCGCACCGGGAGGGCCACCGGGGGGCCTACCAGGGGGCCGCAGCCCGGAGCCCAACGACTCACCGCCCTGGCAGCGCGGGGCAGCCCGAGCCTCCCACCCCGGTTATCGCCCGTCAGAACCGCACACCGACGCGCGGCCGTCGAGCTCGGTACCAGGTGCGGACGTCCGGCTGAACCGCTTTATCTCCGGCACGGCTGCACCGGCGGTGGGCGCACAGCTGACCGGGAAGAACAATTCGACACAGGAATTGGAGCCTGTTCCGGCGCGCCAGGAGGTCCCACCCGCCGAGGCTTACGCCAGCGAGTTGCCGGATCTGTCCGGACCAGTCCCCCGGGCCGTACCGCGCAAACCTGCGCCCGATCGCGGTTCGGGCACGCCGGGAACGGGCCGTTCAGCGATCGCCGAAGCCCGAGAAACCAGTGAGGCCCGGGTCCAGGTATCGCGCCGAAGCCGGGGTCCGGTGCGGGCCAGCATGCAGATCCGGCGGATCGATCCGTGGAGCACGTTAAAGGTGTCCCTATTGCTTTCGGTCGCGTTGTTCTTTGTCTGGATGATCGCGGTGGCGTTCCTCTACCTAGTGCTCGGCGGCATGGGTGTGTGGGCCAAGCTCAACAGCAACGTCGGCGACCTGTTGAACAACACCAGCGGCAGCAGCGGAGAACTTGTCTCCAGCAGCACCATCTTCGGCGGCGCTGTCTTGATCGGCCTGGTCAACATCGTGTTGATGACCGCGATGGCTACCATCGCCGCGTTTGTCTACAACCTGACCACCGATCTGGTCGGCGGCGTCGAAGTCACCCTCGCAGACCTGGACTAGGTTATGACGATGCTGGTCTGGTGCCCGTTTTTTGGGGGTGGAGCGCCCATTGCGGTAATCTCGTCGCTCGGCCGTACGCGAGTAGGGGCCTATAGCTCAGGCGGTTAGAGCGCTTCGCTGATAACGAAGAGGTCGGAGGTTCGAGTCCTCCTAGGCCCACAACCATGTGCATGTCCAGACGTTGTGTGAGGCTCGTGGTGCCGCTGGTTTTGATCGCTGTGGTGGCGGCGGTGGTGCGGTCACGACGCGGCGTCGAGGTCTGGCACGTGGCGGAAGTTGATATGCCCGATCATGACGAGGGGCCTTAGCTCAGTTGGTAGAGCACTGCCTTTGCAAGGCAGGTGTCAGGGGTTCGATTCCCCTAGGCTCCACAAGGCAAAATGTATGACGTCGGTTGATGCTTGATGTTTTGGCTTCGGCTGATGCTTGACAGCTACTTCGGTTGATCCTTGACACTCCCTTAATGAGGGAGTTGAGCGTGGCTGAGCAGAGGTATCAGGCCGTGTTGGCGGTTATTAGTGATGGTTTGTCGATTCGTCAGGTCGCCGAGAAGTGGGGGGTGTCGCGCCAGACGCTGCATGCCTGGTTGGCCCGCTACGAGGCCGAAGGCCTCGATGGGCTGGTGGATCGGTCGCATCGGCCGGTGTCGTGTCCGCATCAGATGGGTGCGCAGGTCGAGGCCGAGTTGTTGGAGTTGCGTCGGTCGCGGCCGTATTGGGGTCCGCGGCGGTTGGTGTTCGAGCTGGGCAAGCGTGGTGTGTCTCCGGTGCCGTCGGAGTCGGCGGCCTATCGGGCGTTGGTGCGGGCCGCGATGATTGATCCGAGCCTGCGGGATCGGCGTTCGCGGAAGTGGAAGCGCTGGGAACGCGGTGCGCCGATGGAGTTGTGGCAGATGGACATTGTGGGTGGTTTTGCGTTGGCTGATGGGACCAGCGCCAAAGCGTTGACCGGGATCGACGATCACTCCCGAATGTGTGTGTCGGCGAAGTTGATGGCACGGGAACGCACCCGCGCGGTCTGCGACGGGTTGCGGGCGGCTCTGGTGATCTATGGAGCCCCTGAGCAGATCTTGACCGATAACGGCAAGGTGTTCACCGGTCGGTTCAACCATCCTGCGGTGGAAGTGCTCTTTGATGCGATCTGCCGCCAGAACGGGATCGAGCACTTATTGACCCAGCCTCGCTCGCCGACGACGACGGGCAAGATCGAGCGGTTTCACCGCAGCCTGCGTGCTGAATTCCTCAGTGCGCACAAGCCTTTCGCCAACATCAAGACCGCCCAGCAGGCCCTTGATGAGTGGATCGTGTACTACAACAACACGCGGCCGCATCAGGGACTGGACATGGTGACACCGGCAGAAAGATTCGCCGCCGACGCGCGCACGTCTGTGTCGGCCGCAGCCCTCATGGGTGAGGACCGCACCGGCGACGACTGGGTCAGCCGCCGAGTGACCACCAACGGCGTGGTCAGTGTGGCTTGGCAGCAGGTCTGCGTGGGAGCCCATCACGCTGGGACCCGTTGCGATGTGCACGTCGACGGGGACCTGCTGCGGTTCTTCATCGGCCACGAATTGGTCAAGACCGCCGCGCGCACCAGCCGCGGCGAGGTAAGAAACAAACGGGCCTTCCGCACCCGCGAACAGGCCTAACCCATAACCCAGAGTGTCAAGGATCAACCGACACAGAAACATCAAGAATCAACCGACTCTGAACACTCCACAAGGCAAAACCGCAGGTCAGATACTGCGTATTCAACACCGAGTATCGGCCGGAATGCCCTCCGTGACCACATTTTGACCACAATCGCGAGTTAATAGGGCGTTGATGGCCACCCCGACCGCCTCGACATCGGACCCGTACAGGTGGCCGTAGCGGTCTAGCGTCAGCCCCGCAGACTCGTGGCCGAGCATGTTCTGCAGCGCCTTAATGTTGGCGCCGGCCTGGATCGCCAGGGACGCCGCGGTGTGCCGCAACTCGTGCAACTTGAACTCGTACACGACCGCCGCCTTCCCGGCCGCGTTGGTTATCGTCCGGGGGAACAGCTCGGCCGCGGTGACCGCGCGCGACCACCACCGGCGCCGCACATTGGTCCCCCGCATGTAGCCGCCCGTCGTATCAGGGAACACCAGGGCGTCCGGATCCGCCGGCGCCAGGAGCTCGGCTACGAACGCCGGCACGCTCACCGTGCGGGCTTTCCCGTTCTTCGGCGAGCCCACCACGAACGAGCCGTCGACCAGCGTCACCGACCGCGACACCCGCACCCGCCGGTTCTCAATGTCGACGTCTCGCCACCGCAGCTCGGCGACCTCCCCGAACCGCAACCCACAAGTCCCCAGCATGTACACTAGCGGCCTGTGCACACCGGCCCCATCGGCCAGGGCGTGCAGCTGCTCCAGAGTCAGGAAGCGTTGCTCGGCAGCCCGTACAGACGGAAGTTCCACCCCGTCGACCGGGTTCAGCGCCAACCGGTTGTCATCAACCGCCATCGCGAGTACCTGGCGCAGAACACCGACCGTCTTGTGGACCGACGCCGGCGCCAGATCCACACTCAGATCCGCGACCCACTCACGGACGAACCGCCGACTGATGTCCCCCAACGCCACATCGGCATACTTCGCCAGCGCGGTGTCCAGCACCACCTGATAGCGGGCGCGGGTCGACTCCGTCAGCTTGTGCTTGGAGTCAAGCCAGGATTGGGCATACTCCCCCAGCTTCACCCGGCCCGCGGCCGGCGCAACGTACACCCCGCGCCGACGGGCCCACCGAGATCGGCTCGGTCGAATGGCTCGGCGACACCACGAGGGACGCCCGCGATCTGCTGGCCGGCACCCAAGATGACGACCCGCACGACGTCGACCGCTGGCTTACCGAATTGCTGGCAAACGGATCCATGCGCGCCACCGAGGTCTTCACCCGCCGCCGACGCCGCGGGCTTCTCCAAAGATCAAGCCAAGCGGGCCAAGCGCAGGCTGGCCGTGATCGCTGACCGGCCACTCAATCCCGGCCCCTGGTTCTGGTCGTTGCTGGGCGAATCGAAAGCAGGGGGCACCAAGCAGGGAGCACCCCCCGACGTGCTCCCTGAGCTCCCTGCGCTCCCTGTGAGGTCAGACGGGGCAGAGCAGAGCGCAGAACCTAGCAGGGAGCAGAGCGCGCACGAGTGCTCCCTGCTACCCGCACCACCCCTGGAAGCTGCCACACCAACCCCTCTCGATGCCCGCCGTCAAGACCTCCGCACCCGCCGCACCGTCCGGCTCAAAGGCCGAGAGCTACCCCGCTGTGTCATCTGCGGCAAACCCGTGGTCGCCGGCCAGGGCGAACGCCACTTCTCTTGCAGCAAACAGGACGCCTCGTGAGTCGCGTCATCTTCCCGGACCCCGAAATCTGGACCACCACCCGAAAGGACACCAGCATGACCACCAACGTCCCGAGCGACAACGCCGCCATCGTCGCAATGGCCCGCGACTTTCAAGTGACCTACCATCTCACCGATTCCGGCGACGATCTGATCGGCGTCTGCGTCGAGGACGATGAGATCGGCGAGTTCGCAATGATGCTGACTAAAGAGCAAGCCCAAAAGGTCGCCACGCGGCTCACCGCCTTGCTGTGCGCTCTGCCCGAAGTACGTGCAGCCAAGCAACGACGAGAGAACAGGGAGAACAACTGATGACCGAAACCACCGATACCGCAACCACGGTCGAGACCACCGTGGACGACACCGAGGTTTCTAACGGAGCGGATGAAAACCCCGAAGGGGTGTCCGCCGACGCGGCCCACGAGTTCGACGAGCAGCAGAACGTGAATCGGGAAGCGGCTAAGTACCGCACCGAGCGGAACGAGGCTAGGGCCGAGCGGGACCGGCTCACCGAGCGCCTGACTACGTTGCAGCGGGCAGAGGTTGAACGGTTGGCCGGCGCCCATCTCGCCGACGGACAGGACTTCTGGCGCGACGGCACCCAGCTCGCCGATGTGCTCGACGACGCAGGGAACATCGACCCCGGCAAGGTCGAGGCCACCGCCACCGGGCTGCTCGAATCACACAGGCATTGGCGCAAACTGGGGCCGTCCGCTCCGTCCGCGTCCATCGTCACCGCAAATGACAAGATCGCCGGCGACGCCCGCCCGTCATTCGTAGACGCGTTTCGTCCCCGCAGCGAGTAGAATCAGCTGGTGCGGGCCGCTGTTCGGCCAGGCGCCATCCGGCCCGCACCGTTCGCCCCAGCGGGGCACCGGCACAGGCCCAGCGGGCAGCCGTTGAAAACCAACAGTTTTCACAGCGCTGCCCTGAATTGTGCTGTGACCGAACGAAAGCGAACCATCCATGACCGCTCGCACCACGAGCACGTCGGCCTACGCGTGGAGGCCCGACGAGGTTTTCTTCGCCGCCAACGAAGTCGTCGGCCCGGCGTTGATCCTGCGAACGTCGACCATCGCCGGCACTGTTGAGGGCGACACCCCCGTCGTCCGCTGCGCCTACGTCAACGACGCCGAAGCCGCCTATGTGGCCGAGGCCGCCACCATCAGCGAAAGCGACCCCGGGCTCGCCGAAGTGACCGTTGCGACAAAGAAGATCGCGCAGCTCGTCAAGATCTCCAACGAGCAATACCGGCAGGCCCAGACCGCGACCCAGCTCGCGCAGTCCGTTTCCCGCGCCCTCATCAAGAAGGCCGACCGCGACTACGTCACCAGCGTGTCGAACCCGGTCGGCCTGGCCAACATCACCGGCACCGTCGAGGCGGGCACCATCTCAACCGATTTGGATGGCTTGATCGACCTGGTGGCCGCGCTGGAATCCAACGGCGCCCAACCATCCCACATCCTGATGGACCCGATGTCGTGGGCCGAATTCCGCAAGTTGAAGGTCGGCGGCGTCGGCACCAACGAAAGCCTGCTGGGCGCGGGCACCACCGACGCGGCATCAATGCTGTTGAACCTTCCGGTCATCGTCAACAGGTTCATCGCACCCAGCACCGGGGCCGTATTGGACCGCAGCGCGGTCGTGTCAGCCGTCGGACCCGTCAGCGTCGCCACTAGCGAGCACGCGGCGTTCTCCAGCGACAGCGTTCTGCTGCGCGCGACGTGGCGGATCGGCTGGAACATCGTCCGGCCCAACTGGGTCGGATCGTTCGACATCGGCGGCGGCAGCTAACTGGAAGGCCAGCACCGGTTTGTCTCGGGGTGGGCAACCCCCACCCCGGGTCAGCCTCCCTACCGCCACGGTGCGCTAAAGGAGGTCTCTACGGTTCCCCAATTCCGGACATGGGGGCGTCCGAGACAAACCCGGGGCCGGTCAGCGCTCGTCATTCGGGGTACATATGGATCACTTCGCCGAGGTACTCCTCGGTGCCATCAGCAGCTTTCCGATAGCCAGGTCCCGTATCGAATCGGATTCGTGGTGACCGCGTTGACATTTCATGCTTGTCAATCGCGGTCCTCGATTGAGGGGTACCGATTACGAATTTATGGCAGTGCTTGAACATTTCCGCGTTGATCGCTCGGGGGTTGGGCGCGGTGGCACGCTTGTCATGTCGGTTTTCGCGGGTCATGACGAGTAGCGCGCTCGGGGAAAGCGGAAACCTGATTTCGTCGGCGCTGCCTATGCCGATCCCACCGCGTTGTGGCTCTGGGGATGCTCGGCGCGACGGATGAACCGGGCAATCACTGCTTATCAACACCGGATTGCCGAACTTGTAAACCGTCCAGTTCATCGCTTCGAGGTGGGGCGCGACCTTTGACACAGCAACGTCCATCGAGACACTGAAAACCATTTCGGGCGTGGGTATCTCGCCGCCAGGGGTCCCGTTGACGAACATCCATGCAGCTTCCACCTCGTTGTCGTCGGGCTCGGCGCCGTCCAAGTCGGAAATGTACTGGCGGACTACTGCTTTCGGAATGGGTCGATCATCGGTAGTGGCCGCTACGTTGCAAATGAAGTTGTGCCCCTCGTAGTGTTTGAGCGTCCTACTTAGCTGAAGCGCGGCGAATACTGCTAGCAGGGAACGACGTTCGCCACGGAGATCTCCGTGCTGGGTCAGGTCTCGCCGCAGATCAACCCACTCCCCCTCGACCTGCTGAAAGAGCTCCTCGCGATACTGTGCAAGCTGGCCTACACCATAGATACCGCCGGCGACCGCCACGTTGGCAACGCTAGTTACGATCGCTGCGCCGCCGTCACGGCGGCGATACGCAACCTGGCTGGCAGCATTTGCCCACGCGCTGAGGTATGTCCTCGGCACGAAGTGTGGTCGCTTGGTCGCCATCTTTTCAGGCTAACCAGGGGCCTAGAGCCAGGCAGCGTTGCAGCGGGGCTAGTGGTGCAGATGAGGCTACTGACGTTTGAGCTGCGCTTATACGTCTAAACCATGACAACAAGCAAATAGTGTGACCAGGATCACATTTTTACGCCAGCCAAAGTGACGGCCGTACACGCACCACGCCGGCCTGTAGACCTGTCTACAAGCGCCGTAAGGCGAGCGTTGCGCGTTCCGAGGGTCGTTGCTTACCCCAGGAGAATACCCACTCCTGTAGGCCTTTTGCGGGCCTTAAGGTCCGCAAAGCCGCAGGTAGAGGCCCTATCCCACCGTTGCGATTATTGCGTTTGCTTCGTATATTGCAGATATGAGCACCACGAAAGAACGCCGGAAGCCCAGGAAGGCCCAGGAACAGAGAGAATTCGAGGACGATACGAACGCGATCGACGCTGATCTGGCAAACCAAGCGCTATGCGCCCTCAACCAGATCCTCGACGAGCGAGCTCCGTCCTCAGGGGACGTTGATGTGACAATCGAAGGTAATAGCAAGGTGGTTAGGCTGCCACGCGGCCTAGGCGAGATTCTGCGACAGATTCTCGCCAGCGCTGCAGCCGGCCGAGCAGTTGCGGTAATGCCGGCTCATGCTGAGCTGACAACCCAAGAGGCCGCTGACATGCTCAATGTCTCGCGGCCGTACCTGATCAAACTCGTAGAAGACGGTGCAATCGAGTTCCGAAAAGTCGGGACTCACAGGCGTATCCAGGCTTCGTCTGTCCGTGCTTACCAGCGACAGATGGAACTCGATACGAAGAAAGCGGCAGACGAACTGACCGAACTGACCGAGGATCTGGAACTCTACTGACCTTCACAGTTGTCTACGACGCGAACGTTCTGTTCCCATCCGTGCTGCGCGACGTCCTCATCCGCGTAGCACGGATGGGGCTTAACCGCGCCCGTTGGTCTGAGCTAATTCTCGACGAGGTTTTCGACGCGATCCGCGAAAAGCGTCCTGACTTAGACCCGGCAAAGTTGACTCGTACACGCGCGCTGATGTGCGCGGCGGTCCCCGACTGTCTCATCGACTCGACGGCCGTAAACGCGCTAGTGCCTTCCTTGACACTTCCCGACCCTGACGATCGTCACGTGCTTGCGGCTGCGATCCTGGCCGGCGCCCAAGTCATTGTTACGACGAACCTAAAGGACTTTCCATCAGGTGAGCTGGAAAAGTTCAGTATCGAAGCCAAACACCCAGACGCATTCCTCCAAGACATCTATCACCTTGACGGTGCTCTGATGCATCAAGCCGTGAGTGAAGCGGCCGCCGCCTATAAGAGGCCGCCCATGACCGTCGGAGAACTGGTGGAGCGCCTCGACTCTCTGGGTCTCCCAATCTCAGCATCATTGCTGCGTCGATAAGGCCAATCGGTAATTCTTAGATGATTGATGTTGGCCACCGCGTGGCCACAATTTGACCACAGTTACAGATAACTACTGTTAACCACAGTTGTGCCTTTTGCACGTCGGTCCGCCTGTAACCCGTTGACCTGCAGCATGATTCGCCTTTGCAAGGCAGGTGTCAGGGGTTCGATTCCCCTAGGCTCCACAAAATTTTTGTCGGCGACGCCGTGGCCAACGGATGAGGGGCAGCGGGAACTAGAGGAAGCGATCGCGATGCCTGACGAGCCATTCGATGGCGGGCCGGTGACACGTGACGAGCTGCGACAGATTCAGGAAGGCATGCGCGGTGGCTCGCGGCCGCGACTGTAGAGCGCGGCCGGTGCAACGCTCAAGCGCGGCGCCGACCCGGTGGATATTTGGGAATGGGGACAACTTTCGCGGCATCGTCGATCCCGAGCACGACGTCGCGGACGTAAGACTTGCGCCAGTCAATGACCCTGCGCAACAACTGCTCGGGGTCCGGGGGTGCCGCGGCAATGATGGCGGCCGCGCAAGACACGCCGGGCCGCGCAATAATTCGAACAACTGTTCGATATATATCTGAACCTGTAACTGCTGCGCCAAGGAGGTGAGGCGATGGGAATCGACACTGAGACACGGCTGCGGCATGCGATAGCTGCAACGCGATTCGGCGGCGGGCAACGGATCATTGCCGCACGGGTGCGGGCTTCTGGCATGCGTGCATTCGAAGACGTCGCCGAAGCACTTGGGCCTGAAGATCGTCAAGGAGTCGAGGATCAAGCCGCAGAACAATCGGATAGTGGAGTCGATGCGGTCCTGCTTGGCGAGGACGGCTATCTACGGCGCCTCGCGTCATCGCCGCAGGCGCCCGCCGCTCTATTTTTCAAAGGCCCGCTCGAACTGCTTGAACAGCCAGCAATCGGTTTTTGCGGTTCACGGCATGCGAGTTCCGAAGGATTGCGCGCGGCGCACGCATGTGCGGATGCGGTCTATCGCCGTGGATACGCCGTGGTATCTGGCTATGCAAAGGGCATCGATTCGGTAGCTCATACCGCAGCTCTCGCGAGTGGAGGGACAACCGTCGTAGTGCTGGCCGAAGGGATCAACCGCTTCCGCGTCCGGCGGGGTGAGTTCCGAGGACTCTGGGACCCCGAGCGTGTAGTGGTTGTTTCACAGTTCGCGCCTGATCAGAAAGGTTCGTTTCCGGTGCGATGACTCGCAACACAGTGATCTCTGGCTTGAGCCAAGCACTTGTCGTCGTAGAAGCGGGCGACTCCGGTGGGACACTAGCCGCAGGGGAATACGCGCTACAGCGCGGTCAAATCGTATTGACACTGCAGCTTTTCGACGCCCCTGCAGGCAACAAGCTGCTAATAGATAACGGCGCCAAGATCATTCGTAGTCGCCATCATCTAGAAACAGCTCTTGGCGACATCGATGGGGACGATTCCAGACAGCTCACGTTAATGTGACCCCCGCGCCCGGTGCGATCCGCACTGGCAAGTGCTTCTGCGACGTGCGGGCGCCCACATTTTGACCACGGAATTCGTGAGGACGCTGTGGCCGGTGCTGTGGGCTGGAAACCCTTGATGACAACAGTGGCGATGGTTAGGCGAGCTTCCACACCCACCGACCGTCAAGGCTGCCCGCTTACGGGCGCGGTTGCACGTCGACACTGGGTGGCCGCGGTGACGGCTCCGGTCGCGATGAACGCCGGACAATGCTGAAAGCGATTGCGCCGCCGGCCAGGACCACCACCACGGCGGCTCCAGCGATGATCCACGGGCGTTTGGTGTGGCGGCGTTGCGACCGGCGCGCCTGCCGAAGCGCTTGCGGCAGGTTTGCGACAACCTGCTGCGCGGCTGCCAGCTCCTGGGCGATCGCTTCTTGGGTAGCAGCAAGTTCGGACGCCAGCCCGCCGTGTCGGTAACGGCGCCGCAACCCTGAGGCGGTCGATCGCGCGGAGTGCACACCAAGCCCGACAACGCCTCGCGTGACGTCCACCGGTCCCAGTGCTGAGTAGGTCAGACCCCGGGTCAGCCGTTCCCGAGGGGTCAACCGGGTTTCCGTCTGCACGCTCTGCACGCTCATTTGCCGCCTTCCCTGCCTCTTGCGAGTGGTACCTCCACAGCCTGCCATCATCAGGACGCCCGCGGGCCTAATGCGGGTACGCAAGGTTCGCATGTTTTGACCGCCTCGCATCCGTCGAGTGGCACCGGATGCGGGCATGCTGGCGGGTAATGGCACACTGTGATCTCGTGACCAACAGCCCCATTCAGACCGCCACTGCCACGCTGCACACCAACCGCGGCGACATCAAGGTCGCCCTGTTCGGAAACCACGCACCCAAGACTGTCGCCAACTTTGTCGGGTTGGCGCAGGGCACCAAGGAGTACTCGACGCAAAACGCGTCAGGTGGTCCTTCCGGCCCGTTCTACGATGGGGCGGTTTTCCACCGGGTGATCCAAGGCTTCATGATTCAGGGCGGGGATCCAACCGGGACGGGTCGTGGCGGCCCGGGCTACAAGTTCGCCGACGAATTCCACCCCGAGCTTTCATTCGACAAGCCGTACCTGCTGGCTATGGCCAATGCGGGCCCGGGCACCAACGGCTCTCAGTTCTTCATCACCGTCGGCGAGACTCCGCACCTGAACCGGCGGCACACGATCTTCGGCGAAGTGACCGACTCCGACTCGCAGCGGGTCGTCGACGCGATTTCGACGACGGCCACCGATGGCAACGACCGGCCGACCGACCCGGTCGTGATTGAGTCGATCACGATCTCCTGATCCGATGGTGGCGACCCGCTTCGTCCGGCTGCGCCGCGCTCGCCACTAAGCGCTCGTTCACCGTCTTTTCCGGCCGGCGTAGCCGGCGGCGGTGAGCGCGTCGAGCACCTCCAGTGGCTCGGTTCCGAGGTCCCAACGGGACAAGATCACCAAGCCTCCGCTGACGGCTTCGATTTCGAGTAATCGAACTTTGCGGCCGAACCGGCGGAACTCGGTGATCCGGATGATCTTGATGTCGGTCGGCCCGAATAACTGCGTCCGGAACCAGCCTTGGATCGCCAGACCATCGGGGGTAATTGCCAGCTTTGGACGCGCGCGCCAGGACACGCCGGCAAACAAGATCAGACCCAGTGCGGCAATCCCGGTCAGCACGCGTCCCGGCGCATCTGTGGCCAACGTCACAGATGCGATAGCCATCACAACGCCGGCGGCGCCACAACCAGCGATTCCCGCCGTGCGCGGTCCCCATGCTGTTTGCTGCATGCGTTATTTAGCCCCTCCCACCACCGCCGATGCGCTTATCCACAACCGTTATCAACAGTGGGGATAAATCACACGCGTGTGATTGAGTCACCGCAAGGTTGCTGGCTCAGTTAAAGATTGACGGCAAGATGAATTCATCACGTCGGCGGGGTCTGCTAATGCCAACGCATCGTGAGCAGCAAACCGGTAATCATGAATGCGAACGCGATCGCATAGTTCCACGGGCCGAGTTGGGCCATCCAGTGCAGCGCTGTCGGGGCCTGGGCGCCCAGCGCGGCCAACTGAAACACCATCAACCAGACGAGGCCGATCAGCATGAGGCCGACGAACAATGCAACGAACCACACACTGGACGGTCCGACCTTCACTTTGACCGGTGTGCGGCTCACCGAGTTGACGGTGAAGTCGTTCTTCTTGCGGACCTTGGACTTGGGCATCTTTACCTCGGGGCTACCTCGACAACACAGTCGGCGGGACGGGGTGCAACGATAACGATGGCAGTCCCACGCATAGTTTGGCTACGAGACTAACTCACCTGGCGCCATGACCAGCCCGAGACCCTGATCGGGAAGGAAGAGCCAATGATTGATAAGCGCCGCTCATTGTGGCGTTTCGGTGTCCCATTGGTCTGCGTGCTGGCCGGACTGCTGTTAGCCGCGACGCACGGGGTTTCTGGCGGCGCCGAGATCCGCCGCAGCGATGCTCCGCGGCTGGTGGATTTGGTCCGTGCAGCACAGTCGTCGGTGAGCCACCTGAACAGCGAACGGGATGCGCTGGCCAGCAAGATCGACGCGGCGCACAACCGGTCCTCCGATGCCGCGTTGGCGGCGCTGCTGCGGCGGTCGGGTGAGCTGGCCGGGGAGGCGGGCATGGATCCGGTGCATGGGCCGGGTCTGGTGGTCACCCTCGAGGACGCGCAACGTGACGCCAACGGCCGCTTCCCGCGTGACGCGTCCCCCGATGACTTGGTGGTACATCAGCAGGACATCCAGGCCGTGCTGAACGCCATGTGGAGTGCCGGCGCGGAAGCGATTCAGATGCAGGATCAGCGCCTCATCGCGACCTCGGTGGCACGCTGCGTCGGAAACACCTTGCTGCTCAACGGGCGTACCTACAGCCCGCCCTACACGATCACCGCGATCGGCAATGCCGCGGCCATGCAAGCGGCCTTAGCCGCCGCTCCGCTAGTGATCCTCTACAAGCAGTACGTGGTCCGATTCGGCCTCGGCTATCACGAGGAGGTCAAGCCTGACGTGCAGATCGTCGGCCATTCTGAACCGGCCCGAACGCACTTCGCGCAGCCCCTCCCGGCGACAAGCCGGCCGGGGACGGGCCGGTGAGGAGCAGGGCAATAAGGATGAGGCCCACTCGGGCGCTGAGCCGTATCCCAACCTGGGGCGGACGGTAGCCTGACACGATGCGGATCCTGGTCGTCGACAACTACGACAGCTTTGTGTTCAACCTGGTCCAGTACCTCGGCCAGCTCGGAGTAGACGCCGAGGTGTGGCGCAACGACGATGCCCGACTATCCGACGAAGCCACCATCGCCGCACAGTTTGACGGCGTCTTGCTTAGCCCAGGTCCGGGCACCCCGGAACGTGCGGGCGCGTCGATCAATCTGGTCCGCGCGTGCGCCGCGGCGCACACCCCATTGCTAGGGGTCTGCCTGGGACACCAGGCTATCGGCGTCGCGTTCGGCGCCACCGTGGACCGCGCACCCGAGCTGTTGCACGGCAAGACCAGCAGCGTATTCCACATGAATGTCGGTGTGCTGCATGGGCTTCCGGATCCGTTCACGGCCACCAGATATCACTCATTGACTATCCTGCCGGAGTCACTGCCGCCGGTATTGGAGGTCATCGCGCGCACGCGCAGCGGTGTGATCATGGCGGTGCGTCACACCGAGTTGCCGATCCACGGTGTCCAGTTCCATCCGGAGTCGATCCTGACTGAGGGTGGGCACCGAATGCTGGCCAACTGGCTGGCCTATTGCGGATGGTCGCGCGACGATGCCCTGATCCGCCGACTCGAGAACGAGGTTGGCGCCGCGATCCATCCGCGTCTACCGGTGGCTGCGGAGCACACCGCCGCGGTTACTGCCCGAACTTCAGCGTGATGATCCCGTCCCGGTTGACCCCGGCACCGGCCGGCGGGTTCTGATACGCCACCCGGTTGTGCTGGGAACCACCAGCATCCACATCGGGACCCTTGTCCAGCACCCCGGTCCAGCCCAGTGCGCGTAACCGCGGCTCGGCGTCGGCCCAGAACATGCCGGACAGGTCGGGCATCACGAATTGGTTGCCCTTGGACACCTGCAGTTCGATGACCGAGTCCACCGGTACCGCCGCGCCCTTGGGCGGATTGGTACCAATCACCTCACCGGCTGGACGGGGGCTATCCACCGACGCTTGGCTGAACTTGGTGAAGCCGTAGACGTTGAGATTCTTCTGCGCGACCTCGACGGTCTGGCCCGCGACGTCAGGGATCTGCTTGGTCTCCGGCCCGGCGCCGACGATGATGGTGATGACGTTGGTGATCGCCGAGGTCTGGTTGGCGGGCGGGTTCGTCCCGATAACCTTGCCTAACAATTCCGGCGTCGACGGTGAGTTCGCCTGTTTAAAGCTTTTGAATCCGGCGGCAGTCAGCTTCTTAACCGCGTCGGCGTAGTTGAGCGAGGAGACGTCTGGCACTTCGCGTTGCTCGGGTCCGGTGGAGACGTTAATCGTGATCTCGTCGCCCGCACCCACCGAGGCGTTAGCCCCGGGGTCGGTACTGATGACGTGGTCGGGCGGGATCGTCGAGTCCGGTTTCTGCAGGGTGCGAGTTTTGAAGCCCCGGTTTTGCAGTGCGGCGATGGCATCGGCGGACACTTGGCCGCGCACGTCGGGCACCTGGATGTCGCGGGTATTGCCGCCGAATGTATTGAAGGCGACGACGACGGCGATCGTCAGGATCGCCAGCACGGCGACCACGGCAACCCAGCGTCCAACCGAACCACCGCGCTCGGTCTCATCTAGAGGCTGGCGAGATAGCGCATCGGTGCGCGGACCACCGAAGTTTCCAGGCCCGGATGACAGCAGGGAGCTCCGTTCGGCGTCGGTGAGTACCTTGGGCGCCTCGGGTGGTTGACCGCTGTGCACCCGGATCAAGTCGGCGCGCATCTCCGCCGCGGTCTGATAGCGGTTTTCCGGGTTCTTGGCCAGTGCTTTGAGAACGACGGCGTCGAGGTCGGCGGAGATGCCCTCATGCCGCTGCGACGGTGGAATCGGGTCCTCGCGGACATGCTGGTAGGCCACCGAGACCGGCGAATCACCGGTGAAAGGCGGTTCACCAGTGAGGATTTCGTAAAGCACACAACCCAACGAATAGACATCTGACCGAGCGTCGACGGAATCGCCGCGGGCCTGTTCGGGAGATAGATATTGGGCGGTCCCGATCACGGCTGCGGTCTGGGTGACGCTGGTGCTGTCGGCAATCGCGCGTGCGATACCAAAGTCCATCACCTTTACCGCGTTGGTGGCGCTGATCATGATGTTGGCCGGTTTGACGTCGCGATGAATGATGCCGTTCTGATGGCTGAAGTTCAGCGCTTGGCAGGCGTCGGCGATGATCTCGATGGCCCGTTGGGGTGGCATTGGGCCATCGGCGTGCACGATATCGCGTAGCGTCGCGCCGTCGACGTACTCCATGACGATGTAGGGCAGCGGACCGGCGGGCGTTTCTGCCTCGCCGGTGTCGTAGACCGCCACGATGGATGGGTGGTTTAGCGCCGCGGCGTTTTGCGCTTCGCGTCGGAAGCGTAGGTAGAAGCTGGGATCGCGGGCCAGATCGGCACGCAGCACCTTGACCGCGACGTCGCGGTGCAAGCGGACGTCGCGGGCCAGGTGAACTTCCGACATACCCCCAAAACCGAGGATGTCGCCCAGTTCGTAACGGTCAGACAAGTGTGGTGGGGTGGTCATTGTGGCGTCTCATGTCTGGCCGGCGACGGGCGGGATGTCAGTGGCACCAGCCAGCTGAGCTCGGGCGGCCTGCTTGGAAGTCCAGAATTACCTATTCCTCTGTGATCCGTCCAGTTGACGTGGTATTCGCGATAAGCAGCCGGAGAACCGCTCGGGGTTTTGGTGGCTGGTGGCGTCCCGGTGTCGGTAACGGTCGGAGCGGGTGGTTGCTGCTGTTCGTTTTCAGCGCGGGAGTTGATCACGATCAGCACCGCGATGATAATCGCCAGCGCTCCGAGCGCCCCGGCGGCCCAGAGCAACGCGCGCTGGCCAGACGAGAACGTGCGCCGAGCCGGCAATGGGCGGACACCGCCCGTAGATAGCCGGGCCGGCCGGGATCGGCGAGGCGCCGCAGTCTTGGCGCCGCCGGCAACGGTCCTGGCCTGGGTGCCCGACGGGATGGCCGCCGGGGAGGCCCGACCGGCAGGTGGTGCTTGGCTGGGCCGCGGGGGCCGGCGGCCGGCTCGTACCGCGGCGACGGCGTCGGCGAACGATCCCCCACTGCGGTAGCGCATGCCGGGGTTTTTGACCAGCGTGATCTCGATGAGTTCTCGCACATTGGGCGGTAGGTCAGCGGGCAGCGGCGGCGGGGGTTCCTTGATGTGCTTCATCGCTACCGTCAGGGCGCCGTCGCCGGTGAACGGCCGCTTACCCGAAACCACTTCGTACCCAACAACTCCCAACGAGTAGACATCGCTGGCCGGAGTTGCGTCATGACCTAAGGCCTGTTCGGGGGCGATGTATTGCGCGGTGCCCATCACCATGCCGGTCTGGGTCACCGGCGCGGCGTCGACTGCTTTGGCGATACCGAAATCGGTGATTTTCACCTGGCCGGTGGGGGTGATCAAGATGTTGCCCGGTTTGACGTCGCGGTGGACCAGACCGGCGGCATGAGCAATTTGCAGGGCACGACCAGTCTGCTCCAGCATGTCCAGCGCATGCCGCAACGACAGCCGGCCGGTGCGTTTAAGTACCGAATTCAGCGGCTCGCCGTTGACCAGCTCCATCACCAAGTAGGCGGTGCGGCCCTCCCCGTCCATCTGGCTTTCGCCGTAGTCATGGACGCTGGCGATTCCGGGGTGGTTGAGCATTGCGGTGGTTCGTGCCTCAGCGCGGAACCGCTCGATGAACTCCGGGTCCGAGGAGAACTCCCCCTTGAGCACCTTGACCGCAACCCGCCGGCCCAGCCGGCTGTCCACCGCCTCCCAGACTTGGCCCATGCCACCGGTGGCGATGAGCCGTTGCAGGCGGTATCTCCCAGACAGCGTCACACCAACTCGCGGACTCATGGCCCCCCCTGCAGTGCGGCCTCGATCACGGCTCGTCCGATCGGTGCGGCCAGCGCACCCCCCGTCGCGGACAGTCCCCCGCCAGCGGGTGGTGCCCCCAGGTCGGCCCCTCCATTCTCTACCAGCACCGCTACGGCGACCTTCGGAGCCTGCGCGGGAGCGAAGGCGATATACCACGCGTGCGGCGGCGTGTGACGCGGGTCGGTGCCATGCTCTGCGGTACCAGTCTTGGAAGCAATCTGCACGCCGGGAATGGCCCCTTTCTGTTGTGCGACCTTCTCGGCGCCGACCATCAGCTCTGTTAGCTTAGCGGCGACCTGCGGTGACACTGCGCGGCGCTGCTGATATGGGGCAGTGGTACGGATGTTGGCCAAGTCCGGCCCTTTGAGGCTATCGATCAGGTAGGGCTGCATCGTCACCCCGGCATTGGCGATGGTCGCGGCGACTTGAGCGTTCTGCAGCGGCGTCAGCGCGACATCCTTTTGGCCGATGCTCGACATCCCCAGCGCGGCGGCGTCCGGGATTACCCCGACGGTCGATTCGGCGACCTGCAGCGGAATGACGTTGGGGGTGCTGTCCAGGCCGAAGGAATGCGCCACGCTCCGCAGCGCGTCGGCGCCGGTGAGCAGGCCCAGCTGGACGAACGCGGTGTTACACGACATGGCGAATGCCTGGCTCAGCGACACCGTCGGATCAGGGCCACAAGCAGCGCCGCCGTAGTTCTCCAAAGTAGCCGTGCTGTCGGGTAGCGGAATTGTGGGCGCCGCGGTCAACTGCTCGCTCACGGTGGCGCCGGCCTGCAGCGCCGCCGCGGTGGTGATCACCTTGAATGTGGAACCAGGCGGATAGGTCTCGGAGATGGCGCGGTTGACCAGGGGCGAGTTAGGGTCGTCGCGCAGGCGCTGCCAGGCCTGTGCTTGTTCCTCGGGATTGTGGGACGCCAGCAGGTTGGGGTCATACGACGGTGACGAGACCATCGCCAGAATCCTGCCGGTGGACGGTTCGAGGGCGACCACAGCTCCCTTACATGGCGGTCCCCCGCAACCCTGCTGCATTGCATCCCATCCAGCCTGCTGGACACGTGGGTTGATCGTGGTATCGACATTGCCGCCGCGTGGATCGCGACCGGTGAAGAAGTCGGCCAACCGGCGCCCGAACAGCCGCTCGTCGGATCCATTCAACAGTGCGTCCTCGGCTCGCTCAAGGCCTGTGCTGGAGTAGCGCAGCGAATAGAAGCCGGTAATCGGTGCGTACACCGCAGGGTTGGGATACACCCGCAGGAAACGGAAGCGGTTGTCGGTCGCCACCGAATAGGCCAGTAGCTGGCCGCTTGCGGTGATCTGGCCACGCTGACGTGAATACTCGTCGAGTAGGACCCGCTGGTTGCGGGGGTCGGCACGCAGCCCGTCGGCGGCGAACACCTGTGTGACCGTGGCGTTGAGCAGCAGGAGCACGATCAACGCCATCACGGTCACCGAGATTCGGCGGAGAGAGGCGTTCATACCTTTTCGATCACCTCGGTACTCGCCGCCGCGATCGAGGACATGTTGCGTGGGCGGCTGCGTAACGGCCGTCGGGCGCTATGCGAGATGCGTGCCAAGATGGCCAGCAGCACGTAGTTCGCCAGCAGTGACGATCCGCCGTAGGACATCCACGGTGTGGTCAAACCGGTCAGTGGAATGAGCGTGGTCACGCCGCCCACGACAATGAACAGTTGGATGGCCAGCGTCGATGCCAGGCCCGCGGCCAACAGTTTGCCGAAGCTGTCGCGTGTGGCGATCGCCGTGCGCAGGCCGCGGACGATGACAATCGTGTAGAGCATGAGAAGGGCAGCCAAGCCCACTAATCCAAGCTCTTCGCCGAACGCGGCGATAATGAAATCAGTTGAGGCCGCAGGCACGGTGTCAGGTTGACCGTTGCCCAAGCCGGTGCCGAAGATACCGCCAGTAGCGAAGCTAAAAAGCGACTGCACGATCTGATAGCCGCTGCCATCGGGATTGGTGAAGGGATCCCACCACACCTGCACGCGAACCCGGACGTGTTCGAAAATGAAGTACGCCACAACGCTTCCCGTAGTGAACAACACCAGGCCAAGGACGACCCAACTGAGACGTTGAGTGGCGAGGTAAACCACCACCAGAAACGATGCGTAGAGCAGCAGCGAAGTGCCGAGGTCCTTTTCGAAGACCATCACACCCACTGAGATCACCCAGGCCGCCAACAACGGCGCGAGATCTCGTGGGCGGGGCAGGGTCATACCCATTAAATGCTTGCCGACGCTGGTGAACAGGCTACGTTTGGCGACCAGCACCGCTGCGAAGAAGATCAGCAACAGAATCTTCGAAAATTCGGCGGGCTGAATCGAAAAACCCGGAAAGCGGATCCAGATCTTGGCACCGTTCTCCTCGGACAGCTGTGCCGGCAGCAGTGCGGGAATCGCCAAGAAAACCAAACCCGTCAATCCAGATATGTAGCCGTAGCGTGCGAGCTGGCGATGGTCTTTTAACACGGTCACCACCAGCGCGAACGCGGCTACCCCGACCAGGGTCCACAGCATCTGTTGGGTCGCGCTGGGGTGACGTTGTCCGGTGACGTCGTTGTCGACAAGATCGAGTCGGTGGATCATCACCAGGCCAAGTCCGTTGAGCAAGGCCACTATTGGCAGTAGTAGCGGGTCGGTGTAGGGAGCGAAACGCCTTACGGCTAGATGCGCGGATGCGAACAATGACCAGAAGATCAGCCCGTAGCCGGCGAGGTCCCAACGAACGCCTCTCTCCTGGTTGGCTTCCACGATGGCCAACGCGGCGACGGTGATCACGGCGGCGAAGCCGAGCAGCAGCAGCTCAGCGTTGCGCCGCGTGGGCAACGGAGGCGTCACCGTGATCGCCGGTTGGAGTTGCGTTGTCATGCCACCGCCCGGCAGTCGATGCCCGGCTGGGGTGGGGGTGGTGGAAGGGTGGTCACCGTCTGCGAGGTGCCCGCCGGCGCTGTCGGCCCGGTACTTGTGGGACTTGTGCTGGTGGGTGCGGTGCCGCTGGAAGAGGTGGTCGTGGGTGGTGTGGTGGACGTTGGCGATGCTGCGCTGGTCGGCTGAGGTGTCCCGCTAATGGTGGGCATGGCTGGGGGTCCCGGTGGGGATGTCGCGCGAGGTGGCGGACAGGTCGGTAATAGGGAGTCGGCCAACAATTTTCGTAGCTGCGACTCGGCCTGATCTAGGTTGCCTCCGGGCAGTCCAGCCTGAACCTGCGCCTGTCCGGAGGGGCGCAGATCCCGCAGAGTCATCACCTGGCAATTGAGGTGACCCCCTGTTTGGCCGTAACTAATCAGGGATAGCTCGTTGCGGGTGTTCAGACAGCCCACCAAATAGGGCTCGTACAAGGGCATTCCGAGCAGCGACCCTTGAATGCCCCGCACGATGGACACCTTGCCGCTGTATTCGGCGACGTAGTAGTTGTTCCGGATGACCCATCGCCCGATGGCCACGCCGGCGAATACGAGCAGCACTACCAGCGTGATTGCGACGGCTGTCTGGCGTTGCGACCAGCGCGGTCGATGTACTGTATCGATTTGCGGCACAACACGTTTGGTGATCTCTTTGCGTGGACCTATGGCTGAAGCGCGGCCGGCGGCGGTATTGGGCAGGGTCATCTGCTGGTCATCTTCGCCCGACACTGCGCCGGCCAGAATTGGTTGGGTCTGGCCGTATTCGTAGTCGACGACGTCAGCGACTACGACCGTTACATTGTCAGGGCCGCCACCGCGCAGCGCCAATTCGATGAGGCGGTAGGCACTCTCGGCGACGTCGGGGATCTGTAGCGCCTCGAGGATGGTCTCGTCGCTCACCGGATCGGATAATCCGTCCGAGCACAGCAGGTAACGATCACCGGCGCGCGCTTCTCGCATGGTGAGAGTGGGATCGACCTCGTGGCCGGTCAACGCCCGCATGATCAATGAGCGCTGTGGGTGGCTGTGCGCCTCCTCCGCGGTGATCCGACCTTCGTCGACCAAGGTTTGGACAAAGGTGTCGTCCTTGGTGATCTGGGTCAGCTCGCCGTCCCGCAGTAGGTAGCCGCGCGAGTCACCGATGTGCACCAGCCCGAGGCGGTTGCCCGCGAACAGGATTGCGGTGAGCGTGGTCCCCATGCCCTCGAGGTCGGGTTCCATCTCGACTTGCGCGGCGATGGCCGAGTTGCCGGCGCGCACCGCAGCCTCGAGCTTGCCCAGCAGGTCGCCCCCGGGCTCATCGTCGTCGAGATGGGCCAGTGCGGCGATCACCAATTGGGATGCCACCTCGCCGGCGGCGTGACCACCCATGCCGTCGGCGAGGGCGAGTAGGCGTGCGCCTGCGTAAACCGAGTCTTCGTTGTTGGCGCGTACCAGGCCGCGATCGCTGCGGGCCGCATATCGGAGGACCAAGGTCACGGGCGCAACTCGATTGCCGTTTTGCCGATTCGAACCGGCGTTCCTAGTGGAACTCGTACCGCAGTCGTCACCTTCGCCCTGTCAAGGTATGTACCGTTGGTCGATCCTAGATCCTCCACATACCATTCCGAACCGCGCTGAGATAGCCGGGCGTGCCGGGTCGACGCGTAGTCGTCGGTCAGCACCAATGTGGAGTCATCGGCGCGACCGATCAGCACTGGTTGTCCGCTGAGGGTAATGCGGGCGCCGGTCAGCGACCCTTCGGTCACCACCAGGTAGCGCGCAGCGTGCCGGCGCTGACGCGAGGGCAGCAGCGTGCCGCGCAACGCCAAGCCGCGCCGGACCATGACGGCACCGGTCGGCGCATAGATATCGGTCTTCAAGATCCGCAGAACGGACCAGATGAATACCCATAGCAACATTAAAAATCCGGCACGCGTCAGTTGCAGTACTAGTCCCTGCATCCGGCGTCCTTTCCGTCCTGGCGCTGTACTCACGCACCCGTAACCGAGCACACAGCAACGTCACGATACTTGGACGGTGGTCGACGCGGGGTTAAGCACGGCAGTTTTGAGCCCAGTGGGCTCAATGAATGCGAACGATGATCTCGGAGTGGCCTAAACGGATCACGTCGCCATCGGCCAACTGCCACTCTTGTACCGGCGCATTGTTGACGGTGGTGCCGTTCGTGGAGTTGAGGTCGGAGAGGAGCGCGACCTGTCCATCCCAGCGGATTTCCAGGTGTCGGCGTGACACACCGGTGTCGGGCAACCGGAACTGGGCGTCCTGTCCGCGGCCCACGATGTTGGAGCCCTCACGCAGCTGGTAGGTCCGGCCGCTGCCGTCGTCGAGCTGCAGGGTGACCGCGCTTCCTGGTGCCCCGTAGCCGCCTTGCCCGTAGCCTCCATATCCGCCGCCCGCCGGTTGGCCATAGTCACTAGCGGCTCCTGGCTGGCCTCCTAACTGGCCATAGTCGTAGTCGCGGCCGGCGGGCTCGGCGTACCCACCGCCGGAAGGCGCATACACTCCGCCCGGCGGGCTTTCCGCGTATTGGGTGTAGTCCTGTTGTCCGTAGTCCTGCCTGCCGTATCCGGGGCCGCCCTGCTGATACCCCTGGTCGTACCCGCCTCCCTGGTCGGGGTAAGCCGGACGTTGTTCAGGCGGAGCGGGGGGACCTGAGGGGGCATAGCCAGCCTCATCCTGGCGAGCTGGCCCGCGGCCATAATCCCCGTACCCGCCGTAGCCCGGCTGGCCACCGCCTGGAGGGCCGTAGCCGCCCGGGCGATAGCCCTGGTCGTGACCTTGGCCGCCGTAACCACCAGGAGCTACCGGACGTTGTTCATAGGACGGTGGGTAGCCACCTTGCCCCTGGTCGGGGTAGCTGCGCTGATCTTGGTAGCCGCCTTGGTCTTGGTAGCCGCCTTGGTCTTGGTAGCCACGTTGGTCTTGGTAGCCACGTTGGTCGGGGTAGCCGCCTTGGTCTTGGTAGCCACGTTGGTCTTGGTAGCCGCGTTGGTCTTGGTAGCCGCGTTGGTCGGGGTAGCCGCCTTGGTCTTGGTAGCCGCGTTGGTCTTGGTAGCCGCGTTGGTCTTGGTAGCCGCCTTGGTCTTGGTAGCCGCCCTGATCTGGACGGCGCGGCGGCGGGTATCCGCCCGGTTCCGGCGGATAGCCGCCTCGGGGGTCCTGCCCGCCTTGGGGGTCCGCGCCGCGCGGATCGTCTTGCGGCTGGTCGAAGCGGTCGTCGTAGTAGTCATCGCCTGGGCGCCCCTGCCCTTGACCTCCGCGGTAACTCGAATTGTCAGTCATCGGTGGTACTCCTGGTTCTGCGCTGAACGCCTGATTAGATTGTGGCCGGACGGGATCGTTAACCGTCGGGCGGGGCTCGACATCGGGGTTGACAGCACCGCGGGCGCGGAGCTGCCCGGTGTGCAGATTCGATGACTGCTCGAACCGGACGACCACATCACCATACGTTTGCCACCCCTGTTCATGGATATAGTCAGCCAAGTCGCTAGCGAAAGCGCTCGACGTGAGGCCCGGGTCGGCTTCCACCTTCTCAAGGTCGTGAACACCGAGGGTAATGATGTATTCGTTGGGCGCCAAAAGGCGATTTCCCTGCAGTGACCGGACGCCGTCGGCGGCTTCACGGCGCAACAGGGCTTCGACCTCTTGCGGAACGATCGATCCCCCGAACATCCGGGCAAACGCATCGCCTACGGTCGACTCGAGCTTGCGCTCGATGCGCTGCACGAGCCCTCTTTGGCTACTCATCGTTTAGCGCTCGCCCGCACTTGCTCTTGCATATCGCCGGCGCAAGGCAAACGTTTTGCCCGCATGTCGTATCACCCAAGCATGGTATCGGCACATCGCGACGCTGCGGCACCGTGGGAATTCTGAGAATCGCATCGAGGCAGCTCAGAAGCGTCTGGACAGCGGTCCCCCTGATGTCGGAAGGCCTGGCAGATGCGTGCAGGTTCGTTGGGTCGCGCGGCTACTACAGTGGTATGGTCCATCGGTTGCCTTTCGGGCGAGTGGCGGAATGGCAGACGCGCTGGCTTCAGGTGCCAGTGTCCTTCGGGACGTGGGGGTTCAAGTCCCCCTTCGCCCACGCTGTGATGAGTCGAATCATGGGTTACAGATTTCTCCGGCTATTGGCCGGAGAAATTTGTTTGGTCGGCGCGGATAAGATGCCGCCCGGCCGGCAATTAATCTGAATGGCTAACAGCGCCAGCACAATTGGCATGGCTTCGCTTATGCGGTTACCGGGACGATGTATGTTCCGTGGCCTTCGATGACCAGGTCGCCGGTGAACCGCAAGACTTCGCTGACCAGCTTCTCGTCTTGGTTGCGGTACACGATCACGATGGTGTCGATTCCCTGGTAGATGCCCTCGACGACAAACCGGAGGTTGGGAATACGCTGCAACGCGAGGGTCCAGTAATGCCGCAATGCGGGCTTGCCAGAGAGGACGCCGGCCGTTTCCGGCAAAAGCTCGGCGGCTACCGGTGACGTGAACACCACGTCCTCATGAAAATGCTGAAGGACCGACTCCACGTCGCGGGCATTCCACGCTGCTGCCCACTGCATGCCAAACGTAACCGGATCGACGTTCACAGGGGCACTGTAGTGGCGGCAGCGGTAGCGACCCAACCGCTTTTCGATGACCATGCCGTGATACCTCCTGCCGCATTCGATTGAACACAAAGCGACGGACACCAAGGCCTGGAGAGCATCTCGATAGAGATCGAAAGCGTCACGGCCAGACCAACTTTCGATTTGGTGCACTGACGCATGACCCGTTCGACGATCCAACCGCGACGCGTTGGTCGTGGCAGCAGCGCCCGACCAGTCAGACGACATGCAGACTCACGGAGGGAGCAGGCGTCGTTTCTGCTCGGTGAATTCCTCCTCAGTAAGGATTCCCGCATCGCGCAGGGAGGCCAGTTCACGTAGCTCTGTGGCAATACCCGTTATCGGGCCGCCCGGCGCAGTCGGCGGCGGTTCCGCCGGCTCCCGCGTCGTCCCTCCGATCCGCTCCCGGATTCGCTCCAGGCGGCCCGGGCCACCTGCACCGGCACCGGCAGCGCCAGCAGCGCTGGTGGTGCCGGCCATCGCCCGTCCAGCCATACCCGCCAGGGCCATCTGACCGAACAGGCTTCCGACACCGCCGGCGGACGCCTCCGCGGCGGCGCCAACGCTGGTTGCCGGCAGCGCGACCGCGAGCAGACGTGCCTCCGGGGCCGCTGTGGCCCAGCTGGTCGGCACGGACAGTCCCCCGATTGAGCCCGCTTCGCCCAGGGCCGCGATAGCCGGCGAACCGGGGTTCGTGAGTACCGGGAACGGCGTTGGGGGCGCGGGCCCTGTGCCTGGGAAGGTCTGGATCCCCGCCCAGCCACTAATGATGTCGTCGGTGTGGGCTGAAATGTCATAACCGAGAAGGTCGTAGGCAAAAGCTGGCAGCCCCAAGCTGTCTACTGGTGCCTCGAAAAGGATGGCAACCAGGTTCCCCAACAGGTCTAGCACGTCCTGCGGCGTCACCGCAGCGGGTAGTGCTTGTGCCGCCAGCGCCTGCAGCGCGTTAGGTACCGCGGCCGCCGCTTGTGGAACGCTCGCCACGATGCGTTGCGCGTTGCCCGCGGAGGTACCTGCCGCTTGAGCAACCGCGGCGGCTTCGCCCGCCTGCCCGCCCGGGTTGGTACTGGACGGCGGCGGGGTAAACGACGTCAGCGATGTGGCCGACGCCGACGCGTTCGCATAGCTGTACATGGCGCCGGTATCTTGGGCCCACATCTCGGCGTACAGCATTTCGGTGGCCGCTATCAACGGGGCGTTCTGGCTAAAGAAGTTCGTCGCCACCAACACCATCAGCAGGCTGCGGTTGGCTGCCACCACCGGCGGTGGCACCGTTTCCGAGAACGCCGCCTCATAGGCGGCGGCCGCTGCGATGGCCTGGTTTGCCGTCTGTTCGGCCAGTTCAGCGGTCATGCTCAGCCACGCCACATACGGTGCGACTGCGGCAGTCATTGCCGCCGCTGCTGGGCCCAGCCAGGGCCCAGCGATCAGTCCGCCGATTGCTGCTTGATACGAGCTTGCGGTCGAGTGCAGTTCCGCGGCCAGCGTTCCCCAGGCTGCCGCAGCCGCCAACATAGGTCCCGCGCCAGGGCCGGCATACATCCGGGCGGAGTTGATCTCCGGCGGTAGTGATGCGAAGTCCATCGCTCATCCTCCCATCGGTGAGCTGGGCCGTCTATCGCTGGCGGTTGGGGGTGACGGCAAACGAGGCAACAGTACCGTCGGCGCCGCGACTCCGCGCGCCGAAATTTTTGCTCGCGGCGCTGGTGGTTGGGTCGGCAGCCGCATGTCCAGCTGTCCGACTAGCACACGTCAGTCCAGGTACAGAGGCAGACGGTGACGCTCACGAAAGGGCGGGGGACGAAGACCTGGGCCTTTGCAGTTGCGCCGATATTGGCCAGCGCGCATGCCAACGAGTTGCTGGAAAGCACGATACTGTGTTTTTGGTCACCCGGAGCCAACCATCGCAGCGACTCCCCGACTGGGTGCGCAGCCATTTCCCGTAGCGCTGCGCTGGCTCCGCGGAGGTTCATCCGCTACGGCTGCGTCTGCACCCACTCTTGGACTTCGGCGGTGACCGGGTCGGTGATGGCGGCGAACTCTGGATGTCGTTCGATCACGTGGGCGACCATTGAGCACAACGGGACGATGCGCTTGCCGTCCTCGCGGGTGGCTGCCAACGCCTCCATGATGAGAATGGTCGCCAGGCCGCGTCCGCCAAAGTCTGGATCAATCACGGTGTGGTAAAAGACGCGCTGATCATCACGGTCGGCGACATCAGCGTGACCGACGGTTTTGCCTTCGACGGCGATAGTGTAGTGGCGATCCAGCGTGTTGACAGCGACTTGTGCCCCGGTCTTATCGGTAGTCATGGGGATTCCTCTTGCTTCGTCGGTGGCGGTATCGGTCGAGGCTTTAGCCGGGTGGTGGGCAGTGGCGGGGCAGGCAGTCGGGTGACTGAACCCTGGTAGCCCTCAACGGCGCCGAACCGTTGGTCGGCGTCCTCCCAGAGTTGCCGGTAGCGGACGATCTCGTCATGGCTGCGTCCGAGGAAGTTCCACCACATCAACAGCTCGTCGGTGAAAGGGGTGCCGCCCAGCAGCAAAACTCGGGCGGGCAGCTCGCCAAGATTATGCAAGTGCAGTGCGGTGCTGCCGGGGCCTTGGTATCCCAGGTCGGCACGCGCCAGCGTGGTCTCACCCATATCGACGGTGCCTGAATCGCACAGCACGCCGTGTTCGAATGCCGGGTCGATGCCGATATCCAGCTGAGCCTTCGCGTCGAGGTCGATTTGTGCACCGAGCAGTGGTGTGAAGGTATGCACCGGCGAACGGTCGCCGGCCAATTCGCCAAGAAATACCCGCGCCACCGCGCCCGGCAGCGAACTCGGTGTGGGCACGTAGTGGGCGAAATCACGCCCGGTGTTACGGTCGGCGCTGGGCAGTGCCACCCACAGTTGGACACCGTGCAGAATCGCGACTGCCCGCTGGTCTGCGTTGACCGATACCTCAGAGTGACAGATACCCGCGCCCGCGGTCATCAGATTCAGCTCGCCGGGCCGCACCAGAGCATGCACGCCGGCGCTATCGCGGTGCTCCACTTCCCCACCGAACAACCAGCTTATTGTTTGTAGTCCGGTGTGCGGATGCGGCGGGACGTCCATGCTCGCCGACACCGGGCCGTAGTGGTCGATGAAACACCACGCACCGATCAGCGAGCGTTGTCGTTGCGGAAGCGTTCGTTGCACCCGGATAGCGCGGGGTCCGCCCAGTGGAACCTCCCGTGGATGTAGCACCTCGATACCGGCGACCCGCGAAGCGCTGCAGGTGACTTCGGGCGGAGCGGTTTCAACGTTGCTCATCGTCGACCCTTCGTCATGGGCGTGGTACGGCGCCGACACCGCGACAGTACTCGTCGTCATCGGCCGGGCGGCCGCAGCAGCTTCATGGCGACGTCACTGGTGGTGAGGGCTTTGGCAAGTTCGTGCTCGAGTTCCGCTTGTTCACCAAGCAGATTGGCTCCCGGAACCCGAACACCATCGAACCGCAATTCGGCGGTGTGGGAGGCCCGGCAGCCCAAGCCGGCACCACGAACAGCGCCTAACCGTGATGGCCGAGCTCTTTGTCGACGACCGCGTTGACCACATGCACAGTGGCATACCGCCGTTGCTGATCCACATTCTGTGGCCGTCGATGATCCGGTCGTACCGTCTGGCTGGTTCCGCAAACTGCCCCGTCGACGATGTCGTCAGGCGGCCGAACGAGGGCCAACGTGTGCGATCGGCAAGTGCAACACGACTGCGGCCACCGCAATGGCGTCGTGTTCGTGGTGCGCCAGCAGCGCTGCGTTCTCGGGTAGCTGGCGCGAGTTGATTTCGCCCGCGGCGATCCGCCGCAACACCTCATGGGCCTGCGCGAGCTGTTCGCGCTTGCGGTACTGGCCGCCGGGCAGCTTAACGCCAGCCCAGACTCCATACTCTTCGCGATGCGCAATTGCGTGTTGGGCACACAGACGCTGCTGCGCCAGTGGGCAGCGGCGCAGGCATTGGATCCGAGCCTCGGTGGCGGACCGTTCATAGGCACGCGCCTTGGCGGCGCCGTCACCGCCGTCGTCATCGGGGTAGCCGAACCATAGTTCCGGGTTAGCTGCGCACGGGTGTCCCATCTGTCGGCCTCCCTTGTTAGAGCGAAACGTAGTCAAAAGCGTATACGCACTGGACGGGCCTTCGCAAGAGAATGACGATAAAAACGTATACACACACACAGGGTTGGCTTGAGGGCTGTGTAATATCCGGTCTATGGCCGGAGCGTGCGTTGAGCCGTGAGTCGGCGGGTGCTGCCATCCGCGCGCTGCGCGAATCGCGCGACTGGTCACTGGCGGACTTTGCGATCGCGACCGGCGTCAGCATCATGGGACTGAGCTATCTAGAACGCGGTGCCCGCAAACCGCATAAAAGCACAGTTCAAAAGGTTGAAAATGGGCTTGGCCTACCGCCTGGCACCTACTCGCGGCTTCTAGTGGCTGCTGATCCCGATGCCGAGCTGGCCCGACTAATTGCCGTGCAGCCCCTCGAGGCGACGTCTGCGCGACGTGCCGGTGCGGTGGTTGCGGACCGCCACAGCGACACAGAAGTGCTGGAAGGCTACGCCGAAGCGCAACTCGATGCCATCAGATCCGTCATCGATCGTCTCCCAGCGACGACATCAAACGAATACGAGACGTATATTCTATCTGTGATCGCGCAGTGCGTGAAAGCGGAGATGCTCGCCGCCAGCTCGTGGCGGGTGGCGGTGAACGCCGGCGCCGACTCGACGGACCGGCTCATGGAACACCTACAGGCGCTCGAGGCGACACGCAGCGACCTGCTAAATCGGATGCCGACGAGCTTGGGCGCGCGGTTCGATCGGGCATGCGCGCAATCGTCGTTGCCGGAGGCGATCATCGCTGCGCTACTTGGCGTCGGTAATGACGAAATGTGGGATATCCGCAACCGGGGAATCATCCCGGCGGGAGTGCTCCGGCGCGTTCGCGCTTTCGCCGATGCGGTCGAGTCGACGAGCCAGGCCGCGGCAGACAACGACAGCGCGGAGGGGAACTCGTGATCGACAGCGAAATCGAGGCGTTGAACCGTGCTCATCAAATGTTTGCAGGCAGCACTCGGCACTCGACACTGAACGCGGGCACCGCGCGCTACAACGGACTACTGCAGCGCGCAGCCAGGCTGAACAACACTGTGGGGCATGGTAGTTATCAACCAGCGGTGCACCATAGCCGCGAAGCGTTGCTGTCGGCATCACGAACGGATGCTGCGGTCGGCGCGGTCATCGCCAATGCCCAGCGGGATCGGGCCCGAGCGCGTGAGCTGACCAAAAACGTCCTCCAGGAGGCCCACGCCGATGCTGCCATTACTCCGGCTACCCCGATGGCCCAGCGAGAAGCGATGCGTCGTCGCATTGCACGCCTGCGCGCGCAGCGAATGCACGTCTTGTCGGCCCGCCTGCGGGCACGACGGCACCTAGTCGCATTGCGTGCGCTGCGCTACCGGACGCAGCATCACCTTGGCCCCGCGCCGACCGGACTGCGGTTACCCTCAGCAACCGGCCGCGCGGGAATCGCGGTGCGTGCCGCGCTGTCGCGACTCGGCCGTCCTTATGTCTGGGGCGCAACTGGGCCCGACCAGTTCGACTGTTCTGGGCTGGTTCAATGGTCGTATGCGCAGGCGGGTATCCATCTGGACCGCACCACATATCAGCAGATAAACGACGGGATTCCGGTACCGCGCTGGCAAGTGCGCCCGGGCGACCTCGTCTTCCCCCACGCCGGGCATGTACAACTGGCCATCGGCAATAATCTGGTCGTCGAAGCGCCCTACTCGGGCGCGTCGGTCCGGATCAGTCCGCTGGGCAGCAACGTGCAGATTCGCCGGCCACTTTGAGAAGGTTGAACGCATGTCGGAGCAAGCTGGATCGTCGCTAGCTGCCATTCGGGAACGGCAGACGGCACTCGCGAGGCAGCACAGAACGGCTGCCGACGCCGACCGGGTGGTGACCGAGGCGATCGCCAGTGCTCATGCAGCGATACGCGAGAGCATCGGCCGACTGGATGCGATCGCCGCCGAAATCGATTGTGCGGTACAGAACCAGGCCGACCTCGCCGTCGATACTCGTATGGGTTCTAGTGAGTTTCAGAAATTTTTGATTGCTAAACAGCGGGAGATTGTCACCGTCGTGGCTAGTGTTCGCGAGTTGGATCGCACGAAAAAGGCTGTGTTGGAAAGCGTGCGGGCACAGTACACAACGCCCGCGGGCTAGCATTGCCAGATTGGGGTGAATTGTCGGCGGCGGTGTGCCGAACTACTGTCACCCGGCATGAAGGGTTCACGTCGTCCGCAACCGGGCGCGGCGCCGATTGCCTAGACGATGTCGACGTATGACGACCTACTTGCTGTAGTCAAATATGTCCGGGACCGCACGGGCGATCCAAACGCGTGGCAGAGCGGACTGACGCCGAGTGAAGTGTCAGCTGTGGTCACTCCCACGACACGCTTGGAGCAACTCGACGCGATCCTGTGCAAGGTCCGCCAACAACATTCAGATCTGTTCGCTCCGACGGTGGCGATGCCGGGTGATCTCGGCCTATGGCTGCGCGGATCGGGCGTACCTGCGGCGGCGGAACCCCAGCAAGGTGACGCTGCCGAAACTATCGGATATGCTGAAGCTGCTCTGGCGCACCAGAATTCAGCGAGTTCGCAACTTGACTTGCAAGTGATCTCGGCAATCCTGAACGCGCACCTAAAGACTGTCGAGGGCAGAGAGGCGCTGAACAAGCTACAGCAAGAGACCGAAGGGGCGGTACGAACGCGATCGGATCTGGACACACCGGCGGGTGCGCGTGATTTCCAACGATTCCTCATCACCAAGCTCAGGGATATCCGCGCGGTGGTCGCCAACGCAAGCCTCGATGACACGTCGAAGTCAGCGCTGATGGCCGCGTGGACATCGCTGTATGGTGCCTCGAAAACGGGACTGGACGTGCCCAGCGGACAGCGTCCGGCATCGGCCGCGCTCATTGGCGCATCGGCGCCGGGCGCCAGTCAACAGGTGGCGGAATTGCCCGATGCCGAAGATCCGTACCTTGATTCGCTGTTGCTTGACGATCCCCGACCCACAGCGGGACCGACTGCGCCGCCGATGCCGATGACGCCGATGATGCCAAGCATTCCCAACCTCGGCGTTGTGCCGACGCCCGGCGGGCTAACGGCGCCGGGTTCCATTCCGGGTTGGAATGCACCAGGTGGGCTTCCCCTTTCCAGGTTGCTTGATGGCATTGGAACTGAACCAGAGCCGAGGGATTTCGATAAAGAGCAGCTGGCATCGGCAGATCCAAACTTGAAGGACCAGGAACCCGATCACCACAATGACGATGGCGAGAAGGAATCGTCCGCCGAGAAGCCCGAATCGCCGCCGACGGGTCCGACAACCGTGACACTGCCCGACGGTGAGACGGTGACGGCTGCCAGCCCACAGCTGGCAGCAGCGATCAAGGCCGCGGTTGGCGGCGCGTCGATCGCAGATGCGTTCCGTGAGCAAGGAATTACCATTCCTGCTCCCGGCACGACGGTGACCAACCCCATCGACCCATCCCGGGTCACACCAGGAGATGTCGGTATCTTCACCGACCGTCATGCGCTTGCACTCGGCCGCAGTCAAGCGCTCCTCGACGGCCAGATTCAACATATCTCCGCCGTGACCGGGCCGAGCTTTCTAGGCTGGGAGCATCCGCCGACGCAGACCGGAACACCGACGCCAACCTGGCCGGCGGCCACGGCGACGGGGTCACAATGACAAGCCCATCGGAACGAAGGCCAGCGCACCAATGAGGAGACCGTAGATGACAGATCGAATTCGTGTGGTGCCCGCGCAGTTGCGGGAAGCCGCGGTACGTCACCAGCAGACGGCCGAGTACTTGCGGACCGTACCTTCGTCGCACGCCGCGATCCAAGAGAGCTTGGACTCACTCGGGCCCATCTTCACCGAGTTTCGCGAAGCTGGCCGTGAACTTCTCGAGCTCAGACGGCAGTGTTACCTGCAGCAAGCAGACGACCACGCCGATCTGGCGCACAACTTGAGGATGTCAGCGGCGATGTGGGACCAGCACGAGGACGAGGCAGCGCGCAACCTCGGCAGCATCGTTGACGGCGATCAATGACAGACTCCAATCCTGCCTTCGACACCGTCCACCCGAGCGGACACATTCTCGTCCGCTCATGTCGCGGCGGATACATGCACAGCATCGCGCTGAGCGCGGAGGCGATGGATACGGACGCGGAAACGCTGGCGCAAGGCATCCTGCTAACTGCCGATGTTTCGTGCCTCAAAGCGTTGCTGGAAGTGCGCAACGAGATCGTTGCGGCCGGCCACACCCCGTCCGCGGAGGTTCCGACTCCCGACGATCTCGACGCTGCGATCGAGAAGCTGCTGGCGCATCAACTGCGCCACCGAGCCAGCCCGAACTAACCAGATCTATACCAAACTGACGCCGCTAAAGCAGCCAGGTCTTAGCGGTATCAGGATCGGGTGTGATATCGGTTGGCGGCTCGACGGGATTGGCGCCGAACAACTCTCGCGCACGATAGAGCAGAGCACGCACTTCGTCGAGTTGCTGCTGCAGCGCAGAATCAGCCATACCCTTACGCTACCCAGGCCATGGCAGTCGCACAATTCACCGCGTGCTCAGCTTGCTGGCGATGCCGGTAGGCTCAGTCGGTGGCGAATTTCGGTCGGATAGCGGCGCGCCAGTGTCTGCGCAGAGTGACCCGGGAATCCTTGATGATTTATCACCCGGCGTGGTTCGGAGAACTCGACCCTGGTCGGCCGGTACGCCGCAGAGCTGTCGCTGCTGGGGCCGGAACGTGGCCCCGGCGTATGAATTGACGCTGGTCGGAGGTGTCGACATACTGTCATCGTGTCGGGGGGCAGCCGCGCGAAATTGAGCGACAAAGATCTTGTCGAATCGGTTCTGCAGCAACTGAGTGAGGCAGCGGACAGATGGGAAGCCCTCGTCGCGCAGGCCGAGGCCGTCACATACAGCGTGGACCTCGGCGATATTCACGCAGTGGCCAATTCCGATGGCCGGTTGCTCAAGTTGACGCTGCATCCGGGCGTAATGACCGGCTACGCCCACGAGGAATTGGCTGACAGGGTGAACCTCGCGATCGCAGCGCTGCGCGAAGAGGCAGAGGCTGACAACCAGGCGAGGTACGGCGGGCCCCTGCAGTGATACCGGTGTCGATTTAGCAGACCGATCCGCATCGACTGCCGAAAGGAGAATGGCTGTGCCGCTCAATCTGTCTAACCGGGACCAGAATTCGGGACATCTCTTCTACAACCGGCGCTTGCGGGCTGCGATCACTAGGTTTTCGGTGCGGATGAAGCACGACGACCGTAAACAGCAAGCGGCGGTGGCACTGTCGATTGTGCTCGTCCTTATCGGCGTTGGATGGATGGCGTTACTCCATGTCATGAGGCCCGCGGGCCTGATCGGCCAATCAGCTATCATCGGCGACCGCGACACCGGTGCGGTCTATGCGAAGATCAATGACCGCCTCTACCCCGCACTCAACCTCACCTCCGCGCGGTTGGCAGTCGGCGCTGCCGCCGCCCCCGCCTGGGTCAGGGCGAGCGAGATCGCCAAATACCCCACCGGCCCGATGATCGGTATTCCTGGTGTGCCAGATAGCCTGCCGATCGCATCGAGTTCTATATCGGCATGGTCGGTCTGCGACACCGCGGCGGACCGTGGTAGCGGGACGGCTCCGGTGGTGACGTCCATCGCCGGCCAGCTCTCGGCTGTTGGCCGGGCCACTGCGATGGGCCCGGCCCAAGCTGTCCTCGCGACTCACAAGGGCACGACCTATGTGATCTGGCGAGGGCAGCGGTCCCGCATTGATCCAGCCGACCGGTCGGTGACCCTGAATCTCGGGCTTGATCCCGGTGTGACGTATCCGATCGAAATTTCCAACGCTCTCTACGACGCAATGCCGTCAACGGAACCCCTTGTACTGCCGGCAATCCCAGATGCCGGCACGCCATCGCGATGGTTGCCTGGGTCTCGGGTAGGCAGCGTGCTGAAAACCCGGGACGTGAGCGGCGCGGTCAATGGCTTCTACGCGCTGCTGCCAGGCGGCGTTCAGAAGATCACCAGCTTCGTCGCGGACCTGTTGCGCACCGGGAACTCCGAGGGTTCGACAACGCCAGCACTCGTTGCTCCGGACACGCTGATCCACATCCCAGTAGTTGACGTGCTCGACGTCGACTACTATCCGCCGGGAAAGCTGGATTTCGTTGACACGTCGGCGAATCCGGTGACATGTGTCGCCTGGGAAAAACAGTCCGGCGATCCGCAGGCCCGAATCACCGTCCTGAGCGGGCGGGGTCTGCCGGTCCCGATCAGCATGGACCCTCGCGTGGTGCATCTGGTCCGCGACGACCGCGATCCCAACTCTGTGGAGGCTCAGCAGACATTGGTGCTGCCGGACGCGGCGAATTTTATTGCCACGACGAGCGGCGAAGCTCGGTCCGATAGTCGGGAGAGTTTGTATTGGCTTTCGCCGCAAGGCGTTCGGTATGGCGTTCAAGCAGAGCAACGGACCTGGCAAGTACTTGGGCTGGATCCGCGCTACGCGGTGCAAGCGCCTTGGCCGATAGTCCGGACATTTGCAACCGGACCGGCGATTAGCCGCGATGCCGCCCTGGTCGCGCGCGACGCAATACCTGCAGGCGGTGCGGTGACGTCCATTCCGGAGTCCAACGAGCAGACCACCGGGAGTTAGCCATGTCCAAGCGAGGTTTCGTTCGCGGTACCCGCAGGCCCCCACCGAATGTTACGCCGGTGCGAATCGCAGTCGGCGCGCCGCTGGCATTACCTGAACGTGAGCCGCGCAACATCCTACTGATGATTGCGATTCCGGCACTGCTGGTTGGGATTGTCGGCACGTTGGTGGTGATGTACGCGTCAGGGATTCGGTCGCTACAGTCGGGGTTCTTCCCGATGATCGGCTTGGTCGGGTTCGGCACGCTGATGTTCAGCGGCCGCTTCGGGCGAGGACGCCGGATCAGCTGGGGAGAGCAGGAAAAGCAGCGCCGAAGCTATTTGCGTCAGCTCGACGAAGACCGCGACGAGGTACAGCGCGCCGCCCATGATCAGCGGGCCAGCCAGCTGTTTGTGCATGGAGACCCGCAGCGGCTGGACACCGTTATCGGTGGTCCGCGGATGTGGGAACGGCGCGCAGCAGACCCAGACTTCCTCGACGTGCGGCTGGGGATCGGGGTGCAGCAGGCCAGCGAATCCGCGGTTTCTCTGCAGTGGCCCGACGTTCCGATCGCCGAAGAGCTCGAACCCGTAACTGGTGGTGCGCTAAGGGATTTCATTCTCGAACAGAGCAAGATTCGCGGAATTGGCAAGCTACTGAGTCTGCGGTCGAAGCCCGGATTCAGCTTCATCGGCGATGATCCGAGCGAACTGCACGGCCTGGCGCGGTCGATACTGTGCTCCCTGGCTGTCTACCACAGCCCAGGTGATCTCAAGCTTATGGTGGTGACCCGGCATCCCGAGCTGTGGTCGTGGTTGGTGTGGTTACCGCACAACCAGCACGACGAAATGTTCGACGCCTGCGGACTGCGCCGGTTGGTGTTCGCCTCTCCAACGGAGTTGGAAGAGGCACTTGACGCCGAGCTGCACCGCAAGGGCCGTGGACCATGGACACCGCCGGTCGGAGGTAGCCCAACATCGATGCCATCGCCCATCGAATCGGCAACTGATCTGGCGCTGGGTCCGCACTGGGTGATCGTCGACGACAACGTCGGTACGCCCGAGCAATGGGAGGGTGTGACTGGGCAGAAGGGTATGGCCGGCATTACGGTGCTGAGGTTGGCGACCCGAGTCGGTGTCGGCATCGGGTTCGCCGACGCGAACCAGCGTTTCGCGCTGCGTAACGGCCGACTCACGCACCGTGACTCGTTCTATGCCATGGCGGATCTGCTTGCCGAGAGCACCGCCAACCGGTATGCCCGCGCGCTTGCCCGCTGGTCCCCGATGAGTGCCGGTGAATTGTCTGCGACCGGTAGTCAGGGCGGCGAACTGCTTCGGGCGCTGGGAATTACCGACCCTCGCGAGTTGGACGTCGACAAGCTCTGGGCAGAGAGCCGTGGTCGCGGTGACCACAGATGGGCGATGGTGCCCGTCGGCGTCAAGCAAGGTGGTGAGCTGCAGTATGTCATCATGCGTGCCAAGGATTTTGGTGGCTACGGCTTCCACTCGGTAGTAATTGGTACATCCGGGTCAGGTAAGTCGGAGTACTTTCTGTCGCTGTGCAGCGGCATCGCGCTGACCCACTCGCCGGAGACATTCATCGTGATATTCGTCGACATGAAGTTCGAGTCGGCAGCCCAAGATCTGCAAGGATTTCCGCACGTTGCTGGTTCGTTGTCTAATCTAGGCTCCGATGACCGGCATTTGGCGGAGCGGATGCGCAAGGCCATCAATGGCGAGATCGCCAGACGTTACCGACTTTTCAAGGATGCCGGGGCGCGGGACGCCAACGAGTATGAGGAGATGCGGCTGGCCGGACGGGATCTAGAGCCGGTACCGATCCTGCTGGTGATCATCGACGAGTACCTCGAGTTATTCATTCATCATCCCGAGTGGATCGATCTGGTTATCCACATCGGCCAGGAGGGTCGTGGTTGCAACGTCTTCTTCACGCTGGGCGGCCAGCGGTTGGATCTGTCGTCGCTGAGTAAAGTCAAGAGCAACATCGCTTTCCGGGTGGCGCTGCGCGCCGAGACGGCGGAGGACTCCCGGGATGTGATCGGCAGCGACTCGGCGTTGCATCTTCCATCCAAGGAGAACGGCTACGCCTTGCTCAAGGTTGGGCCACGCGACTTGGAACAGTTCCGTTGCTTTTACGTGTCGGCCCCGTTCGTGATGCCAAAACGGCCGACTAACGCGAACAAAACTGTGGCTGTTAGCTTTTCCCAGCCTCGCTCCTACACCTGGTCCTACCAACCGCTCAGTGAAGCGGACAGCGCTGCATTAGCTATCGTAGACGAACCTGAAGAGCCGGACGAGTTTCTTTTTCACTCTGATGGCTTTCGGAAGAGGAAACTAGTCGATGTAATCCGAGAGTCGCTACTCTCGCATCCCGCACGCCCACCGCACCAGATCTGGCTTCCACCTTTGGAAGTCAGCGAGCCGATCGATTCACTCGTGGCCCGCTGGCGCGGCAAGCCATGGGATGTCGAGTACGGGCAAAACCCGGGCCTGGTGTTCCCGATTGGAATTGTTGACATTCCCGAAGAGCACGCTCAACGTGTGCACGTCGTCGACGCCGAGATGGATAACGTTATGGTGGTCGCGACCGCTCAGCGTGGCAAGTCCACCACGTTGATGGCGTTGATGACCTCGGCGGCATTGATGTATCGACCCGAACGGGTCACGTTCTTCTGCATCGGTGCGTCTCTGTACCCCATCGAAGAGCTGCCGCATGTAGCATCGGTGGTCAGCCAGACAGACAGTGAGGGAGTGTCTCGGACTGTCGCCTCGATCGAGGGGTTGATCGCGGCCCGCGAGGCTGCGTTCAAGCAATACCAAATCGACATCTCCGAATTCCGGGATCGCCGTTTCGGCCCAGACGCGGGTGCCGCCACCGATCCCGACGATAAGTTCGGCGATGTTTTTCTCGTCATCGACAACTTCAGCGACCTTTACGACAAGGGTGCAGCAATCGGTGATCGTGTGATCGCGATCGCCCGCCAAGGTCTGTCGTACGGGGTGCATGTCGTTACCAGCGCCACGGCGTGGTTGGTGGGGCAAAAGCAGCAGCTGGTGAATGTGTCAAACGCACGCATCCAGTTGCGGCTAAGCAACCCAGACGAAACCCAGATGGGAGAAGGCTTCGAGCGGAGAAAGGCCGCCCGGAATACGTTGGACCGTCCTGGGTTCGGGGTTACCCGGGACGGCTACGAGTTGCTAGTCGGAATACCTGAGCTGACGACGCCCACCGGTGAGCGAGTGGCGACGCGTGAAATCGGCGCCCTCATAGCTGATTTGACCGGAGCTGGCAGGCTGGAGAAGTTGGCGCGATTGCCCGAGCGGATTCAGCTCAGTCAGGTGATTGGTACTTTCGTGGACGCCGCCGCGGCTACCGACCCGCTGAACATTCCGTTCGGAATCGGCGAAACTGCCTTGAAGCCAGCATTTTTAGCGACTCGCAGAGTACCCAACATGCTGGTCTTGGGGCGCCAGTTGTGTGGGAAGACCACGACGCTGGCGGCGTTTGGACAAGCGATTACCAGCCGGTTCGCGCCCGACCAGGCTCAGATCACCATCGTCGATCCTAAGACATCGCTGATCGGTAAAATTCAGGGTCCGCACGTGCGTGCGTACGCCTATACGCATGACGATATCGACGCGGTGATCCAGGAATTGGCGGAGATCATGCGTGGCCGCCTGCCACCTTCGGGTCTGAGCCAGGAAGAATTGTTGCACCGCAGCACATGGCAGGGTCCGCGCCATTTCCTGCTGATCGATGACGAGCAGGAACTCCGGCCGCACGGTGTGATCGGCAAGGGTGCGGCAACGGCGCCGTTGTGGGGATTGATCGAACGCAGCCGAGAGATTGGCCTACACATCATCGCCGCGCGCCTACCAGGAAACTGGGCCGGGGTTTCAGTGACGAACCCATTCCTGCAGAAGATGACAAGCTCGCGCGCACCAACACTGTTTATGGATAACGATCCGGCAGCAGTGAAAGTATTCGGCAGGATCAGCGCGCAGCAACTGCCCCCTGGTCGTGGCCTGCTGGTCACAACCGACGGTGTGGTGGAGGGAGTGCTGGTAGGAACCCCGGAATAGACTGAGTCGACAGCCAGCGCGGCCCACTTTAGACTCAGACGGCACCGCGGAGAACTTTCGGCGGACCCAAAATCGCCCGAGGGGGGCTTCCTCGCTTGCCGGGCAACCGAAATTTGGGAGGCGGATATGGGCGGCTTGTTCAGCATGATTCCCGGCGCCGTGGATTTGTCGTCGGCCACCGAGGCTGGAATCAGCGAGGAGATGGCGGCCACGACGGCAGCCGGCGCGGCTGCGCTCACTGGGGTGATGCCGATGGGAACTGACGCTGACTCTGTTGCATTCGCGGCCGCGCTCAACGCCGCCGGAGCGGCCTACCTTGCCGCCACCGCTGAACATGTCGGGCAGCGGGCGGCATTTGCCGGCACACAAGGCTTGGCTTCGGCGACCGGCACCGCCGTCGACGCGATCAACTCGGGCAACCTCACGCTGTAAGGGACGCCCATGCCCGACCCTAGGTGGACCGGTCCCCCCGAGCTGATAGCGCAGATCTTCGAGGCCGGCAGCGCGGCGTCGGTAGTCGCCAACAACGTGGTTTGGCTGACTGAGACCGTGAACAAGCAACTGTCGATGGGCCTTTCTGCGGTCAATACCGCGGCTACCGCAACACAGTGGCAGGGTTTGGGTGCGGTGGCCTCGATGGTGGCCGCAGCAGGGCTCAACGCCGGATTGCAAACGCTGGTGGGCTGGACAGCAGAGAAGATCACCATCACGCAATCCGCGGTGGAGGCGTTCACGCTCGCACAATCTTCCGTCATCCCGGCGGTGGTTTCGTTGACCAACCGGGCCGAGACGCAAGTTTTGTATGACACCAACTTTTTCGGTATCAATGGCCCCGCAATCATCGAACGGGAATCGGAATACTACGGCGAACATTGGCCGCACAATTCGAGCGTCGGCTGGGCGTATGCCGGCACACTGAGCGCGTTGGTCGCAGCATTGGCCGTTCCCCCGCCTGTCGCCCCGATGGGCGCGACGCCGGCCGCGCCCGCGGCCGCCGGAGAGGCGGTGGCTCAAGCGGCGGCACAGACAGGCATGAACAACGCGATGCAGGTATCAAATCAGGCCACCCAAAGCGGAGGGCAGACAGCATCGCCGCCGGCCGCCGCGACCGGTGAGCTTAGTTCACTGTTGCAGCAGCCGATGACGATGGTGCCCAGTGCAACCGAGCCGCTGAACCAGATGCTCAAGACCCCAACTGAAGCGATTCAGGGCATGACCAGCCTGCCGCAAGGGCTGATGCAGTCGGTGGCTGGCATGTTTCCTTCGGCTGGGGCACCGAATGCTGCGGCGGCTGAGGCTGTTACGCAGCCTGTGTTGGCCGGCGGCGGCACTGCTGGTGGGCTTGGCGCCGCATCGGCGGGCGGCGCGGGTGCGGTTGGTGGCTTCCCCGGCGCCGGACTAACCAGCTACACCCGCCCCACCAGCAGCTTCGAGCCGGAGACCGGTGGCAGACCGACCGGCTTGCGCGCCGGGGTGCTCAACGCCGCCGAATTACGTAGTGCCACAACCTCAACTGGGATGGGTGGGGCCCCAATGCCGGTGTCACCGGCCGGCATGCTGGCGCGCGCAAGCGGCACCGAAACCGACAAGGACGCCGTGACGCGCGCCCGCGTCGTCGTTGATGGCGATCCAAAGAACCGCAGCTAGCCACCCACCTGCATCGGCGGGATCGGCACCTAGCATCGGCCCCGGCTCTCTTCGCGCTCTGCGCTCATCGACCGGGGCTTGTTCGGAAGGCCCCGGCTCTCTTCGCGCTCTGCGCTCATCGACCGGGGCCGGGTGGGCCGGCAAAGGCTTGCGCGATACTCAACCACCGTTGCGCGTCGGCGCCTGCTGCGGTGATGTCGAGGGTGCGTAGCGCGCGTCGCTGAGTGACCAGCAAGCAGAAGTCTTCGGCGGAGCCGGTGATGCGTTGGGCGGCGTTGGGCGGTCCCCAGGACCAGGTGTCCCCATGAGGCCCCCGCAGCTCGACGAAGAATGGTTCGGTTGGCGGAGTCATGTCGTTGACGAAGAAGGCGTAGTCACGGGTGCGCACCCCGAGATGTGCGATCGACCGCAATCGGTTGGTGGCGGGTCGGTTGGCGCCAAGGGCGTCGGCGACATCAAGTCCATGCGCCCAGGTCTCCATCAGCCGAGCGGTAGCCATCGACGCTGCGCTCATGGGGGGCCCGAACCACGGCAATTTGCGGCCAGCGGGAACTGTCAGTAGCGCCTCATGTAGGCGTCGGCGCGTCGCTCGCCAGTCGGCGAGGAGTTCGGCCGGCGAAACGGTGGCCAGTTCTTCGGCCCCCGCGTCGACGAACCCGGTAGGAGCCGCGGCCGCCGCCGTCAGCACCTCGGTAAACCCCGCCTCGTCGGTGACCGCGGTGAAGGCGACCCGGTCGGTCCACAACAGATGCCCGATCTGATGCGCGATGGTCCAGCCCGGCGCGGGCGTCGCAGCTGACCAACGCTCGGCGGGAAGAGGTGTCACCAACGCGTCGAGGTCGTCGCTTTCGGCACGCAGGTCGGCCACGATCGGCGCGGGACCCGTCATCATCGCCTCCGGAACGAATCGTCGGCTGCAGCCGACGGGGAAATCACCCCCTGTACTTTAGAATGTGTTGGGAAAGTGTCCACCACTTCGCCTGTTTGCACCGAGATTGCCACTATGGTTGCGATGGGCGTTCGAAGCACAGCCTTGACGGCAATCTCGGCGCAGTCCAGCAACACGTTCTTATCTTCCGCCGCACCGACTGCTCCAATCACATCAGTCACGTAGGAACGCCGCGCCGGTTTCCTAGCATGCTTTTAGCGATGATGCGCCGGCAGCCCGCGCCGGCTGAGGATGCTGTGAATGACGAGCCCGACGAGATAGAGCGCCGACCCGAACAGGATAAACGTCGGTGCGTGCCCGTCTTCGGGAATCACCGTCGCTGCCGCCGTGATCGACACGATGAACGCGACCCAGAACAGTGAATCCTGCACGGCGAACACGTGTCCGCGCAGGGCGTCGTCGACGTCGATCTGCACCGCCGAGTCGGCGCACAGCTTGACCGTTTGGCCGGCGACGCCGAGGACGAAGCCGCAGGCCACCATGAGCGGTAGCAGCAGCGCGGCGCCGGCGATTTGGACGACCGCGGCTGTCGCTAACGCGCCATTTGTCGTGGCGTAGCGCCCCCAGCGGCGCACCGCGGGCGGGGTCAGCACCGTGGCCAGAAAGGCGCCAATACCCGTTGCAGCGAAGAACAGCAGCACGGTGCCTAGCCCGCCGACTGCGGGGCTCTTCATGTGGTGGACCAGTACCAAGATCAGCAGCGAGTTGATGCCGACCACCATCCGGTGTGCGGCCAAGGCAGACATAGTGGCAGCGACCGTCGGGCGGCGCGCCACGGTCCGCGCGCCGTGCAGCCAGCCGGTGATCACCGCATAGGTGGCCGACCCGTGGATCGCGAGTTGGGTGTCGTCCGGGCCAAGTACGCGGGCGCCGAACCGTGATGAGAGCAGCACCGCAAGTGAGATTGGCACCGCGACGGTGAAAATGATTGCCGAAGCGCCCTTGTCGCCGGCGCCGACGAGCCAGCGTGGCACGAGCATGAAGTTGGCGCCGAGGAAGGCCGCGACCGCGCCCGACGCGGTGGCGACCGAGTTCATCGTGACCACCTGTTCGCGTGGCACCACGTGGGGCAGGGCCGCCGACAAGCCGGATAGGACGAACCGAGCTAAGCCGTTAGCGAGCAGTGCCGCACACAGCAGCGGCACCTCACCGGCTCCGAACACCAGAATGGTGCCGATCCCAGCAATGAGCGCCAGCCGTCCCACGTTGGCGCCGACGAGCACCAGTCGGCGATCCCAACGGTCCACCAACGCCCCGGCGAACGGCCCCAGCAGTGAATAGGGCAGAAACAGCACCGCGAAAGCTCCCGCGATCGCCAGTGGGTCAGCGGCTCGGTCCGGGTTGAACAGCAGCGCTCCGGCCAGCCCCGCCTGAAAGAGGCCATCACCGAATTGACTTGCCACGCGCACCTGCAGCAGTCGCCGGAAGTCTGGCAAAGTGCGCACCGACCGCCACACGTCGACGGGTGCGCGCGCGTGCATCCGGGTTTGAATCACTAAATCCACTTCCACGATCGGGGCTCGCCTCGGTCTGCGCCGATCCCACAACACTACAAACAAAATATTCGTTGGCCGTCCTCGTTTGCGCCGGGTGATGTTGCCGGTGGTGCGATGATGGTGTGGTGCCCCAGCCCGAAGATCCCGAAGACTACGCTGCACCCGCCGCGCAGCGGGTGCGCGCGGGTACGTTGCTGTTAGCCAACACAGATCTTCTTGAACCGACGTTTCGGCGCAGCGTGATCTACATCGTCGAGCACAACGAGGGCGGCACCTTGGGCGTGGTGCTCAATCGGCCCAGCGAGACCGCGGTCTACAACGTGTTACCGCAATGGGCGAAACTGGCGGCCAAACCGAAGACGATGTTCATCGGGGGGCCGGTGAAGCGTGACGCGGCCCTGTGTCTAGCGGTGCTGCGGGTCGGCGCTGATCCGCACGGCGTCGCGGGTCTACGGCATGTGTCGGGCCGGCTGGTGATGGTCGATCTGGATGCCGAACCGGATCTGATCGCACCACTGGTGGAGGGGCTACGAATCTTCGCGGGGTACTCGGGCTGGACCATTGGTCAGCTCGAAGGCGAAATTGAGCGTGACGACTGGATTGTGTTGTCGGCGTTGCCATCTGATGTCATGGTTGGGCAGCGGGCCGATCTGTGGGGCCAGGTGCTGCGTCGGCAACCGTTGCCGCTGTCGCTGCTTGCGACCCACCCGATCGATGTCAGCCGGAACTAAAGGGCTTCTCCCAGCGCGGACGCCGGCACGGCTACCGCATCGGTTTCGTCGACTCGGTCCCGTGCCAATCTGCTGGCGATCAACGCGCATGCCACCAGTTGAACCTGGTGAAAAATGATGAGCGGCAACATGGTTAACCCGACTGTGGCGGCGGGGAAAAGCACCAGCGCCATCGGGAGGCCGGATGCCAGACTCTTATTTGAACCACAGAACAGCAGGACGATCGCGTCGCGTCGGTCGAGTTGGGCAAGTTGGCCGATCACCCCGGTGCAGACCAGCATCACCGCAAGCAGCACGGTGTCGACGGCGATAACCAAGATCAACCGCCACGGATCGATGCTGACCCAGATTCCTTTGACCACGCCCATCGAGAAAGCCGTGTACACCACCAGCAGGATGGAGCCGCGGTCGACCACCTTGAACAACGGCGCATAGCGGGCGACGGTCGCTGCGATCCATGGCCGCATCAGCTGGCCGGCCCCGAACGGCAGCAACAGTTGCAGCACAACATCGCGGATCGAAGCACCATCCAGGCGCGGCACGCCACTGGTATTCATCAGCAGCACCACCAGCAGTGGGGTCAGCACCACGCCCAAGATGTTGGACAACGATGCGCTCATGATGGCGGCCGAGATGTGGCCCCGTGCGATCGAAGTAAACGCAATCGAAGACCGCACCGTCGACGGGATGAGGCAGAGAAACAACACTCCGTTATACAGGTCAATGGTCAGCACCGAGGGCACCAACGATCGAGCGGCCAACCCAAGCACCGGGAAAATCACGAACGTGGCGGCCAGCACTAACCAGTGCAGCCGCCACTGACGGACACCGTGCCAGGCCTGCTGCGGCGACACCCGGGCGCCGTAGAGGAAGAACAGCACGGCGATGACCGCCTTCGTGGCGAAAGACACGGTTCCGGCCGCCGCACCGTGGGTCGGCAGCAGGCCAGCAAGTGCCGCGGTTGCGCCTACTGCCAGTAAAAAGGTGTCGACCGGGACCGCCCTTAGCCGCTTCACCACGACGTCCGCAACAGGCAGCTTAATGGCAGGACTGGGTGCAGCCGGCGCAGTTCTCGCCGCAACCGTTCGCTGCTGCCTGGTGGCGTAACGCGTATCGCGCGCTCTGCCACGAGCCGGTAGCCAGGGTGCCGACGGCCCCTGCGACACAAACGGCCATCACTACCAGGGCGGTGTGCGCGGCCACGGCCAGGGCCACCACACCACCGGCGGCTAGCATGATCGCGGCCGCCAACTGCGTCGGCGCCATGGCGCGCAGCGCCAGCTGCGTGGGTTCGACGGTCTGGTTGTGGGTGAGTGCCCAGGTTCCGAACACGGCGCATACCGCCGCCGCACACACGCACAGTGCGCCCGCTATCAACATGTGTCAACAATACGAGTCCACTAGTGAGTTCGCTTGCCTGGCTCCCAGTCGGCCACCCGGAGTCGGTGTGGTCGCCAACTCAGTGCGACGGGGTCAGCATCAGGTTCGGCAGCGGCAGCAGCCCGGGTACCAGGGACAGCAGGTTGGGTGCGGGTGGCTGGCCGGGCGGCATCCCAGGCAAGGGCGCCGGCCCGGTAAGCCCAACGGGTGTCGAGCCGGGCCGCTGGGTGGGTGCCGGGGCGGACGCCGTGGGTGCGGACACCCGGAATCCGTTACTGATGGCGTTGGTGGCCGGTGCATCGGCGACCGCCTGCGACAGAGCAGTGGTCACGGACAGTGAGACGAGGTATTTGTCCGGCCCGGAGCTGGCGATGACGTGGCGTCGCGAAGTGTTCAGCGTCATATCGTTTTCGCGGTACGTACCTTCGATGATTGACGACGGAAAGCCCTCGAAATCAGCCTGGGAGGCATTGGTGGTCTGCCACGCGAACAGTTGCTGAGCGTCGACGAAGCCGTGCGTGATGGCCTCTCTGGGATCGAAGTTGCCGACCAGCTGGTACACCACTACCTGCGCGTTTGAGGTGTAGAGGCTGTTGCCCAGCCGGTCGGCGATCACCGCGAACGCGTCGGGCACGTTCGGGTCCGGAACCTGAGTCCAGCGGGTGGGCACCGGCAAGGTGATGTCGAGTGCCTTGAAGCCTTGCGGCTTTTGCGCCACCAGCTTGACGTCTTTTGCCTTGAAGTAATCACGCAACGTCCCAGCGACCGGGGCAGCCACGGTGGGCGGCGTCGGTCCCAGGGCGGCCGGTCCGGGAGCCTGCGGGGTCGCGACGAACCTGTTGTTGGTGGTGATCCCCCCGGGAACGGCCGTGACGTTCTGTATGGGTGGCAGTGACGCCGGCGGGAGAACAGCGGGGACACCGGGAATAGCCGGTGGTGGTGCTGGAGGCGAAGGATCTGCCGAGGCGGTGCCGCCAGCGAAGGCAGTGACACCGATCGCGCCGGCGGCCAGACCCCCTGCGAGTACTCGCCACGTTTGTGCGAACTGAAACATCTGCCTCGGTCCTTCCCGATCACGCAGGCACCGGCGCCCGTCGTTCGTGGCTGACAGTAACTAGTGGTCAGGCACGGTGAACAGCCTCGAAATCGAGCTGGGATGAAGCCCTGATCGGTGCGCAACGGAACCGATACCAACCTGTGGCCACCCAGGTCCGCTGCGGCAGCCCTTATACCCTGTTCACGTGACCGAATCGCCGACTGCTGTCCCTGGGCGCAACTCTGCTGTTGCTCAGCCGGACACCGATGCGCCGCGATACCGCTACACCGCGGAGCTGGCCGGCCGGATCGAAAGCACCTGGCAGGACAATTGGGCGCGGCTGCAGACCTTCAACGTGCCCAACCCGGTCGGCTCGCTGGCCCCGCCGGACGGTTCGGCGATCCCTGCCGACAAGTTGTTCGTGCAGGACATGTTTCCCTATCCATCGGGTGACGGATTGCATGTCGGACATCCACTGGGCTACATCGCCACCGACGTCTACGCCCGGTATCACCGGATGATTGGCCATAACGTGCTGCACGCGTTGGGGTTCGACGCTTTCGGGCTGCCCGCCGAACAGTACGCGGTACAAACCGGAACTCACCCACGCATCCGAACCGAGGCTAACGTCGTCAACTTCCAACGCCAGCTGGGCCGGTTGGGCCTTGGCCACGACAGCCGACGCACCTTCTCGACCACCGATGTCGAGTTCTACAAGTGGACCCAGTGGATCTTCCTGCAGATCTACAACGCTTGGTTCGACGCCACAGCTAACAAGGCGCGTCCGATCGCCGAGCTGATCGCCGAATTCGATTCCGGTGCGCGCCGCCTTGCGGACGGCCGGGATTGGGTCAAGCTGTCGGCGGGGGAGCGGGCCGACGTGATCGACAACTGCCGACTGGTCTACCGGGCGGATTCGATGGTCAACTGGTGTCCGGGGCTGGGCACGGTATTGGCCAACGAGGAGGTCACCGCCGACGGCCGCAGCGACCGCGGCAACTTCCCGGTATTCCGGAAGCGGTTGCGGCAATGGATGATGCGTATCACCGCCTATGCTGACCGGCTGCTCGACGACCTTGACCTGCTGGACTGGCCCGAGCAAGTCAAAACTATGCAGCGCAACTGGATCGGCCGCTCCACCGGCGCGAAAGCACTGTTCTCGGCAACCCTAAGCCGCAGTGACGCCGCGGCAACCGAAGTTGGCGTCGACGTGTTCACCACCCGACCCGACACCATGTTTGGCGCCACCTACCTGGTGCTGGCGCCCGAGCACGACCTGGTCGACGAACTAGTCGCCACCGCCTGGCCGGACGGGACAGACCCCCGGTGGACGTATGGCGCCGCCACACCAGGCGCGGCTGTCGCGGCCTACCGCCACACCATCGCTGCCAAGTCGGACCTCGAGCGCCAGGAGAGCAAGGAGAAGACCGGCGTCTTCTTGGGCAGGTACGCCACCAACCCAGCCAACGGAAAACCGGTGCCGATCTTCATCGCCGACTATGTACTGGCCGGGTATGGCACCGGGGCCATCATGGCGGTCCCCGGCCATGACCAGCGTGACTGGGACTTCGCCCGTGAGTTTCACCTGCCGATCGTCGAAGTCATTGCCGGCGGCGATATCTCGGAGGCCGCCTACGGGGGCGATGGGGTGCTGGTGAACTCCGGCTACCTCGACGGGATGGACGTGGCAACGGCCAAAGAGGCCATCACCGCCCGCTTGGAGTCCGAAGGTCGCGGCCAGGCCCGCATCGAATTCAAGCTGCGCGACTGGCTTTTCGCTCGGCAGCGGTACTGGGGTGAGCCGTTCCCGATCGTCTATGACAGCGACGGAAGACCGCATGCGCTCGACGAGGCCGCACTGCCGGTCGAGCTGCCCGACGTGCCGGACTATTCGCCAGTGCAATTCGATCCCGATGACGCCGACAGCGAGCCATCACCTCCATTGGCCAAGGCGACCGAGTGGGTGCACGTCGAGCTGGATCTGGGCGACGGCTTGAAGCCCTACAGCCGCGACACCAATGTCATGCCGCAGTGGGCGGGCAGCTCTTGGTACGAACTGCGTTACACCGATCCGCACAACTGCGAGCGGCTCTGTGCCAAGGAAAACGAGGCCTATTGGATGGGCCCGCGGCCGGCTGAACACGGCCCTGACGATCCCGGCGGTGTTGACTTGTACGTCGGAGGCGCCGAACACGCGGTGCTGCACCTGTTGTATGCCAGGTTTTGGCACAAGGTGTTATACGACCTGGGTCACGTCAGCTCTCGAGAGCCCTACCGCAGGCTGATCAACCAGGGCTACATCCAGGCTTTCGCCTACACGGATGCTCGCGGCTCATATGTACCGGCGAACCAGGTGCTGCAACGCGGCGACGGGTTCGTCTATCCGGGGCCCGACGGCGAGATCGAAGTCTTTCAAGAGTTCGGGAAAATCGGTAAGAGCCTGAAGAATTCGGTATCACCCGACGAGATCTGCGATGAATACGGCGCGGACACACTGCGGGTGTATGAGATGTCGATGGGTCCGTTGGAGGCTTCGCGGCCCTGGGCCACGAAGGACGTCGTCGGCGCATACCGTTTCCTGCAGCGGGTATGGCGACTGGTGGTCGACGAATGCACCGGCGAAACCCGGGTGGTGGACGCAGCGGGGGAGCTGGATACCGACACGCTGCGGGCGTTGCACCGTACCATCGCCGGAGTGTCCGAAGACTACGCGGCACTACGGAATAACACCGCAACGGCGAAGCTGATCGAGTACACCAACCATCTCACCAAAGAACACCGTGACTCGGTGCCCCGGGCCGCGGTCGAGCCTCTTGTGCTGATGTTGGCGCCGCTGGCCCCGCATCTGGCAGAAGAGCTGTGGCTGCGGCTAGGCCACACCACCTCGTTGGCGCACGGCCCGTTCCCGGATGCTGACCCCGCGTACCTTGTCGACGACACCGTCGAATACCCGGTGCAGGTGAACGGCAAGGTTCGGGGTCGGATCGTGGTTGCTGCCGACGCGGACGACGACACCCTGAAAGCTGCCGCGTTGGCTGACGATAAAGTACAGCAGTTTTTGGCCGGTGCCACACCGCGCAAAGTGATCGTGGTCGCGGGCCGGCTGGTCAATTTAGTTGTCTAAGTTTGATGAGTGGCGGCCCGCTGCGCCCGGCTCGGACATCGCTGCCGCGTCCGCGGCATCGCCACTAAAGCCGGCGCCCGGGCCGGAGCACAACCTCCTGGACGTCACCGTCTGGCGGCGTGGCCACCACATTGGCGACCACGGCCGCGACGGTATCGGGTCGCAGGTAGTTGGCGGGGCGGTACTCGCCACCCTCGTAGGCGACTAATTCACGCTGCATATTGGTGTCAGTGCGGCCCGGATAGACCGTAGTCACCCGCAGTTCTGTCTCGTCGATGCGTAGCGAGTCGGCGAACGCGCGCAGCGCAAACTTGCTGGCCGAGTAAGAGGCCATCCCCGCCGAAACGTTGCGTCCTGCCCCAGAGTTGACGAACACCACTCGACCGCGAGCGCGTCGCAGCGCTGGCAATAGCGCCAATGTAAGCGCTACCGCCCCAAAGACATTGACCTCAAAGGTAGCACGCCACTCGTCGACGCACGATTGCGCGACGCGGCCGGGAATGGACAACCCCGCGTTGTGCACCAGCACATCGAGTTCGTCGATGACTTCGCAGCTGGCCTCGATTGTGGCGGTGTCGGTCAAGTCCAGCGGGAAGGTTGTGGCGCCGAGCCGGTCCGCGACAGCGTCCAGCCGGGCCGAGGGCCGACCGGCCAACAGTAGGGTGTGCGTCGGGGCCAGCGCGGTGGCGATCGCCGAACCGATACCGCCGCCGGCGCCGGTGATGAGTGCAGTTGGCATGCGTCCGAGCTTACGTATACGTCCAATCTCAGTGAGAATTAGCTACTTTCATGCCTGCTTGCACGCGGGCGTGTCGCCGGCCGGGCCGGATACCGGTTCGCCGGAGGCCAGGCGCTGCAGCGGCGCCAGCGCATTTTTCAGAGTGTCCAGATCGGCGGCGGGGAGCTGACTGAGCATCGCGGCCAGGGCGGCGCGCCGGTTGGCCAGCGACTCGCCATGAACCGCGCGCCCGCGCGGGGTGATGTCGACAAGCACGGCCCGCAGGTCAGACGGATCACGCGAGCGCTTCACCAGCCCGATTTTTTCCAGCCGGCGGATCGCCACGGTGGTGGTGGGAGTCCGCACCCGTTCGTGGGCGGCCAGATCCGTCATCCGGATGGGGCCTTGATCGAGCAGCGTGACCAGGATGGACAGCTGCGCCAGCGTCAAGTCACCGGCCGCCGCCCCGTTGGGGTCTCCGCGGCGCAGGATCGAAAACAGTTTGGACAGCGCACGGTGCAGCCCGTCCGCCAGCTCCGTCACCTCAGGCGCGGTGGTTTCGCTGTCCGCCATAAGTCGGCAGTCTAACGCGATATGTTGGGCGTTGAAGGGACCTCACGCATGCGTCAAAGTACTTGGGACAGAAACCGCTGTAGGCGGTTGGTCTGCGCGGCCTCGAATATCTGCTCCGGGGTCCCGGATTCCACGACCTTGCCGTGATCCATGAAAACAACGGTGTCGGATGCTGACCGGGCGAAGCCCATTTCGTGGGTGACGACGACCATCGTCATTCCCTCGTCGCCGAGGTGGCTGATAAGTTCCAGAATCCCCTTGACCATTTCGGGATCCAGCGCCGACGTCGCCTCATCGAAGAACATCACCTGCGGAGCCATCGCCAGAGCACGGGCGATCGCGACCCGTTGTTGTTGGCCCCCCGACAGCGCGCTGGGTCGGGCATCGGCCTTGTGCTTCAGGCCAACTCGGTCCAGCTGTGCCCACGCCAGCTCCCGTGCCGCGTCGGCGGATAGCCGTCGCAACCTGCGCGGTGCGAGCGCCACGTTGTCGAGCACAGTGCGGTGCGGGAACAGATTGAAATGCTGGAACACCATGCCAATGCGCTGGCGTAGCTCGTTGGGGTCGTCGCGCAGCACCGACCGGCCGTCGAGCAGAATGTCGCCGCTGTCGGGCTCATGCAACCGGTTCAGCGTGCGAAGCAGTGTTGACTTGCCTGACCCAGAGGGTCCGATGACGGCCACCGTGCTGCCCGCGGGGGCCTCGATATCGACACCGCAGAGCACCGCGGTCCCGCCAAGAGTTTGGTGAATATCTTTGGCTGCCAACGATACTGACGGACGTTGTGCGGTGGCGCTGGTCACGTCATCTCCTGGCCGAACGTCGACACGAGCATGTCGGGGGTCTCTTGTGGCTTGACTGCGGCGCGGCCGCGGCGAAGTCGGGCGTCGATGTAGTTCACCAAATGCGTTAACGGAACAGTCAATATCAGGTAGAAGGCGCCGGCCGCCACCAGTGGCGACAAGTTGCCGGTCTGCGCGTTGAGGTCGCGGCCCACCTGAAACAGCTCTCGCTGTTGGGCGATCAAACCCAAAAAGTACACCAGCGCGGAGGCCTTCAGCAGCGCGATGAATTGATTGACCAGTGCCGGCAGCACCCGCCGTATTCCCTGCGGCACCACCACCAGTCGCATCGCGGCCGAGTAGCTAAACCCGAGCGCACGGGAGGCTTCGAGCTGCCCGGGGTCGACGCTCTGGATCCCCGAGCGCAGAATCTCGCCGATGTAGGCGGCGGCCATCAGCCCCAACGCGGCAATGCCGAGCGGGTAGGGGTTGTTATTCGTCAGCCCGCCCACCAGCGGCCCAATGCCCAGCCCGATGATGAGGATGATCACCACTTCGGGAAGACCACGAAAAACATCGGTATAGACCCGCGCCGGCCAGCGCAGCCAGCGGGAGTGGGAGATCCCGGCAACCGCCAGCGCCATGCCGAGGAGCAGCCCGATGACGCTGGCACTTCCGGTCAGGATCAACGTGTTAGGCAACCCGGTGGTGAACAGGGTAGGAATGGCTTGCCGGTAGACATCCCAGTCGAAGAAGGAGTCGCGCAATTGCGCCAGCGCAGACTTCGGCGCGGCCGGACCCACCTGCTTGCGGTGGTGACGCGCGGCGATCGCAGCGAAGTCGGGCAGCTTCGGCGCCGCGACGGCTTTCGACCCGGGCTTCCAGCCCGGCGGCAGGGAGCGGGGTACCCACTGGGTGTACAGGTTCGCCCACGTCCCGTCGGCGATGACGGCGTCCAGCCCGGAATTGAGCGCGTCGACTAGCGGCTGGTTTTCTCTGGCGACCGCGTAGGCCACGAAATCGCCGGGGCTGAAGGTGTTGGCCACGATTACCGCCGGGTCACCCGATTGCAGCACGGCCATTGCTTCCGCCGCCGGCGCTACCCAGGCGTCGACCTGTCGGCTCTTAAGACTCGTGTACACGGTGGCGAAGTCGGGATACTTCACCGGTTGCAGGTGCAGCGTCTCGACGACGTATGACTCCTCGACGGTGCCCTGGACAACGCCGATACGTTGTCCGGCGGCCAGCTCACTGAATTTGGTGATCGCTGAGCCGGGGGGCACCACGAGTGAGTAGTAGCCGAAGTCGTAACCGTTGGTAAAGGCCACGGTGCGCCGCCGCGCCGGGGTGGCTTTGATCGACGCCGAGCCGACGTCGAAACGCCGGGACGCTACTTGGGCGAGCAGCCCGGAGAAGTCGGTGCCGACGAAGCGGACATGCAGGCCCAGTTTGCCGGCGATGGCGCGCAACAGTTGATTGTCGAAGCCGCTGAATTGGCCGGTGGGATTGATACAGATGTTCGGCGGGGCGTCGGACAGGGTGCCGACGGTCAGTACGCCTGGCGTGCCGAGTCCCAATGCGTCGATGCGCACCGAACTCAGCGGCGCGACGGTGGCCGTCGTGTCCTGCTGGTCTTGGCCGATGGCTGCCCCCTTGGTGAGGTTCTTGGGCAACACGGTCGCGCTGTCCACCCCGGCCGGCGCGCACTGGTTTCTGTCGGCGTGCGCGGGCGCAGCCGGTGCAGTCCACGTCAAGCCGCACACCATCAGCATCGTCGCGGCCACTGAAAGCAGCTTTCCGTGGCCTGTGGCGCGCGCGTCGCAGAAACTCATCACTGCCACCGTATCGAGCAGCCGGCAGCTCGGCCTGCTTTACAGCGCGATCGACGGCGGGCGGCAGGTCGCATCGAGTCCCGCGGGCATCCGAAGTGGATCGGGCACCCCGGTCTGGGGGCCGTCGGGTGAGACGAGCACTTGGCGTCGGACCAGTTCGGCCAGCATCGTCTGGGCCATCCGGTGTGAGCGCCCGACGCACGCGGCCCGCGCAGCTTCCGGGTCGCGCCGGTGAATTGCGGAGTTCTCGTCTTCGTAGAACGGCAAAATGTCGTCGCTGCCGTTTTTTTGGTAGGTCGCCCAGAACACGCGCGGGATGAGATTCTGAGAGGCGCGGATGGTGGCGTGCAGCCGAGGTCCTGCGTACTCATCGTTGACGGTGCGCCGGTATTCGCTTGCGACGTCGGCAAAGGTCCGCGATTCCATCGAGGTGCGCAGGGCTCGCATGAGCGCATCGAGTTCGCCCAGGATCCGCGGCGTGGGGTTGGCGGCTGCGCGCGCCGAGGCAATCCCGTTGAGCAGGCCGTCGAGTTCGTGATGTTCGAGGACGGTGGCTTCGTCGAACCGCTCGACGAACGCGCCCCGGTGATACCGGGTCGACACGATGCCGTCGTGTTCGAGTTGGACCAGCGCCTCTTGGATGGGGACGCGACTTACCCCCAGGCCGTGCGCGATCTCGTTGCGGTCCACCCGGTCGCCGCTGCGGAGCTGACCGGTCAATACCAGGTTCAGAATGTGCGAAACAACCTGGTCCTTCTCTTTGAACCCATACTTCTTCGGCATAGCTTCTTCGAGTCTCTTTCAGCCCCCCGCGGCGGCCATCAGCGCTGGCAAGTTTCTCATGAATTGGCACCTGCTATCCGGTATTTGGCGGACGAAGCGGACTCGATCTCACCGGCTATCGCGCCAGCGGCACAGCGTCTCGGCGGCGGTGAGGTCGTAATCCGGACCGTTGCAGCCGACCGTCAGCAGCGTCACGCCAACGGCGATGAGGCCCTCGGCACTGGCGATCAGGTCGTTGTTGTTATCTACCCCGGCGGACCGTTCGATGGTGGCTGGGTCCCGTCCGACGGCGGCGCAGTGCTCGTCCAGGACGGCCGCGGCCGCCGGGTAGGTTTCGGCGGTGGTGAAGCCGTGCCAGATGTCGGCGTGCTCGGCGACCAGGCGCAGGGTCTTGCGCGGGCCAGTGCCACCGATCAGCACCGGGATGTCGCGGATCGGTGCTGGATTCAGCTTGCCCAGCCGCGTTTTGATCCGGGGCAGCGCGGCGGCCAGGTCGTCGAGGCGGCTGCCGGCGGTGCCGAACTGGTAGCCGTACTCGAGGTAGTCCTTGTCTTTCCAGCCCGACCCGATCCCCAAAATAAGCCGGCCGTCCGAAATGTGGTCGACGGTACGGGCCATATCGGCCAGCAGCTCCGGGTTGCGGTAGGAGTTACACGTCACCAGGGCGCCGATCTCGATACGCGACGTCTGCTCGGCCCAGGCCGCCAAAACGGTCCAGCATTCGAAGTGCGGGCCGTTGGGATCCCCGTAGAGCGGGAAGAAGTGATCCCAGGTGAAGGCGATGTCGACACCGATGTCCTCGCAGCGGCGTACGGCGTCGCGGATAGTGCGGTAGTGCGGGGCGTGCTGAGGCTGCAGCTGTACACCGATGCGAATGGGATGGCGAAGCGGTGTAGTCATGCGGCCAGAACTCCGCGAACGATCTCGATCAGCGCGCGCGGTTGGTCGCTTTGCACCGAATGCCCCGAGTTTTCGACGACGCGGGCACCCCGGAATTGTCTGGCGCGCCGACTGAGTTCGGCCGCGTCATTGTCGCTGACGAAGCCCGATGCGCTGCCGCGCACCAGCGTGACGGGCGCCGACAACGCGTCGACGTCGTCCCACAGACTGGCGAAGTCGGGAAAGGTGCGAATGGTGTCGTAGCGCCACGCCCAGTTGCCGTTGTCAAGCCGCCGGGAGTTGTGGAACACGCCGCGGCGCAACGCCTTCACCTCGCGGTGCGGCGCTGCGGCAATCGTGAGGTCCAGCATGGCCTGAAAGCTTGGAAATTCGTGCTCGCCGTGCATCAGCGCTACCGTTCCGCGCTGGTCGGTGGTCAGCTCGGCATGCCTCTGCAACGCCGAGGGGGTTACGTCGACGAGGACAAGTTCACTCACCAGGTCGGGCGCCGTCGCGGCCAGCCGTATTGCGGTCAACCCGCCCAGCGACATGCCGACCACCAGTTCAGCACCCGATGCGAGTTCGTGCAGCACCGGCGCCAAGGTGGCGGCGTTGCTGCGCGGCGAGTAGTCGCCGTCCGCACGCCAGGCGGAATGGCCGTGTCCGGGAAGGTCAATCGCCAGTGCTGGCTCACCAACACCAACGATCACGGTGTCCCAGGTGTGCGCGTTCTGCCCGCCGCCGTGCAAAAAGACGACGCGCGGGGGTGTGCTACCCCAGCGCAACGCGCTGATTCTGCCGGCCGCCGTGTCCGTGTCGACCCGCTGTACGGCGGGCAGCGGACCCACCACGCCGGCCTGCTCGGCGTTCTCGGACAGCAGCGCGAACTCAGACAATTCCGCCAGCCCGTCCTCAGACATCTCGGTCACTGAGCTAGTCTGCCGCGAAAGTGCAAGCGGCGACGCATTTCCCAAGAAAGGCCGTCGCTACTTGCACTCTCGCAAGTTGATGAACTCTTCGAGCTGGGCACGCGCGATCTCGTCGGATAGCTGCTTCGGCGGGCTCTTCATCAGGTAGGCCGACGCCGGGATCACTGGCCCGCCGATTCCGCGGTCCTTGGCGATCTTTGCCGCGCGCACCGCGTCGATGATGACGCCCGCCGAGTTCGGCGAGTCCCACACCTCGAGCTTGTATTCCAGGTTCAGCGGCACGTCACCGAAACCGCGGCCCTCCAGCCGCACATAGGCCCATTTGCGGTCATCAAGCCAGCCGACGTGGTCGGAAGGACCGATGTGGACGTCTTTGGCGTTGAATTCCCGATGCACGTTCGACGTCACGGCCTGGGTCTTGGAGATCTTCTTGGACTCCAGCCGCTCGCGCTCAAGCATGTTGAGGAAGTCCATGTTACCGCCCACGTTGAGCTGCATGGTGCGGTCCAGCTGCACACCGCGGTCCTCGAACAGCTTGGCCATCACCCGGTGAGTGATGGTCGCGCCGACCTGGCTCTTGATGTCGTCACCCACGATCGGCACCTTGGCGTCGGCGAACTTTTTGGCCCACACCGGGTCAGAGGCGATGAACACCGGCAGCGCGTTCACGAACGCCACGCGGGCGTCGATGGCGCACTGGGCGTAGAACTTGTCGGCCTCTTCGGAACCCACCGGCAGGTAGGACACCAGCACGTCGACCTTGGCGTCCCGCAGCGCTTGGACCACGTCGACGGGCTGAGCGTCCGACAGCTCAATGGTGTCGGCGTAGTACTTGCCGATGCCGTCCAGCGTCGGCCCGCGCTGCACCACCACATTGGTGGGCGCCACGTCGGCGATCTTGATGGTGTTGTTCTCCGAGGCGAAGATCGCGTCCGACAGATCGAAGCCGACCTTCTTGGCGTCCACGTCGAAGGCCGCTACGAACTTAACGTCGCGCACGTGGTAGGGGCCGAACCGGACATGCATGAGACCGGGCACCGTGGAGGTGTCGTCGGCGTTTTGGTAGTACTCGACGCCCTGAACCAGCGAGGACGCGCAGTTGCCCACGCCGACAATGGCGACTCTTACCTCGGTCGACGCCCCTGGCGCCCCTGCTGGGTTGTGCTCACTCATAGGGCGTTCTCCTAACCTCATAACCTCGTGTCTCGAGTGTTTCGGGATGGTCTTGGGTATTGCTCGATTGGTGTTGGGTCGTACAGCGGTTTACGTCTGCTCGGCGCGGCCGGGCAGTGCCCGTTCAGCGGCAATGAGTTCGTTGAGCCACTTAACTTCGCGTTCGCTGGACTCGAGCCCGAGTTGATGCAGTTGGCGGGTGTAACGGTCGAACGAGCTGCTGGCTCGCGCCACCGCCTCGCGTAGACCCTCGCGGCGTTCCTCGACCTGACGGCGGCGGCCTTCCAGGATGCGCATCCGTGCTTCTGCCGGTGTGCGGTTGAAGAACGCCAGGTGCACCCCGAAGCCGTCGTCGGTGTAGTTGTGCGGACCAGTGTCGGCCACCAGCTCGCCGAAGCGCCTACGGCCCGCGTCCGTCAGTTGGTAAACCCGCCGGGCACGCCGCACCGGAGTCCCGGCCGGTGCGGCATTCTCGGCGATCAACCCGTCGGCTTGCATCCGACGCAGCGCGGGGTAAAGCGAGCCATACGAAAACGCCCGGAATGCGCCGAGCAACCCGGTCAGCCGTTTCCGCAACTCGTAGCCATGCATCGGCGATTCAATAAGGAGACCCAGGATGGCGAGCTCCAGCATCGAGTCACCCCCTTGGCTTGGCTAGTTACGACGCTCCGACGCCTCGCGCCATCGTATCGCGTCGATATATTTGCGACAACACCACCCGGTGTATGCGCCGCTATGAAGGGTAATTCACCTGTTTGACGGTGCCGTCACCGGCGAAGACGAGGTAGCCACCGCCGTAATCACTGGAGACATACAGCGACAGCGACAGCGCCCCGGGTGTGGTCGGATCGGTGGCCGGCTCGATGACCAGGTATCTGGTTTTGACGTCGGACGCTTTGATGCCGAGGGTTTCCGGGGCACCTCGCAGGATGCCCACGGTCGTCTTCGGGTCGAATTTGCTGAGGTCAACCAGCACGGCCCCGTCGCCGCTGCTTTTGGCGGCGCTGGTCGGATCGCCCCATCCACCGCGGTAGGTGTAGCTCAGCATCCGGCGATCGTCGGCCGGATCGCGGCGGTCGAGCACCGCGTAATCCGGGTAGATCACCAACCGGAAGCCGGTGGTGTCGCCGAATCTTTTGCGGGTCTGCTCCATCAGGCCGGTGAGCCCGCCGAGCGATTGCAGTTGCCTCGGCGGGGTCAGCACCACGGGCGCGACTCCGTCGGGCTTGGCTCCGGGATCGGTGGTGAAGTCCAGTGGCGATCCGGTATTGCCGTAAAGGCCCCAGCCGATGCCGACGCCCAGCAGCACCGCCACCACGAAGGCGGTCGCCAAGGTGGCCCACCCGCGCGACTTCGGCAACGTCGACAGTGATGTGGCCGGTGTGCTAGGAGGCAGCTGGACCAAGGCGCTGTTGGCCTGCAGATCGGCCACTAAGGCGCGCAGATCGCCTAGCGTGACGGCGCTGGTGGCGGTAGCGACCCGTTCCCGGTGCTCTTCCATGGAGAGCTCGCCATCATTGAGGGCGTTGTCGAGGATCTTGCAGGTGTCTTGGCGGTCGCTGTCTTTGGCTCGGGTCGCGCTGGTTGCCCCGCCATGGCCGCCACTGGGGAGGCTTCCGAGCCATCTGGTCACGGGGTTGATGGTAGAAGTTCAGCGACCAAGGTGATGACAAATACCCGCGGCGCAGGCTTGGAACGGGTGGGCAACGGCGTCAGGTTTGCGTTTCGGTGGGTGCGGTTGGGCACGTACTCTGGTCACCGTGCGACTGCAGCGTCAGGTGGTGGACTACTCGCTTCGGCGGCGCTCGCTGCTGGCCGAGGTGTACTCGGGACGCACCGGAGTGTCCGAGGTGTGTGACGCAAACCCCTATCTGCTGCGCGCGGCCAAATTTCACGGGAAACCGAGCCAGGTGATGTGCCCGATCTGCCGAAAGGAACAGCTCACACTCGTGTCGTGGGTGTTCGGCGATCACTTGGGTGCGGTCTCGGGGTCGGCGCGCACCGCCGAGGAGTTGGTCTTGCTGGCCACACGTTACGCCGAGTTCGCTGTCCACGTGGTGGAGGTATGCCGCACCTGCAGCTGGAATCACTTGGTCAAGTCGTATGTGCTCGGTGCGGCACGGTCGGCCCCGCCGCCCAGGGGCAGCCGGGCCACCCGGACGGCGCGCAACGGCGCCCGCACGGCCAGTGAATAACAGTGAATAACGAAGGACGCCACGATCAGTCGCCTAGGGACGCGAGCGGGCCAGCGACTGATCGGCCGGGCCAGCGTCGTCAAGTTCCGCCCGACGACCGGATGACAGCGATCATCCCGCCGGTCACCGACGAGCGGTCGGCTGGGCGGGTGGACCCCCTCAAGGCTGTCAAGGCTGCCTTGGATGGTCCGCCGCCTGCTGCGCCCTTCCACTCGGCACTCCCGATGTCGGTGTCCCCGCGGCGCGACCCTATTGACGAGGTCACGGCCGCGCTGGACGGCCGGTCGGCAGCGACCGGGGGTGGTGGCAGGCTCGCTTACGGACGCCGTCCACCGGGTGGTCCGCCGCCGCCACCCGAGCCGCCCGGCGGCCCTGCCGGGCCTGGCTGGAGGGCGCCTGGACCGGAGCCCAACCGGACTTGGCTGCAGCAACTCAACCGTCAGGTGAACTGGCGCTGGGTGCGGCGCTCGCTGTATCTCGCCGCGGTGGTGGTGTTGTTGTTGCCCATCGTCACCTTCACCATGGCCTACTTCATCGTCGACATTCCCAGACCAGGCGACATCCGTACCAACCAGGTCTCGACGATCCTGGCCAGCGACGGCTCGGAGATCGCCAAAATTGTTCCGCCCGAAGGTAACCGGGTCGATGTCAACCTGAGTCAAGTGCCGGTGCAGGTCCGCCAGGCGGTGATCGCCGCAGAGGACCGCAACTTCTATTCGAACCCGGGGTTCGACTTCAGAGCCTTCGCGCGGGCGGTGCAAAACAACCTCTTCGGCAGCGGCGATCTGCAGGGCGGGTCAACGATCACCCAACAGTATGTGAAGAACGCGTTGGTCGGTTCTGCGCAACACGGGTTTAGCGGTTTGATGCGCAAGGCTAAGGAACTGGTCATCGCCACCAAAATGTCGGGCGAGTGGTCCAAAGACGATGTGCTGCAGGCCTATCTGAACATCATTTACTTCGGCAGAGGCGCCTACGGAATTTCGGCCGCTGCCAAGGCCTATTTCGACAAGCCCGTGGAGCAGCTCACCGTCTCCGAAGGGGCACTGCTGGCGGCGCTAATTCGGCGGCCGTCCGCTTTGGACCCGGCCATCGATCTCCAGGGTGCTACCGCCCGCTGGAACTGGGTGTTGGACGGCATGGTGGACATCAAGGCTCTGTCGCCGAGTGACCGCTCGGCACAGCTGTTTCCCGCGACTGTTCCGCCTGATCAGGCGCGTGCGCAGAATCAGACCACGGGACCCAATGGTCTTATCGAGCGTCAGGTGACCAAAGAGCTGCTCGAACTGTTCAACATCGACGAGCAAACCTTGAACACCCAGGGGCTGCAGGTCACCACCACTGTCGATCCGCAGGCTCAACGGGCGGCCGAGAAGGCGGTATCGAAATACCTGGACGGGCAGGATCCCGATATGCGGGCCGCCGTCGTTTCGATCGACCCACATAACGGCGCGATACGTGCCTACTACGGCGGTGCTGATGGCAACGGTTTTGACTTCGCTCAAGCTGGGCTGCAAACCGGCTCGTCGTTCAAGGTTTTCGCGCTCGTCGCCGCGCTCGAGCAAGGCATCGGCCTGGGCTACCAGGTCGACAGCTCCCCGCTCACCGTCGACGGCATCAAGATCACCAACGACGAAGGCGAGAGTTGTGGGACCTGCAATATCGCTGAGGCGCTCAAGCTCTCGTTGAACACCTCCTACTACCGGCTGATGCTCAAACTCCGCAATGGACCGCAGGCCGTCGCGGACGCCGCGCACCAAGCCGGTGTCGCGAGCAGCTTCCCTGGTGTAGCGCACACACTGTCCGAGGATGGCAACGGCGGACCGCCCAACAACGGAATCGTGCTGGGCCAGTACGAAACCCGCGTGATCGATATGGCCTCGGCATATGCCACGTTGGCCGCGTCCGGCGTCTACCACCGACCGCACTTCGTGCAAAAAGTCGTTAATGCGGAGGGCCAGGTACTTTTCGACGCCAGCACCAGCGACAACAGCGGCGACCAGCGCATCGCCAAAGCCGTCGCTGATAACGTCACCGCGGCGATGCAGCCGATCGCCGGCTATTCGCGTGGCCATAACTTGGCCAGCGGGCGGCCGTCGGCAGCCAAAACCGGCACGGTGCAGCTGGGCGATACCACCGCCAACAAGGACGCCTGGATGGTCGGCTACACACCGTCGCTGTCGACGGCGGTGTGGGTGGGTACCGTCGAAGACAATGTGCCGCTGGTAACCGCTTCAGGCGCGGCGGTTTACGGCTCCGGCCTGCCGTCGGATATCTGGAAGTCGACGATGGATGGCGCCCTGAAGGGCACCGCCAACGAGAGCTTCCCCAAGCCGACCGAGATAGGTGGCTACGCAGGTGTGCCGCCCCCGCCCCCGCCGCCAGCGGCACCGCCGCCGCCTTCGGAAACCGTTATCCAGCCCACTATCGAGGTGGCGCCGGGCATCACCATCCCGGTCGGTCCGCCCACGACGATCACTCTCGCGCCGCCGCCGCCGGCATCGCCCAGCCCGACAGCTTCAACGCCGCCACCATGATCAACGCTGCGACGCAGAGCGCCACTATCTCGCCGCGACCGTTGGCCGCCGATCGTCGGAGCGCCGATGACCGCGATTGCCCCAGCCGCACTGACTTTTTGGGCGCCGCCCTAGCAGATGTCATCGGTGGACCGGTAGGCCGCCACGCGCTGATCGGCCGTAGCTGGCTGATGACACCGCTGCGGGTGATGTTTCTCATCGGGCTGATATTCCTGGCGCTCGGCTGGTCAACGAAGGCGGCCTGCTTGCAAACCACTGGAACGGGACCGGGCGATCAGCGGGTCGCCAACTGGGATAACCAACGCGCGTATTACGAGTTGTGCTACTCCGACACGGTGCCGCTCTACGGCGCGGAATTGTTGAACCAGGGCAAGTTTCCGTACAAATCGAGCTGGATCGAAACCGACAGCAGCGGCACACCGCAGACCCGCTACGACGGTCGGCCCGCGGTGCGATACATGGAATATCCGGTGCTAACCGGTATCTATCAGTATGTTTCGATGGCGATCGCCAAGACCTACACGGCGCTAAGCAAACTCGTCGCTGTACCAGTGATCGCCGAGGTGGTGATGTTCTTCGACGTCGCCGCATTCGGGCTGGCGCTGGCCTGGTTAGCGACCATCTGGGCCACCGCGGCGCTGGCCGGTCGCCGGATATGGGATGGGGCCTTGGTGGCCGCGTCTCCGCTGGTGATCTTTCAGATATTCACCAACTTCGACGCGTTGGCAACGGCATTCGCGACTGGTGGATTGCTGGCGTGGGCGCGGCGCAGACCGGTACTTGCCGGTGTGCTGATTGGCTTAGGCGCCGCGGCCAAGCTCTATCCGCTGCTGTTTTTGGTCCCGTTGTTTGTGTTGGGCATCCGCACCGGGCGCCTCGGGGGTGTGGCCCGCACCGCGGTGACCACGGCAGTGACCTGGTTGTTGGTGAATCTGCCTGTGCTACTGCTTTTCCCGCGGGGTTGGTCGGAGTTTTTCCGACTCAACGCCCGCCGCGGCGATGACATGGACTCGTTGTACAACGTCGTGAAATCGTTGACTGGCTGGCGCGGTTTCGATCCCAAGCTAGGCTTCTGGGAGCCGCCCCTGGCGCTCAACGCCGTGGTAACGGTGTTGTTCGCATTGTGTTGCGCGGCAATCGTTTACATCGCATTGACTGCTGGGCAGCGGCCGCGACTGGCGCAGCTGGCGTTTTTGTTGGTGGCGGCATTCCTGTTGACCAACAAGGTCTGGAGCCCTCAGTTCTCGCTGTGGCTGGTGCCGCTGGCAGTGCTGGCCCTGCCGCACCGCCGGGTGCTGCTGGCATGGATGACGATCGATGCCCTGGTGTGGGTGCCGCGGATGTATTACCTGTACGGCAATCCGAGCCGTTCACTCCCGGAGCAGTGGTTCACCGCGACGGTGCTGCTGCGAGACATCGCGGTCGTGGCGCTGTGCGCGCTGGTGATCCGCCAGATTTATCGGCCCGACGAGGATCTGGTGCGGCTGGGTGGACGGGTGGACGATCCGGCGGGCGGGCCTTTCGACCGCGCCCCGGACGCCCCGCCGGGTTGGTTGCCGGACTGGCTGCGTCCAGCCGGGATGCGGCGGGCGGTCGCGCCGGCAGCACCATCAGTACCTCAAACTGAGCTGGCCGACGCTAAAACAGCTGCCGCCCCCGGGCAGCCATGATGCAGGTAGCCATCCCGCTGTTCGAACGGGTCACCGCGCTCGACGCCGTCGGCCCTTACGAAGTGCTGCAACGCATTCCGTCGATTGACGTAGTGTTTGTCGGGCACCAGCGGGGAGAGGTGCGCACCGAAAACGGGATGCTCGGCCTCACTTGCGACGCGACCTTGGACGAAGTCGGTGCACCCGATGTGGTGGTGTTCCCCGGTGGTGTCGGAACCCGTCAGCTGGTTCACGACGAAGCCTTCTGTGTTTGGCTGCAATCGGTGCATCGGCATACCAAGTTCACCACCTCGGTATGCACTGGCGCGCTGCTGCTTGCCGCAGCCGGCCTGCTCGAGGGACTCACCGCGACGACGCACTGGAGCGCCGCGGACCTGCTCAACAAATTGGGCGCGCACTATGTGCCTGAACGTGTCGTCGAGCACCTCTCGCAGCGGATCATCACCGCCGCGGGGGTCTCCAGCGGTATTGACATGGCCTTGCGGCTGGTTGAGCTCCTTGTCGATCGACCAGCCGCGCAGGCTGCTCAGCTGCTCATCGAATACGACCCGCAGCCGCCGTTCGGCTCGGGCACGCTGGCGAAGGCCGACGCGGCGACGAAGGCCAGGGCGGACGAATACCGGCGCAGCCGGAACTGACCGATTGGCTGATGGCCCGGATTTTTCCGGTCAGCCCGACATCCGGTAGCCTGGGGCCGTTGCCGACGCAGGCGACCCTCCTGCCGCGGATCGACCGTGGCCGTACAGACCAGAGGAGGTGGTGAGGTTTCCATGCGTCCATACGAAATCATGGTCATTCTTGACCCCACGCTCGACGAGCGCACCGTCGGCCCGTCCTTGGAGACGTTCCTCAACGTCGTCCGCAAGGACGGTGGAACCATCGGTAAGGTCGACATCTGGGGCCGGCGCCGGCTGGCCTACGAGATCGCCAAGCATGCCGAAGGCATCTACGTTGTCATCGACCTGAAGGCGGCGCCGGCTACCGTGTCCGAGCTCGACCGCCAGCTCAGCCTCAACGAGTCGGTGCTGCGCACCAAGGTGATGCGCACCGACAAGCACTAGCCTGACGACGATGACCGGCAGGGCGAGGTGGGGGTCCCCCCGCTTGTGGGGGCAGCCGGCCAAATACAGCACTAGTCGGACGACCGCCCGCGGTCGGTGCCCTTGCGTAGGCTCTCCGAAAACACGCTCATGACTAACGCCCGCGCCAAGGCGAGGAACAGGGCGGAATTAGGGAGGAAATTGTGGCTGGCGACACCACCATCACCGTTGTCGGAAACCTGACCGCTGACCCCGAGCTGCGGTTCACTCCGTCCGGTGCTGCCGTGGCCAACTTCACCGTGGCGTCGACACCGCGGATCTATGACCGTCAGAGCAGCGAGTGGAAAGACGGCGAGGCGCTGTTCCTCCGGTGCAATATTTGGCGGGAGGCCGCGGAGAACGTGGCCGAAAGCCTCACCCGGGGGGCGCGGGTGATCGTCACCGGCCGGCTCAAGCAGCGTTCCTTCGAGACCCGCGAGGGTGAGAAGCGCACCGTCGTCGAGGTCGAGGTCGACGAGATCGGCCCGTCGCTTCGGTATGCCACCGCCAAGGTCAACAAGGCCAGCCGCAGCGGCGGCGGGGGCGGCGGCTTCGGCAGCGGATCCCGACAGGCGCCGGCGCAAGGGAGCGGCGGAGCAGGTGACGACCCATGGGGTAGTGCCCCGGCGTCGGGCTCCTTCGGCGGCGGCGACGAAGAACCCCCCTTCTAACAACGAAACGGAAAGAAATACACACATGGCCAAGTCCACCAAGCGGCGTCCAGCGCCGGAGAAGCCGGTCAAAGCGCGTAAATGCGTCTTCTGCGCCAAGAAAGACCAGCAGATCGACTACAAGGACACCACGCTACTGCGCACGTACATCAGTGAGCGGGGCAAGATCCGGGCCCGTCGGGTCACCGGCAACTGCGTGCAACACCAGCGCGACATCGCGATCGCGGTGAAGAATGCCCGCGAGGTAGCTCTGCTGCCCTTCACCTCCTCGGCGCGATAACCGACGGTAACCACTGCAAGCCCAACGGAAAGTACGAAAACGATGAAGCTGATTCTGACGGCTGACGTCGACCACCTTGGTTCCGTCGGCGACACTGTCGAGGTCAAGGACGGATACGGTCGAAACTTCTTGCTCCCGCGCGGTCTGGCGATCGTTGCCTCGCGGGGCGCCCAGAAGCAGGCTGACGAGATCCGCCGCGCCCGCGACACGAAGGCGGTGCGCGACCGCGAGCACGCGAACGAAATCAAGGCGGCGATCGAGGCGCTGGGCTCGGTCTCGCTGCCGGTGAAGACGGCGGCCGACTCTGGCAAGCTGTTCGGCTCCGTGACCGCCGGTGATGTTGTCGCCGCCATCAAGAAGGCGGGCGGACCAAACCTCGACAAGCGAATCGTGCGGCTGCCCAAAACCCACATCAAGGCCGTCGGCACGCACCCGGTATCGGTGCACCTGCATCCTGAAATCGATGTCGTGGTGTCACTCGACGTCGTCGAGGCGAGCTAACAGCGCAACGTTTGCTGACCCCCGGTGGCGGCCGCTGATCGGTTGCCACCGGGGGTTTGTTCGTGCGGTGAAGTCCTTTCGAAAGTGTTCTAGGAAGACGGTCTGGGTTGTTCCTGGCGAACTATTTCCGGCAACTGCAGAGCCATCCATCGTTACCAATACGTAACGCTTCCAAAATCTGGCTGAAATCCAACACGCCCGGCGCAGTAACCTGGCCCGACACGCCGAAGAGATTCTTGTCCACACGATATCTGTCGCGTTGTGGGACGTTTAGCTGCAGTGATGTGATAGCGCTCCGGACTGATCCACAGGTTCTCCACACCCCGTTTCACACAGTGTCCACGGGTTTGCACACACGATGCACAGCTTCATGAACAGCGGCCACTTGGAGTACTCGCCAGCAACGTCTACCGTCGTCCCGGCGTGACTGTGGTGGGTGTTTTGGGGCGCGAGTGTCGGGCTCTTGATTTACGCTTGCGAATAGCGGCTATCGAATGTCCGTTCGAATGCTTGTCAGGGTGCTTGTGTCAGGGGAGGTGAGAGTCGATGGCGGTCGTCGATGACCTGGCGCACCCCAACATGGATTCCGCTCCGCCCAGTGAAGATTTCGGCCGCCAACCACCGCAGGATCTAGCCGCGGAGCAGTCGGTGCTGGGCGGGATGCTGCTGAGCAAGGACGCCATTGCCGACGTCCTCGAGCGGCTGCGGCCTGGCGACTTTTATCGTCCCGCACACCAGAATGTCTACGACGCGATCCTGGATCTGTACGGGCGCGGGGAGCCGGCCGACGCGGTGACGGTAGCCGCCGAATTGGACCGCCGCGGATTGTTGCGCCGGATTGGTGGCGCACCGTATCTGCACACCCTGATCTCGACGGTGCCGACGGCCGCCAATGCGGGTTATTACGCGGGCATCGTCGCGGAAAAGGCACTGCTGCGTCGACTGGTGGAGGCCGGTACGCGGGTGGTGCAGTACGGCTACGCCGGCGCTGAGGGTGCCGATGTGGCCGAGGTGGTCGACCGCGCGCAGGCCGAAATCTACGACGTCGCCGAGCGCCGGCTTTCTGAGGACTATGTCCCGCTCGAGGATCTGCTGCAGCCGACGATGGATGAGATCGACGCCATCGCTTCCAACGGGGGCATCTCGCGTGGCGCGCCGACCGGCTTCACCGAACTCGACGAGGTAACCAACGGTTTGCATCCGGGACAGATGATCATTGTGGCGGCACGCCCGGGTGTGGGTAAGGCGCTTGCGCTGGACACGCCGCTGCCCACACCGACCGGTTGGACGACGATGGGTGATGTCGCCGTCGGTGACGAGTTGCTGGCCGCCGACGGAGCACCGACGCGTGTGGTGGCCGCGACCGAGGTCATGCTGGGCCGGCCGTGCTATGAGATCGAGTTTTCTGACGGCACAGTCATTGTCGCTGACGCCCAGCACCAATGGCCGACGGGTTACGGCATCCGGACGTCGGCTCAGTTGCGTTGTGGGCTGGACACTATCGCCGCGGCCGGCTCCATCCCGCGCCATGGTGAGCGCACCGCATTGCTGGCCCCGGCGCTGCGCATCGACTCGGTGCGGCGGCTGCGCAGCGTTCCGGTGCGATGTGTCGAGGTGGACAATGCCGCTCATCTGTATCTGGCTGGCCGCGGGATGGTGCCGACGCACAACTCGACCCTTGGGCTGGACTTCATGCGGTCGTGTTCGATCAAGCATCGCCTGGCGAGCGTCATCTTCTCGTTGGAGATGAGCAAGTCCGAGATCGTGATGCGGCTGCTTTCGGCGGAAGCGAAAATCAAGCTCGCCGATATGCGTTCGGGCCGGATGACTGACGACGACTGGACGCGGCTGGCGCGGCGGATGAGCGAAATCAGTGAGGCGCCACTGTATATCGACGATTCACCGAACCTGACCATGATGGAGATCCGCGCCAAGGCGCGCCGGCTGCGGCAAAAGACGAACCTGAAACTGGTTGTGGTCGACTACCTGCAGCTGATGACGTCAGGCAAGCGGTTCGAGTCGCGGCAGGTGGAAGTCTCGGAGTTCTCCCGCCATCTCAAATTGTTGGCCAAAGAACTCGAAGTCCCGGTGGTGGCGATCAGCCAGCTGAACCGTGGTCCCGAACAGCGCACCGACAAGAAGCCGATGTTGTCTGATCTGCGGGAGTCGGGAAGCCTAGAGCAGGATGCCGACGTCGTGATCCTGCTGCACCGGCCGGATGCTTTCGATCGCGACGATCCGCGTGGCGGCGAGGCGGACTTGATTCTCGCCAAGCACCGCAACGGCCCAACCAAGACAGTCACTGTCGCCCATCAACTACACTTGTCGCGATTTACCAACATGGCACGGTAACGGGCGTCGGTGTAGGTTCTCACGCTGCGCTTCAAAATCTCACGGCTGACTTCCAACGAAGTTCAAATCTGAAGCGTTCGTGAGACACGCCGATGCGCCTACGCGGCAGCCAGACTTGTGAGTGAACTCTTTGGGTGCCTTCGGGTTCAGGTCTAACCCGTTGCCGTGACGACTCTCGCTGGCGTACTCGCTGGCGGAAACCCTGTCGCCTAGGGCGTCAGCCATGTCATTCGGAAGCGTAATGCTCAGCTGGCGGGCTGTTCGCACAGTCGACTCCCTCACATCGGTGGGACTTAATCCTGCTCCTATGCTCGTGCTCCACGGCGGGTCAATTCGAGCGACGGCGGAAACGTCCGCCTTGGATCGACACCTATTGTCGGATGTCTCGCATTATGAGAACAGCGTTTCACAATATGGCAAGTCTTGTTAGTTTCAAGCTGATCATGCGCCGACCAGGGGAGTGCATCATGAACGACGAACGCCGAGCCGCCTATCCGCACGGGCATCATGAGTCGGTGCTACGCAGTCACCAGCGACGCACGGCGGAGGACTCGGCAAGCTACCTGCTGCCCTACCTGAAGCCGGGGCTGTCCGTGCTGGACGTCGGATGCGGCCCAGGGACGATCACCGCGGACCTAGCCGCCCGGGTCGCGCCCGGATCGGTAACCGCTGTCGACCAATTCGACGACGCTCTCAACGCGGCCCGCGCCGAGGCCCAGCAGCGCAACCTGCCCAACGTTTCGTTTGCGACCGCCGATGTCCACCGACTCGACTTTCCCGACGACGCATTCGATGTCGTCCATGCCCACCAGGTACTCCAGCATGTCGACAATCCAGTAGCGGCGCTGCGGGAAATGCGGCGGGTCTGTGTGCCAGGCGGAATCGTGGCGGCCCGAGATGCCGACTACTCTGGCTTCATCTGGTTCCCGCAGCTGCCGGCGCTAGATTTATGGCGAGACCTCTACCAAAAGGTGGCGCGCGCCAACGGCGGCGAACCCGATGCCGGCCGGCAGTTATTGTCGTGGGCTTTGGAGGCCGGATTCGACGACATCACGCCTACGGGCAGCCTGTGGTGCTACGCGACGCCGGCAACCCGCCAATGGTGGGGCGGAATGTGGGCGGACCGGATTCTTCATTCCGGCGTGGCCAAAGAGCTGCTGCAGTTAGGCCTGGCCACTACCGCACAACTTAAAGAGATCTCTACAGCATGGCAGGCCTGGGCAGCGGCCCCTAATGGTTGGCTTGTTATCCCGCACGGCGAAATCCTTTGCCGCGCATAAGCTCACGAACTGGCAGAGTTGCTGCGTCGATCTAGGTCGTGCAGCGCGGATAAAACGATCTCAGGAAGTTCGTGCATAGGGCTGCGCCCACAATCGGCGAGAAACAGCTCTGCGTTCGGGAGAGCATTGACCATCAGGTGTGCCTCTGACAAGACCAGCTGCGGGTCTAGACCGAAGTTAATTCGGGTTTGGGGTGGATTCGTGGTGTGATGCCGTCGACTAACGAATTCACCTGCTCAACATACGTATACGGCAGAGATAAAGTAGAAGTGCGTAGCACGCATATCGGAACATGAACGGGGTACCACTGACACGCCGAAAGAATCCACGCCACTTACAGTTTCGATGCTGGAAGGAATGGCCTACGTGTGACCATTGCTCCTCAGGAGCTCGGTAGCCAGAACGATTCACCCATAAATATAGCAAAAGCCCAGGTGGTAAAACCCTAAAAAGCAAACCGTCGTCCTCAACGACCGGGTGTCCCTCGTCACTTTGCCGGATAGGGAATCATCGCTCGAACATGTCGACGGCGCGTGTCTCGACACGGTGATGGCGGCGGCCGCGTCTCTCTAGAAACTTCACCATCCCGGCTGCGCGAGCGCGTTCGCCAACGCGCCAGTGATCTCTTCCGGCACGCTCGCGCTGGGCTTGTTTGCCTCCGGACCGATTTCTTGCCGGGTGTAAGCCGTTGAGTGCCGCCCAGTATGACGGTTAGCTTGGTCATCGACCGAAGAGGCGCATGCCATCTACAAGCCTCGCCTCGAAGCCTCGACGTCGTGAATCGCCATGGGTGTTCGATTCCGCTTAGCTTCAACGTATTTCGTCGGACGGCGAGCATTTTTGGGGCGGGTGTGGTTCCGGCTTGACGTTGCGCGGGATCACCGTGTTGCCAAGGTGTCTTCGAGGTAGCGCGGCTTGCACGCGTAGTACCCTCCTACCAGGAGTGCGGCGACAGTGACCAGTAGAAACCCAAACGACAGCACCCACTCGTCAGTGACATCGTGCAGGACGCCGAACAGCAGTGGTCCCGCACAGGCGATCAGATATCCGACACCTTGAGTGAAGCCTGACAGCGCAGCTGAGCCGGCCCCGGTGCGGCAGCGGAGATTGATCAAGGTCAGCACCGCAGGGAAGGTGGTCGGACCAAGCCCGAGGAAGAGCACCCAGATGATGGTTGCGGTCAGCGGCGCCCACAGCAATCCGGCGAAACCGAGGAGATAGCAACACGCACAAACGATGACAATCGGAAAAGGGTTCGCCAACCTAACGCACAATGCGGGCGCAACGAGCGCTGCGACGAACCCGATGCCCGAGAAAACCGCAACCATCGCGCCGCCGAGCGATTCGCTGCCACCGGCCGATGCCACGATCTCTGGTAACCAGGTGAACAACGTGTACGTAATCAGCGATGTCATGCCGAACATGAAGGTCAGGCTCCATGCGATTGGCGAGCGCCACACCGGCCCAATCGTTTTCGGTGGCTCGGCGGTGTGATCGCCGGTGTCATCGCCACGGCGAGTGATGATGATCGCGGTCCATGGCCCCAGTGCGGCCAGTGGAATCAGCGCCCACACGGCGAGCGACACGCGCCAGCCGTGTGTGTCGGCGAGCGGCACCGCGGCGGCGGCGGGAATCAGAGTGCCAAGCTGGATGCAGGTGAGGTAGACGGTGCTCATTAGCGCGACCCGATCACCGAAGTACCTCTTGATCAGTGGTGGGGTCACGATGTTCCCGATTCCCATGCCGACGAGCGCCAGCGTCGTTAGCGCCAACAGTCCGGTCACGCCGGACATCATTGAGCGGCCGGCGATGCCTGCTGCCGTCGCGGCAGCCCCGACCAGAGCCATCCGTTCGATCGTGAATCGGCGGCCGAGCGCGGGGGAGGCGAACCCGGCTAATGCGAACATGGCGGTCGGCAGCATCCCGAAGATGCCGGTGATGGTGCTGTCGAAGCCGATGTTGTCCGATACCCGTGAAAGCAGGGGTGTCAGCGAGGTGATTGCAGAGCGTAGGGCAAGCGAGGACAGCACGATCGCCAAGAGGATCATGATTCGCCCGGTAAAGAGCGACTGTCTTGTGATTGGGTCGTGGACCGCCGCAGCCGTTGTGGCAGTCGTCATGGGAGCTCCTCGGTGAACGTTGTCCGCCAAATCATTGGATGAATGGATGTATTAGTCAAATTCGGCTAGGATGGGCGCGTGCAAGCGATTCGCCGCCAGACGCTTATTGCGCAGGTCAGCGACCAGCTGCGCGAAGAGATCACGTCCGGGCGGTGGGTAGTTGGCGACCGCATTCCGGCCGAACCGACGCTGTGTGAGATGACCGGGACTGCACGTAACACAGTGCGTGAGGCCGTGCAGGCCCTGGTACACGCGGGAATGCTTGAGCGGCGGCAAGGGTCGGGCACGTACGTCATTTCCGACGACGAGCACGGCGGCGCGCTCGCTGGATACTTCGCGGCCGCCCGTGAGCGTGACCTCTTGGAATTGCGTGAGGCGGTGGAGGTTACCGCCACCGTGCTGGCAGCGCGGCGGCGCGATGACGCCGACATCGGTGAGTTACGTGCCGTGCTCGCCCGGCGAAACGAACTGTGGAGCCGCAGCTCCGAGATGAAATTTGCCTGTGCTGAGATGATTTCGGTTGACGCGGCGCTGCATCGGGCCATTGTCGCGGCCAGCCATAACGACGTGTATCTGCAGTTCTACGACTTATTACTGCCAACGCTACGGCGATCGATGCAGACCCACCCCGTCGGGATCTGCGGATCGTACGAGCCCGAGCACACCGAGTTGGTCGAAGCGGTGGTGGCCGGTGACCCGCAGCGGGCCGAGGCGGCCGTGCGAGTGTTCATCTCGACACTGCGCGATAGTCGGGGTTGAAAGAACCTGATTCGCAGTGGCTGGTCGACTTCAGCCGACCTGGTCGCGTAGCAGAGCAGTTCATCCTCGGTGTAGGTGCCGAGGATCGCCTGTGAGCCGACGATGATCACTTCTGAGCGCAACATACGGATGCGTTCCTCATCGGAAATAGTCCGCCCATAGGGGAGACTTCGCGCATCTCGATACCGTCACGGCTGGGCGAACGCCACTGCTTCGGGTTGTTGGACATCCACTGGCCGTGGGCTGCGCACCGGTGCCTCATATTCTCGATGTCGACCAGCGCTTCGATCCAGGCGTCAGTGCCGTGTATCGCCGTTGGCTGTTAATGATCGGTGAATCCGGAAGCCGGATTCTATGTGCCGGGGGCCGTTCAGGCGATTCCGAGAACCATGGCTAGAGCGCGCTCGACCTCGCGCATCGTGTTCGGCCTCAACTTGCCCAGCGGCCGGACCAGCCGACTTTTGGTGATCCCGCGCACTGCCCGACACACAGCGACACTATCCACCTCGACTCCCTCCATTGCGGTGATGCGGGGCCGCAATGGCGACAACGTGCGCGAACGTGAAACAGGCACAACTACAACGAGTTCCGATTCAAGGCCGGAGAGGATGTCGTCGACAGAGACCACCGCGGCCGGCCGGTGCTTCGCCGGTTCCCCGGCGCGTCCCGCGCCGAGTGCGACCAGCCAAAGTTCTCCGCGCCGTGGATCACTCAATGCCGTCACCTGCGGTGGCGTCCCAGTCCAGGTCCTCGTCCTGGACCTCGGGCATTTCTGCGTCGGCCAGGGTGGCCATGCGCTCAGCCTCGAACGCGGCCTGCCGTTCGGCCTGGTCAGACAGTTCCTCGAGGAGAGCTGCGATTGAGATGCCGCGCTGGCGAGCTTGCGCGGCGAGCCTGTCGCGGGTTGGGAGAGGCACCCGAATCGTCGTCGTACCAGTAGCCATAAATAACATACTAAACTGTCTACTTTTATAGCGCTATAGAAGTTTAGGCCTAGGCGAACGACGTACCGAGCGTGAATGGCGACTTGACCCTCGCGCGGAGCGGGGAGACGGTTGGGCAGGAACTGGGCAGCATGTGATTGCCACTCACCCATCAACTCGATGCCAGTTTCCTGGCCATCAGCGCGGCCGGTGTGCAGAGCAACGAGTAATCGACGCGCGCGGCAAGTGCTACCTCGCCGAGGCAAGACCAAGTCGGCCACTGGCGGATTCCCAGATCGAAGTAGCCGACTGGCCTTCGCTACCTGTCGAGAAGCGTGGTGAATGCGCGTTTATCGTAAAGCGCAGCATTAGCATCGATCGAGCCGATCAGCACGGTGGGTACACCATCTGGGTGCGCCCGCTGAGCGGTCAGGTACGCCAACTGGGACGCCGTGACCCATTGTTGGTAATTGGTCGCGCGCACTGCATCGCCGAACGCCGGGGAGTTAAGGGCGGGAATAGAACCGGCGGCACCCAGCAGAAACTCGGTAGTGAACCCGTCTGAACCCTCAACCGGTTGGTGATCGAACAACCACCGGTGGTAGGCGGGGAAGCCACCTATCTCGACGGAGGCACGAGCGGCGTTGGCGGCCCGCGCCGAACTCTCGCCACCAAGCTTGTCGTCCAACAATGACGCGATCACATAGCGCACCTTGATACTGCCTGCGGCAGCCCGTGTCGCCAATTCGGGACCATTGACACGTTCGAAGCGAGCGCAACAAGGACATTGGAAGTCCTCGTACACCATGACGGTCTTTGGCGCGTTGGCGTTGCCCACTTCGATGGCCACCCCATCGGGGGCCATCCGAGTAGGAAGAGTGGCCAAGTTATCTCCGGCTGGGGCCGACGATCCCGGTGGCGCGGATGCCGACGGCGAGCAGCTGACCATGATCGCGGCCAGACATAACACCGCCATCGCCCACGCCGATCGATGCATACCAACTCCTTTTATGTCTAGTTCCGTCGACCTGAAAGTCGGCGGCTAATCCGTGGGTTAGGGGTGCTGGACAAGAAGGTGACCGCATGCCTTTGAGCGACAGGGGACCGAGCTTATCGTGTAGGCGATCAGGCGTTGCTTTGGGGCGCAGCGCTTCCTTGCAACGCAGGCACCCTCGCCAGATCGGCCGGACCCCACCGTCGGGTACCGGCCGCTCCGACTCGTTGGCGCGCTAGACGGTGGCGGGCCAGAACAACCCGGCCTCATTGGTGATCTGCGGCGCCTCCGCAAACGGAGCGACCTCCGACAACGCAGCCAACGCCGTAGCTGCGTAGGTCTCCATCGCCTCGGCGTCTTGGATCCAGTACTCCTGATACTCCCATTCAAGGTCCGCGATCTCCGCAGAGCGGAGTCCGAGCACGTTGTCCGCGCTCGCCTCCTCGAACCTAGTCTGGTTCCAGGCGATCGCATCCGGGGGCACCGTCATGTCAAACGCCGTGTCATAGGCCTGCGCGAGGAGCTTGGTCTGTTCGGCGGTCCGATTGACGTGCCGACTAGCGGCCCACAGCCACTGCGCATACGGCGATGCCGCCGCGGTCATGCGTGTCGCCGCCGGACCTATCCAGTTTCGCTGCAGCGCCCAAAACACGCCGTCAAACCCGGTAGCTGCCGTATCCAGATCATCCGCCAAAGCTTGCCAATCCTCGGCGGCGTCATACATCGAGGTCGAGCCCGGACCGTCATACATCTCGTCGGAGACAGTTTCCGGTGGTATCAATCCGAAATACATCGCTTTGTTCTTTTATTCTTTCTGCTGGCAGCGACTGCTGCTCGTATTGACGTTTGCTGTGCAGGTGTTGCCATCGACTAAATCAGACAAAGCCCTCGCGATTTTCGGCCTCGGTGTCCGAATACGCATTTGCGCTGTCCAACAAGGCGGTCGCAAACCGGTCAAGGATCGTCGCGGACTCAGCGCTGATTTCCTGATAGTTCACCGCGTGCTTGGCGAGGTGCACCGCCACCTTTCTCGACACGCGGTCGGCCGCCGGGGGCACCACACCGATCGTGCGCGGTGCCGCCGCAGCATTGCTGTCAACCGTATGGTTGCGGACGTGCTCCACCAAAAGCGCCGCTGACTCCATCGCCTCGAGGGCTACGCTCATATAAGGCATGCCAAACTCCGCTCCTATTCATATTCAAAGAACCCCGAACAATTGCACGGGGAAAGTCAAGTAACCGTTCGTTTGCGCTCCCGTACCGGCGACGTTGGTGGCACGAAGCGACTGCCGATGCTCACGGTATTGCGACGAAGCAATAGGTTAACTTCACGTGAACCGCTGTAGCGTAGCGTGCGAACATTCACGGCGCGAATTCAGCCGGAATTAAATGGTGGTGGTCATCTCGTGCCCGTTGCTTGGCTGCGCCGCGCGTCGCGTTTGGCGAGCCAACGGCGGATGTTGGCGCTGTGTTCGCCCAGCCTCGGCGCCCTGGTGCGATAGGTCACCGGTGTGGCGGACAGCTTGATCGGGCTGGCTACCTGACGGCCGAATCGGCTGTCGCCGTCCTGCGTGTTCTGGATCGGTTGCAGGCCCAGTTGCTCGGCGAATGTGAACGCTTCGGCGATATTGTTGACCGCTCCCGCGGGAACTCCCACTGCGGTAAGGGCTTTCGTCCAATAATCGGCCGGGTGCGCAGCCAGCGCGCGTTCGAGGTTCTCGCGCAACGGTACTCGGTTGCGCACGCGCATCTCGTTTGTGAAGAATCGCTCATCCCGCGCCAGCTCGGGGGTGCCCAAGATGTCGCAGAGCTGACCGAACTGCTTATCGGTTCCTACCGCCAGTACGATCGTGCCGTCACTGGTCACAAAGGTGTCGTACGGAGCGATGCTGAGATGTCCGTTTCCCATCGCGCGTGGGATCTGTTCGGCCAGAACATAGTTGGCTGATTGGTTGGCTAGCGCGCAGAGCAGCACGGACATCAGGTTGATTTCGACGTGTTGGCCGCGCCCGGATCGGTCCCGCTCATGCAACGCCGACAGGATGCCTACCGTCGCAAACAACCCCGCTAGGACATCGACGAGGGCTACCCCGGCTTTGGTCGGGGTGTCCGAATCGGGCCCGGTGATGCTCATCAATCCGCCGAGCGCCTGGACTAGCAGGTCGTAGCCGGCAAGGTGGCGGCCCTCGGCGGTCCCGAAGGCCGAGATACTGCAGTACACCAGTGCGGGGTTGACCTTGCGGATCGACGGTTCATCCAGGCCGAACCGCTCCATGGTGCCGGGGCGGAAGTTTTCCACCAGTACGTCGGCGTGCTCGGCTAAAGTCCTGGCCACCCGAAGGTCCGCTGCGTCGTGCAGGTCGAGCACGATGCTGTGCTTATTCCGATTGACGCCGAGGTAGTAGGCACTTTCGTCGCCGACGAACGGAGGCCCCCAGGCCCTGGTGTCGTCGCCGTCTGGTCGTTCTACCTTGACGATCTCTGCGCCCAGGTCACCCAGGGTCATCGTGCAGAACGGCCCCGCGAGTACCCGGGAGAAGTCGGCTACCAGCAGACGCGAAAGCGGCGGAGGTGCCATTCGATTCACAATCTCTTGGCTGGCGCGAACGCCGTTGCTGCCGAATTATTTTCGCGTGCCTCGACGGTGGTATCGAACCATATCCGGCGGGCTTGCGGCGCGATCTCGGCGGCGCAGCCGCGAACCGCATCGTTGACGCGCGCAGAGCAGCAGGACCCGCAGTCGCCGATTGCGGTCACGGTCGCGCGGATCTGCAGCTGTAGCGTGATGGTGTCACGGAGGCCCCGCGGCGGGATTGGACTCGCGTGTCAGGTTGATCATTACGCCGCCGTCTCAATGCGGTAGGTGCCGGTGGGATCGACGATCGCCACGAGCCGCACGATGCATCCGTCGCCGCCGACCCAGCGCCAGGGGAACGCGGCGAAGGTGACGCGGCTGTTGGTGACCTTTTCCAGCTCACCGCCAACGTTTTCGAAGCCGTAGATGCCTTTCGACAGAATCGCTCGGTGACACGGCTCCCATTCCGGGAAGTCATCGAGCACCTGATGGCCGGTCTGGTCCTCGTATTCGCGCACCGCCCACGGCAGCAGGCCACCCACGTGTTCGCCGGGACCGTGCGGGCCGAGTGCGGTAGCCATCGGGTGGTCCAATGCCGGGGTGTCAGTGCCGAGCGCTTTGACACCCTTGGCCACGAACCACTCGCCGGCTTCCTTGCAGAATCCCGGAGAATGGGCGTAGTACGCGGCGCTGTCGGCGTATTTGTGGTGCCACCCGGTGTTGACAATGACGATGTCGCCGGGCCGGATGTCAGGTGCGGCCTTCTCGAGATCCTCGACGGTGACGACTTCCCACTTGCCCTTCGGGATTGACACGACCACGCCAGTGCCGAAAAACGCGCTCAATGGCATCTCGTGCACGCAGGGCGTGCCTTCAAACACATGCACAGGCGCATCAATGTGCGTACCGGAGTGCATCACCGTGGTGATCTTCTGGGTCAAGACCCGGCCCCTGGCCATGTTCTGCAACCGCTCGATCTTGACGTCTTCGCTGTACGGCGACGCCGGCACCCCATGCCCCCACGGATGCGACAAGTCATAGAACTGCAACTTTGCTTCGGCTTCGCCGATAGGCCAGGTGAAACTCATACGCTATTTCTTCCTTATCTGTGTTGGGGACCCCCGTCCGTTGCGACAACGGTAAGTTCGCGACATCATCAATGTCCAAGACATATCCGGACACCTTTTATATTCTACGTATATGCATGATCCCGAGCTGCGTTTGCTGCGCTACTTCGTGACCGTGGCCGACGAGCGACACTTCGGCCGCGCCGCCGAGCGACTCCACATCGCCCAACCACCACTGAGCCAGCAGATTCAAAAGCTGGAACGCCAACTGGGAGTGAATCTCATCGATCGGTCCCGCCGCCCGATCGAACTCACCGATGCCGGCAACGCGCTGCTGGATGAGGCCAGGCTGGCGCTCATGCACGGCGAGCGGGCCTTTGCCGCGGCACGCCGGGCCGCCGCCGGCCAGTTGGGTCATCTTCATATCGGTGCCTTGCAGGCCGCGGTGGACGGTGTCTTGTCCTACATCATGCGCGCGCACCGCCGGGAGTATCCGGACGTCAAACTCCAGGTCACCGAATTGTCCGCCCCCGAGCAGGCGGCTCGACTGGCCGAACACCGCCTTGATGTTGGTTTCCTGCGCGGACCTGTCAACGAAGCGTCGCTAACAGTTCAGACGCTGGTTGAAGACCCGCTGATGGCCGTCGTGTGCGACGACCATCCACTCGCCGAGCAGGAGCGGATCGCTGCGTCGCTGTTGGGAGATCAGCCGATCGTGCTGTGGGCGCGACGCGCAGCGCCCGCCAGCTACGCCGACATTGTCGAGCTGTTCCGTCGACACGACATCGAGCCACCAATTGTGGACGAATCACCGCATATACAAACGGTTCTCGCGCTCGTGGCATCCGGAGCGGGAATCTCCTTGCTGCCGACCTCGTTCATCAACCTCAGCCGCAAGGGAGTCCGATTCGTCCCACTACACGGACCCATCCCGCACAGCCCGATCGCCCTGGCGTGGCGCACGTCCAGTCAGTCACCGGCGGTACGGTGTTTCCTCGACGTCGCTACGCGGACATCCCCGCAGTACCTGAACGACCTCAGGCAGCACTACCCGCAACTCCGCGACCACCGGTAGGTCAGACGCGTGCGCGGGCGTCGACGGCGTCTGGCACTCGAGTCACATAGTGGTGTCGTTCCAATGCCGCTAGCGCCTGGTCTGCGCAACCGCTTGCGCCGGGCGGATGTCGAGTTCGGCTGCGGCGAAGGCCGTTCTCAAGCCCGGTGCCCCGGACGCGGCCTTGATCGGCGGCTGCCTCAGCGTTGGTCATGGGTTGGGAACGCCTGATTACCACGGTATTCCGGATGGACAGCCTCACCCCATGCGTAACAAGACTTCTTGCGGCGTGGGAAGTGTTGCATTGTTGTCACCGATGGTGTTGGTGGTGAATTATTGTGCAACTGCCGGGCTTTGGCGATCACCCAGACCAGGTGAACATCAGCAAAAACCGCAAACCATGGCCCGATTACACGACGCAGCCTCGCCCCTTTGACTATTAGACATATGTTGAATAATCTGGGATCGTGCAGGTAAGAGGAGAAGCGGAGTCGGCATGTCTTTTATGACCACAAACCCCGAGGAACTACAGACAGCGGCGCGTGTGCTGTTTGGCATCGGTGATCGCATAGTTACCAGCAATACGGCAGCGGACAAGGTGACAAACGGTGTGGTGGCCCCAGGTGCCGACGAAGTATCGGCGAAGGTGGCGACGCACCTCCGCAAGGTGGCCACGAACTATGCCGGGGTCATGAGTCGGGCCACAGAGATTTATGACCTGTTTCTGACCTCGCTATCGGACGCCGCGCAGCAGTACTCAACCACCGAGACCATCAACGTCCACAAAATGGGCTGATCTCGCGGCAGGCGATACCAGCAGCACGACACATCTCGACACCAGCAGCAGCGAGTCGTGGCGCACCGAAAGGCATCTCACGTAACTAAGGGTCAAGCCGCGCAGCCCAGAGGAGCTGGAAACGCCCCAACCCGCCAACGCGCCATCATACGACCATCGCCATTGCGAACCAACCGATCCCACAAACCAACAGCAATAAACGTCGAGGTCCCGGGGAACCACCAGACATCACCCGCCGGCAGACCGCTAGAAACAGCCCTGGTCCTAGGACCAGTACCCCCGCTCAACGATTAGGAACAAAAAGGTTGTTGAATTTCTCAGCGCTACCACCGGAGGTTAACGCCGTCAAGTTGCGTACCGGCCCGGGTAATACGTCGATGCTGGCCGCCGGCAAGGCGTGGGAGCAGCTGTCGGATGCGCTGGATGAAGCACTTGTCGACATTGATAGCGTGGGAAGGACGCTGACCGGGGTGTGGCAGGGTGCGGTGGCGATGAAGATGACCCAGGCGGTCGCCGCGTATTGTGCGTGGCTGTGGCGCATTTCAGAACACGCCGGCGTGATCGCCCGCGAGACTCACCGTGTGGCGTGGCTTTATTGGGCGGCGCACATGGGGATGGTGCCCCCTTCGGTGATCGCCGAAACCATCACTCAGAGAGAGACGCTGATTCGGAACAACCTGTTGGGGCAAAACACTGGGGCGATCGCGACCGCTGAAGCCAAATACCAGCAGTACTGGCGCGTGAACGCCGACGAGATGAATTCTTATGCACGTGACGCGTGGGCTGCGATGTCGTTGATGACCCCGTTTGCGGAGGCGCCGGAGATCACCAACGAGACCGTGTTAGCGCAGGCGGACATCGAGAGCTAGGTGAGATTGCTTAACGGCCAATGTATTTGGTTGAGCATGCGGGTCATGGCATGGCCCGTCGCTCGTCGGGTCCCCACAGTGGTTGCATGCCGCCGGGCAGCGCTAGCTGGGTTGTGGTGATTGCATCGGCCAAGTCGCGCAACCCGGCGTCGACTGCGGCGAGCAACTCGGCTAGCACGTCGCGGCGCCCGTCGGCACTGATCTCTTCCAGTTGGGCGGGATCGGATCGGCGCAGTAGGGTGCTGATTTCGGCGACCATTCGTTCTGGGCGCGACGATCCCGACGAGCCCGGGAGGTCCGCGAGATCGGCGCGCAACCGTTCCAGCTGATACACCAGTGACCGCGGGTTCGTCGCGTCGAACAGCATGAGCTCAGCGACGGCGGCCACACTGATCTTGCCCACCGTGCGGCGGCGGTAGATGACCGATGATTCACACACCACCAGGGCCGACTCGATGATGCTGTGCTCAGCCGCAGCGCTACGGACGTCGGTGAGTGTGGCACGCAGTAAGGCGGTCAGCGCTAGGGCGCGTTCGATGCGTTTGCCGATGTCCATCATCGTCCAACCGACATCACGCACCATTGACTCACCGGCCACTCCGGACAGCGTCAACATGCCGGCCAGGGTGCGCGCCTGCACCGACGCGAGCAAGGCGTCGCCCTCGGCCAGCGAGTCCGGCGGCTCGGCCTGGTGCACGATCGCGCGTTCTACGTCGGCGAGCACCATCCAGGTGTCGCTGGACAATTGGTCGCGCACCGCCCTGGCTGCCAGTACCAACCCGTCCACCGACTGCACCAGAGATCCCGGCCGGTCACGGTCAGTAGTTAGCGACCACAACGTCGAGGGGGCCACGGCGATCACCTCAGCCTGATCACCACCGGCACCGGTGTCGGTCCCGGTGATCTCGCCGAGCGCCGCCATCAGCACTGGCACGCACGCGCTTTCTTCCGTGTCCTGGCGGTGCCGGAAGTCGTGGTAGCGCTCGCGGGCGACGATCAGCAACCGTGCCATGTTCTCGGCGCGCTCACCGTAGCGCCCCATCCAGAACAGGTCGGACAGCACCCGCGGCGAGCTCACTGCCAAGGTGCCTGCGCCCATCTTTGTCGGCGGCTCCACTGGCGGCTCCAACAACGAAAGAGTTACCGTCTCGGTGCGTACTCGTTCCGTTGGAAGCACCCAAACATCTTTCGCTGCAACGGTTTTTAGTGCATATGCGTCAGTTCCGGATGCCAGCACATACCCCAGGCCGCCGATCATCGGTGCATAGCCGCTGCGTTGGGCAACCGTGAACACTCGCATACCGGTGCTAGCCGGCGACAACACGCCGGCATGATCGGTGGGCGCAGCCGAGAACTGCGGCAGCTCTTGGCCGACCCACTGCCACGGCATGGCCCCGATTCGAGCCGCTAGTTCAGCCAGTTGACCTGACGAAAGCGATGGTCCCACAAGGGTTTCCACTCCTACGGTGGACTTGATCAACAACGATGAAAGATTCGCCAGCAGGTGCGAGCGCTCGCTGTCGATACCGGCCCAGTAGACCGGCGCGGCGGGCAGCAGCGGGGCTTCTCCGAGCAAGAGCTCGCATAGTTGGGGCAAGAACCGCAGCAGCCCTGCACTTTCCAGGATGCCGCTGCCGAGGGTGTTGACCACGGTCACCGTTCCGCGATGTTGCGCCTCTACCAAACCGACCACGCCAAGCAGCGAATCGGCACGCAGGTCTAGGGGGTCCATATAGTCCGCGTCGACGCGGCGCAGTACCACGTCGACGCGTTTGAGCGTGCCCAGCGAACGCATCCACACTTTGCCGTCGCGCACCACTAAGTCCGCGTTTTCCACCAGCGGGAAACCCAGCAGAGTCGCGAGATACGCTTGATCAAACGCGGTTTCGGAGTAAATGCCCGGGCTTAGCACTACGACCACCGGGTCCTGGGCGACGTCGGGTGCCGCGTCGATCAGTGCCAACCGCAGTGCCTGCGCGAACGGTGTCGTCGGCCGCGGCCCGATCGTCTCGTAGAGGTCAGGAAGCGCGTGTGCGACCACACGCCGGTCCGCCAGCGCATATCCGGCTCCCGAGGGCGCTTGCGTCCAGTCGGCGTTGACCTGAAACTCGCCGTCCGGCAACCGGCTGAGGTCACAGCCGTGCATGAAGAGCTGGTGACGCCCAGGCACCTCGATACCGTGGGCGGCACGCACATAGCCAGGGTGGCTGAACAGCAGTTCTGGCGGCAGCACGCCGTCGGTGAGCAAGCGGCGTGGCCCGTACAGGTCGGTGAGTACGGTATCGAGCAGCCGCGAGCGTTGGATTAGCCCGGTCTCCAACACTTCCCAATCGGCCGCCGAGATCAACAGCGGTAACGGGTCTAGCCGCCAGGGCCCCGGCTCCACACCATGGTCACTGGCGAGCGCACCTGCGTCGATCCCGGTGTAGGTGATGCCATCGTTGTCGATTAGCCGGTGCACCACCGAGCGCAGCCGGTCCAGTCCGGCCCGGCCTCGCCCGCCGATCGCGTCAGCCAGCTCGGTCCAGCTGGGTCGCACGTTGCCGGCTTCGTCGACGAATTCGTCGTAGCCGATTCCCGGGCCTGCTGCACCGGCAGCGCGTAGATCGAACAGAACTTCTTGGGCGCGGGCGGCGCGGTACCCGTCTAGTAGCCGGTTGACATCGGAACGCGCCGAGGACGATGCACTGGTTCCCAGTGCAATTTCTGCGGATGCCATTACCGCAGCACGGTGCGCACGCGCCGCAGGTCGAGGATGCCGGGCGCGCCGATGTCGGTGGAGATCCGGGCCCGCTTTTCCCGAATGCCGGACATATCAACCTTGCCCGGGGTGAAGCCTGTGGCTTCGAAGCGGCGGCTGCGGCGCGCCTCGGCCTCGACGGCGTTGATGGGTGGGTCGTCGTAGGCGCGTCCGCCGGGGTGGGCAACGTGGTAAGTGCAGCCACCGCGTGAGGTTCCGGTGGCGATGTCAACGAGTTCGAATCGCAGCGGGGCGTCGACCGTGATGCTTGGGTGCAGCGCGCTGGGTGGTTGCCAGGCTCTGAACCGCACGCCGCCCACCTGGATGTCGGGGTTGTCGGTGGCTAGCAGCGGTATCGGGTAACCATTGCACGTCACCAGGTGGCGATGGCGGTCGGCGCCGATGATGCGGACCTGGATGCGTTCGACCGATGAGTCGACGTAGCGAGCGGTGCCGGTGGCGGTGGACTCCTCGCCGAGTGTGGTCCACGGCTCGATCGCGCCCCGCAACTCGATCTCCACACCGTCGCAGACAGCGGTGCCGATGCGCGGGAAGCGGAATTCGGTGAATGGGTCCAGCCAGCTGGTCTCGAAAGCGATGCCGTGCTCACGCAGGTCGGCTGCCACGGCGGCAATGTCATGGATCACGAAGTGGGGCAACAGGTATCGGCCGTGCAGGTTGGCGCCGTGACGGATCAGTGGGGCGCGCAGCGGTTCCTCCCAAAACCACGCCACCAGCGAGCGCACCAGCAGCGACTGCACCATCGCCATGTGCAGATGCGGCGGCATCTCAAAGCCACGTAACTCCAACAGGCCGAGCCGGCCGCGGGCGCTATCGGGGTTGTACAGCTTGTCGATGCAGAACTCGGCGCGATGGGTGTTGCCGGTGATGTCGACAAGCAGGTGCCGAAGCGCGCGGTCGGTGATCCACGGCCGGGCTCGGTTTCCTGCGGGGCCCGTGCCGCCGGCGAGCCGGGCAATCTCGGCGAACGCGATCTCGAGTTCGTAAAGCGCTTCGTCGCGGCCCTCGTCAACCCGCGGCGCCTGCGAGGTGGTGCCGACGAATCGCCCCGCAAACAGGTAGGACAGCGAGGGATGTCGCTGCCAGTAGGTCAGCAGCGAGACCAACAGGTCGGGGCGACGCAGCAGCGGCGAGTCGATCGGTGTGACGCCGCCGAGCGTGATGTGGTTGCCGCCGCCGGTGCCGCCATGGGTGCCGTCGACATCGAATGACTCCGTCGACAACCGAGCCAATCGGGCTTGTGCATAAAGGGTTTCCAGCTGCTGGCGTTGTTCGGCGAAGCTGGCGGTGGGCGCGACGTTGACCTCGATCACACCGGGGTCGGGAGCGATGGTTATCGACTTCAGCCGGGGGTCCGGCGGCGGGCCGTAGCCTTCGAGCACGACCGGGCAGCCGATGTTCGCGGCCGCGGTCTCGACCCGGGAGATCAGGTCGACGAAGTGTTCGAGCGCCTCGGTAGGCGGTAGGAAGATGTACAGCAACTCACCGCGAACTTCGGCCACCATCGCGGTCGTCGGTGCGGTTTCGGGGGCCTCGAGCACAGCGTCGACGGTGTGGGGTTCCGCCGACAGTGCGCGCCGGACGGTCATTGGATCGAGGTCGAACGACACGCGCGGCCGACGCCAGCTGATCGAATCCAGCGGCAGCCGCAGGCCCGCCGGCGAATCACCCTCGAGCAGCACAATGCGGCCGCGGCGCAGCCGCCAGGTCGCGCTGGCCCAGCCATGGTCGTCGTCACGGCGGTGCAGTGGCAGCACGTACGCGGCCGGCAGGGTCACTGCTTCCTCGAGGCGCGTCAACAGCGCGGCACGGTTGGCGGCGCTGTCAGGAGCGTCGGGGTCGAGGTCGTCGCTTGTTTGCACCGGGTCGCCGGCGGGCATTCGTACCTTGGCCGCTAGCCGGCTCAACGGATCCTCGTAGGCCGGCTGCACTTGCGTGAGGGGCAACCCGAGACCGTCAGCGATCTGGGCGAGTATCTTGTGGGCCGGCTCGCTATTGCCAGGGGTCGGCTCGCTTCGGCCGCTGTTCTCGGCTTTCTCGTCTCTCCAAGGATCAGCCAGCAGCGCGTCGTTGGTCCATAGCGGCTGCCCGTCGGTGCGCCAGTACAGTGCAATCTGCCAGCGCGGCAACGGCTCTCCTGGATACCACCGGCCCTGCCCGCGATGGATCAGGCCCTGCGGCGCCCAGGCTGCCTTCAGCCGGGCCGCTAGATCGGATGCCCGCTGGCGCTTGTGCGGGCCGTCGGCGGCCGTCGTCCACTCCGTGCAGTCCTTGTCTGGGGGGATGTCCACCGACACGAACGTCGGCTCGCCGCCGACGGTCAGCCGGACATCGCCGGCGGCCAGCCGCTGGTCGACATGCTCGCCGACCGCGCAGATCGCCTGCCACGCCGCGTCGGAGTAGGGCAGCGTGACGCGCGGGTCTTCGTGGACACGGGTGACGGTGTTGGAGAAGTCCAGCACTGTGTTGCACGGGTCGGTCGAGCCGCTGATCGGCGCTGCCGACGCGGGATGGGGCGTGGCTGCCAACGGGATGTGGCCCTCGCCGGCGAACAGCCCCGAGGTCGGGTCCAGTCCGATCCAGCCCGCACCGGGGACGTAAACCTCGGTCCAGGCGTGCAGGTCGGTGAAGTCGGCGGCCGGCCCCGACGGCCCGTCAAGCGCCTCGACGTCGGAGGCCAGCTGTACCAGGTAGCCGGACACAAACCGGGCGGCCAGTCCCATTTGTCGCAAAATCGAGACCAATAACCAGGCCGAGTCCCGACACGATCCGATCCGGGTGCGCAGCGTGAAATCCGGTGTTTGGACACCATGTTCCATGCGCACGGTATAGCTGACCTCGGCATTGATCGCTTGGTTGAGCGCGACCAGGAAGTCGATGGTTCGGATGCCACCTGGCACCGGGAAGTTGCGGACCCATGTCCGCACTAGCTCACCGGGGCCGGAGCGGTCGCCCGCCTCGTCGACGGGTCGCAGGTAGGGCTTGAGGTCTTCGGCTAGCGCCTCCGGATAGGTGAAGGTCGGTCCTGACTCGGCCGTGGCGGGTGTGGTGGGCCATGTCTCGGCCCAGTCTTCAATAAAGAAGTCGAACGGATTGATCACCTTGAGGTCGGCGATGAGCCCGACGGTGATGCTCAGCCGGCGCATCGGATTCGGAAAGACCAGCCGGGCCAAGAAGTTGCCTAGCGCGTCCTGCTGCCAGTTGATGAAGTGGTCGGCCGGCTCGATCTGCAGCGAGTAGGCCTCGATGGGCGTGCGCGAGTGCGGCGCCGGGCGCAGCCGCACCACATGCGGGTACACCTGGACTAGCCGGTCAAAGGTGTAGCTGGTGCGGTGCTCCAGCGCGACCTTGATGCTCATAGCCGCTGATCTCATCACAAGAGCGAACTCCCCGCAGCGCGTGGTAACGGTTCCCCACGGCAGCCAGCGGGGCTCGCGTCATAGTTCGCGTGCCGCGGCACCCTCAGGGGTCTTGATCAGCATCCCGTCGATAAGCCGGTGCAGCACCTGCCTGGTCTCCCGCCGAGCTCGTTTCGGGTCGTCGGCGGTGGCGATGGCCATGGCCGCTTCGTCGAGCGCGCCGATCAGCACGTGCGCCAGCGGCCGCACCGGTTGCCGCGCCAGCTGCCCCGCCCGGATGGCTTCGCTGAGCAACTGTTCGGTCATGCCCAGGCTGTAGCGTTGCGCGACGTCGCGGAAGGCGGCCCAGCCGAGCACACTGGGCGCGTCCAGCAGGATCAACTGACGCACCTGTGGATCAGCCGAGACCTCGAGCCAGGCGTCGACCGCGGCCCGGATCGCGTCCGCCGGCGTCTTCGCGCCCGACGAGACCACCACGGCGGCCATCCGGGCCATCACATCCTGCTCCACCACCTCGACGACATCGCGGAATAGTGCGGCCTTGTCGGCGAATTGGTGATACATCGCCCCTCGGGTGACGCCCGCTTCCTTGGCGATCTCCGGCGTGCCCACCTCCGCATAACCCCGCAGTCCCCACAGCCTGCGGGCAGCCGAGATCAGCGCATCGCGGGTGGCCGCGGAGCGCTCCTCCTGGGTACGTCTCTTGATTTCCATGCAACCTGTTGGTAACTTACGAACAGACAGACTGTTTGTAAGAGTATCTCGAATGGGGAGGCACCTATGTCGACGATCGACATTAGTGCGGGAACCATCCATTACGAAGCAACCGGACCGGAAAATGGCAGGCCCGTCGTGTTCGTGCACGGATACCTGATGGGCAGTGAACTGTGGCGGCAGGTCAGCGAACGACTTGCCGGCCTCGGCCTGCGGTGCATTGCCCCCGCCTGGCCACTGGGCGCACATCCTGAACCGCTGCGTCTCGCCGCCGATCGAACCATCACGGGCGTCGCCGGCATCGTCGCCGATGTCCTTGCCGCCCTTGGCCTCCAGGACGTGGTGTTGGTCGGCAACGATACCGGCGGAGTCGTCGCACAACTCGTCGCGGTGCACCATCCTGAGCGGCTTGGTGCGCTGGTGCTCACGAGTTGCGATGCGTTCGAACACTTTCCGCCACCGATCCTCAAACCGGTGATCTTGGCAGCCAAGTCGAAGACGCTGTTCCGGACCGCCATTCAGGCCCTGCGGGCACCGGCCGCACGCCGGCGCGCCTATGCCGACTTGGCGCACTGCGACATCGACGAACTCACCCAGATCTGGGTGCGGCCGGCGCTGTCCGATCCGGCGATTGTCGAAGATCTACGCCTGTTTTCGCTATCGATGCGCCCGGAGGTCACTACCGGGGTCGCGGCCCGGTTGCCTGAGTTCGACAAACCCGCGCTCATCGCATGGTCGGCTGACGACAAGTTCTTTGCGCTCGCTGACGGGGAACGGCTGGCCGCGGTCATTCCCCACGCTCGTTTCGAGGTCATCGAGGGAGCGCGTACGTTCTCCATGGTCGACCGACCGGACCGGCTGGCCGATCTGTTGTCGACGATCGCGGTGCGTGCATAGTCTGACGAATGGATTGGTTATCGGTCGCGGGTCGTCGGTTTTGCCTTACCAAAGCAATGTGTACCGACGTCGGTGAAATCGTCGACCTGCTTCGCGACGACGTGTTCGGTGCGGTGCGCGAGTCGGCTGAGGTGGGGCGATACCATGCCGCGTTCGCGCGAATTGATGCCGATCCGAATCAGCTTCTGCTGGTCGTGCGCGATGAAAGGCGACAGCTGGCGGCCACGATGCAACTGACCCTCATCCCCGGACTGGCGCGCGGCGCCGCGCTGAGGTTGCAGGTCGAAGCGGTCCGGGTAGCTGCTGAATTTCGCGGAATCGGTCTCGGAGGCGCAGTATTCAACTGGGTGTTCGACTATGGACGCCACGCTGGGGCCAGCTTGGTGCAACTCACCACCGACGCGAGGCGCGCTGAAGCACAGCAGTTTTACCAGCGGCTTGGCTTTGAGCCGACGCATATCGGGATGAAGCTGGAACTGTGATGCCGCGAGAGTTGTTCGTAGTAAAGGATTTTACCCGGACAGCAGGGCAATGAATGTGTCCAGCGGGCACAGCGCCTGACCGCCGCATCCCGGCGGGGTCAGAGCGACCCACGTAGGATCAGCGGCGTCGAGTGTGCGGATCTGATCAAGGGTCTGCGCCCGGTAGAAACTACGCACCGCCTCGGCACCGTCATGGTTGCGCATCACCTCGATGACCATCGCGCCGCCGGGCGCAGGATCATCGGCGGCAAACCCGGGGACCGACCAGTGCACGTCGAGCAAACCTCCGATATTGGCGATCTCGGTGTCGTGGCCGACCACAATCGTCAGCGGTGGACCTTCGCCAAGGGCGTCGACCATCCGCTTGGCGATCCTGCCGGCGTTCGCGACGGCCAGCGGTCGCGGACGGGCGATGAGGGAGAATTTGATGGCATGCAGCATGCCCGCCGCACGCAGATCGTCGGGCGTCGCACGGCCCCAGCCGACCTCCGACATCGGTTTGCCGTCAGCATATTCGAGCGAGAACACCTGCGCCGCGGTGGCGCCATATCCCAATGCCCCGGTTACTTTCGGCCGGTTACGACCGGACGGGTCGACGTCGACCACGCTAGGCATGTCGGTCAAGCCGCAGCCTTGCCTGCCGGCCCCGCAAAGGATGCGACTGACCGCTTCTAACTCGGGGCGGGCCTGCTGGTCGATGCCGCCGATCCCCTGCGGCCCGACGGCATCGTCGATTGCCTGTTGTGCCGTAGCGGCGCTGATCCCTGCGTCGTCGTACGCGCTGAATAACGGGTCGGGCACCCCTTGTTGGGCATGTTGGGTGGTCAGGGTGCAATGTGGGGCGAAGGCTGACAGGTAATTGTCGCCGGTAGCGATGGTGCGCTCCAAGGAATCCGCCACCAGCACCGTCGCGCCCGGCGGCGGGCAGCCGGTGCCCGGCAGCACACCCTCCGCGGCAAAGCGCCGGGCGTCGGCAGCGGCCACCAGCCGGATCGCAGCCGCGCCGTGTCCGGTCAGCCGCCCTGGCAGCACCGCCCATCCGGGCCAGGGTTCAGGTGCCACGGTGGCTGGAAGAGGCGGCTGTGCATTGGGGGATCGCACGCCGTGACGCATCAGCATGACGACACGCTCGACGGACCAGTCGTCGGCAGGTGCCGGGGGTGCGACCCCAACCATCGCCAGGGCGAGGAGCGCCAACATCGCGATCAAGCGAAGCATCAGATTTGTCGCTCTTCCTGTGTGCCGACTCGGGTGATCGTGCCAGCATGGTTTTACAGCATCCCACCGAACGCAAAGGCTGTGCCCGCGGCGGCCAACGCCTGAGATAGCAGTTCCACGTGCGCAGGCCGGGCGGTGTGTGGCGGCCGGGTGGTTCGGTGCTCGGTCACGTAACGGCGTAGCCAATACATCGCCACGACTGCGAATCCAAGAGTCGCGATCCAGTTCACAGTGATGATCCACCCGGTTTCGGGTGGCGTTGGGGATATCTGTTGTGCCGGCATCTCCATCTTGGACGCAGTCATTGCTAGCGGACCCGACATCGTGTGGTTGGGTGAGTGATCGCCAGTGTGGCCCGGCAGGCTGTTGTCCATCACTGCGTACATCCACGCCATCGCTGTCATCATCACGGCGTTGTAGCAGTTGGTCAGTCGGTGACCGGTAGCGCAGTTCGCCCGATATGCCAGGCCATCGAAATCATGGCCGCCGACATCATTAGATGCAATACATGGTTGACAGTACGGATCCATCGACCATGTTGCGCGACAAGGGTATACGTGATCGACGCGATGCTCATGCCGAAGAGGATGGTGACAATCCAGCGCTGCGTGATGTCGCTCACTACGCTATAGGATGGAGCGCTGCAAGGGTTGGTGTACGCAGCGCCGTCGCACCTGGAGTGCAGGCCGAGGAGACGAAACTGTGGCAGCCCCAACGGTTGTCGAGGCTGCCACAGGAGTTGTTAATTGTTGCACGTGCATTCGACGCGACCGCATTTGCAGCCGGACGCGTGGGTGCATCCGGAATCATTGCACGTGCAGCTGGTGGATTTACAGTGGCAGGGTTCGATGCTCTTCATTTCGGCAACGATACCCCCCTACGGTATAGATGTCAAGTGTGCGTAGTGCGGTTCAAACACGTTGCACCGTCGCGAATTAACCCGTCGCTGAAGAAAGCAGCTGCTCGGCCGTATCGTCGGATCGATGCCTGCAGATAGGTCCCTCGCCACCGCGGTCGAAGACTCTCGTCGAAATGCGTTGCGCGGCTGCTTGCGCATTAAGCGGTGTACGCCTGGCTCAGCATGGCGAAGGTACAGCCTTAGCCGCCAGAAAAATCAAACCCAGGTCGATTCACGAAGCGTGGGTTCTTGTATTTCGAGCCAGCCCCCGGGATGGCGGGTGATGTTTGCGGCGCGCCGGTGAGCAGCAGCGAGGATGGGATCCAAGGCCAGCGCCGTCAACGCCCGCTTAATGGCCCCGGAGTTTCCGTCGGACAGCAGACGGGCCAGTATCGCATCCCAGGTGCCGTCGGCGTACATGTGGCAATGCCAGGCCAAGATCGTCTGCCACGGGCCGAACGCCTCGGGCACATCCGGCCAGGCGATCCCGCACTGGTACCGATACATGATTCCCTCGATAACGTGGCGGGTGTCACCAAGCGGCTTGTCACGTTCCCCGATACGGGTTGGAAGCAAATCTGCGATCAACGACCATTGGGCATCTGACAGCAACTGGAACCATGTCGCAATCTCGTTGGCTGCAAGGTCGGTGCTGTCTACCCGAGCGTCGTGGGTAAGTGTGTCATTCATGCGCTCAAGAGTGCCGGCACGATGAGCGCACGACATCCGCGAAAATGCGTAGAAATACGCATATGATTGCGCAAATTTCCACCAGAGCCGCACGATGAAGGTGCCCTGGTTCGCCGAACACGCGCGCGAAGAACCCGCACTACACACCCTAGATATCACCGGCGACGACGGCTCGCCGAGCCCATCGACGCATGCTGCGGGTCCCGCAAACGATGGCGGCTTGCTTGACTGAGGCGCGACGGGGAACCGAAGAGCCGTGTCGAATCGAGAGCCGACCTGCTCGCCCGGTTCGGTGCTCGTCGGTGGCGACGTCCGACTGTCACTGCAGCGGGATTTGTGTCGTCACGAAGTGCGACGGCAGGGCATATTTGGTCGGTAGCTAACGAATGCCTACGGTCTTTTGCGTGTGCCGAGGTCCGGTTGTTCATGAGTCTCGACGGCGTTATGTCCAAGCCATGAGTGCTGAGGTCAACGCGAAGCGTCGGGAATTCGGCGACGAATCTCACCAGACGTGGCTCACCCCCGGTGTCGGTGCCGTGGGGCGGCGAGCTTCTGCTCAGATACCGGCCATGAGATAACGACGTCGGTGCTGCCCACGTTTTTGACCGGCAAACTGGGCGCGTCGGCGGCGGCGCTGGGTGTAATCGACGAGGTCAGCGCCGCGGCGGTTTGAATTCAAAGCATTGCGGGACGCCGGTATGCTGTGGGCGTTGCTGCCGGTGGCGGTGTTTGAGTTTGGCAATCTCGCGACAACCTCGTTGATCCTTCGCGCAACGCAGTTGTTGAGTTCGCCGCATCGCACGGTGACTGAGGCGACGTCGCTCGCGATCCTCATCTATGCAGCGCACAACGTCGTCGCGACGGTGGCTTCGTTAACAGCTGGACGGTGGTACGACCGGACCGGGCCACGCACGGTATTCGCAACGGGCGCAGTCCTGTACGTCATCGCTTATGGGGTGTTCGCCGGCGGACCGCATAGTGTGTTCGTGATCACGCTGGGCTTCGCTTTGGCAGGGGCGGGCATCGGGTTTGCCGAGCCGATACAGTCGGCCGTAGTTTCCAAGCTTCTTCCCGACTTCGTGGCAGCGGCTTCACCCTTCGCGTCATGCGGCGATCAGTCGCTGGAAATCTCGCGGTCCTCGATCACATCGGCCAGCCGTGTCACGCCGAGTCGCTCACGGAACGCCTGCGATGTGTAGCCGACGGCCGTCGCATCGGTGCGGGCGCGCACGGTCGCCGAGCGTGGCATGTGAAACAGCACGCCGATTTCGCCGAAATATTCCCCAGGCCCGGCTACTTTGACAAATTCCTCACCGCCGTTGGCCAATTCGCGCACAATCTCGAACTCACCTTCGGATACCACGTAAATCAGCTCGCCCATCGTGCTCTGCTTGAACAGCACGTTGCCAGCCTTCACATGCGCCGTTTCGGGCGGCCGATTCGTCGACGTGACCGCGGGTACCAGCTCTATTACCCGGTCGGCCAATGGCAACATCCGACTGTCATGGGTCGCGACCACCACTACCCGTTCGCCCTGCGCGAGCGAGCGGATGAGCCGCAGCACCTCCTCCACCTGAATGAAGTCGAGGTACGCGGTTGGTTCGTCGGCGAGGATCAAGGGCGGATCCAGTGCGATCGCGCGAGCAACGGCGACGCGTTGCTGCTGACCGCCGCTCAAATCACCCGGGCGGTGCTTCATTCGCTCGGCGAGATTGACTCGCGTCAGCAGTTCCTCAGCGCGCTGCCGCGCGGACACGCGTGACATTCCTGCCGCGCGTAGCGGGACCATCACGTTCTCCAGGGCGGTCAGGCTCGGCACCAGATTGAATGCCTGGAACACGATCCCTACCGAGTTGCGCCGGTGGTTCGCCAGGGCGCCGCCCTCCAGCGCAGTGATCTCGGTGCCGTCGAACGTAATTGATCCGGACGTCGGACGCAGAATGCCGCCGAGGCAGGATAGCAACGTCGTTTTCCCGCAGCCGCTAGGCCCGAGCAGGATCACCAGCGACCCCGCCTCCACATCGAGGTTCAAGCCGTCGATCGGCCGTACGGCGTACCCACCGCTGGAGTACTCGACGACGAGGTCCTGAATGTTTAGCTTGCCCATCGCTCAGGGACCTCCGAACGCGAGTGCCGGATCGACCGCGATCACACGCCGTAGTCCAGCGACGCTGGCCAGCAGCCCGATCACTACCGCGATCACCGGTAGCGTCGCGAAAGCGCCAGCAGGAATCGCGACAATCATCGGGAACAACGGTGTCAGCAGCAGCGAAAAAATGCCGCCTACCACTGTGGCAAGTAGCGCCACCACGACCGCCTGTAGCGCGAGGCCCGCCATGATCGACCGCGTCGGCACGCCGATCGCCTTGAACACCGCAAAATCGCGCAGCCGTTCGAGTGCGGAGAGGTAGACCACTGATCCGACAATTAACGCCGCCACGACCCACAGCAAGACCGCAAGGATCGTGATCGCATCCACCGCAACCTTCAATGGGCGCATCAGATCGTTGACAGCAACTCTTCGATCGGCGGTCTGATACCCGGTCGGGAGCTGTGTTGCATTGCCGACGACTCCGATCGACGTGACCGTCGGCTGCCCGTTATATGCCAGTCTTTGGAAGCCCTCGGTGGTCAGGAAGATGTTGGGAACCTTGGCCAATGCGGTGGAGTTCGGCACAATGCCGACGATCCGCAAGGTGTGCGCACCGACCTGCAAATCGTCGCCGACACGCCGATCCAGGGTGCTCGATGTCGCGACCTCATCCGGCGTCGATGGTGGTCGCCCCTGCGATACACGCGGCATGCCGGGTCCGCGCTCCGGCGCCCCGAACGCGGTGACGTTTCGCGCCGATGCGCCCTGCGTGACAGTCACCGGCGCCGTCGCTAGTGGGGCTGCAGCCACAACGCCGGGAACACTAGCCACCCGGGCCAGGTCAACTTGGGCGAACGGCGTCGAACCCAGAAACGGTCCGTACGCACCGGACTTGACCACGAATGTATCGACACCCATGGAATCGACGGTTCGCTGAGCCTCGACTCGAAAACCGTTCACAAGTCCGGTCAGAACCAGTGTCATCCCGAAGACCAGTCCAGTGCTGACAATTGCGACGGTGAGACGCCGCTTGCGCCACTGCACATCGCGCAAAGCCGCAAATAACATGCGGATGACACTACAGATTTGGACCTGTCCCCGGGGCGGCCGATACCAGAAACCCCAGGCCGGTGGATCAATCCAGCGAACATCGATGGAGGTCAACGTATTTGGCGTGCATCGCACGAAAAGAGGCATCAGCGAACTAGAATCTCGGTTTGTGACGACCCCGTCCAACCCCTGGGGCGACCAACGAAGGCAACTACCGCGTCGGCTACAGCTGCGAGGCCAGATGCTTGGCCGCAGGCAGACGCGGCGGGTGAGCCGCCGCTTCGCGCGTGTCGGCGTTGAAATCTCACCAGAGCGCCTTCAAGAGATATTGGCGGGCGCGCCCGCCTCGGCTGGCGAAGTGACGGACATTAATTTCGCTTTAATCGCGATCCAGATTGACCATGACGAGCACGCCGCGAAGTTCAAGCGACTACAACGCCGTAGCTTACGCAGCCTCATCTTCGCAGGCTTGGTTCTGGTCGTGCTGAACTTCCTCTTCTGCATGGCCTACGTCTTGTTAGACCTGACCCAACAGGCCTCGCCGTTGTGAATCATCGGAAAAGTCACCTCATGTTTGCCGGATTCCTTGGCCGCAGATGCCGGAGCCGGTCTGCTCACGCCGTGCCACGGCCATCGCCCGCCAGTCTCAGCAGAAGTCGGGTACCACCAATCGGGCTGGTGTGTAGGGACGCGTTCCCGCCGTGCAACTCGGCCTGCTGGGCGACCAGTGCCAGCCCTAATCCGGACCCTGAACGCGATGCCGTCGACCCGCGGGTAAAGCGCTCAAAAACTGCGGCGCGTTCGGTTTCTGGCACGCCGGTGCCGTTGTCGTCGATGGCGATTTCCACGCCTTCGTTGGAACTGCTTACGACGAGCTGAATTTCGGTGGCGCTACCGTGCTTGACCGCGTTGGCGATGGCGTTATCGATCACTAGCCGCAGCCCGGTGGGCAACCCAACCATCAATATCGTGGGCGACGGCACCAGCCGCACTTGCAGACCGGGGTAGATGCGAAGCGCATCGTGGGCGGCGCGATCCAAAAGCTCGGTGACATCGAACGGGACAAAATCATCAATGGTGGTCAGTTCACCCTGTGCCAGCCGTTCGAGCGCCGTCAATGTCGCTTCGATCCGGCTTTGAGTGCGAATGATGTCGCCGATTACCTCCTCACGCTGCCCGGAGGCCAACTCCAGGGTGGACAGCACCTCCAGGTTGGTGCGCATCGCGGTCAACGGGGTGCGCAGCTCGTGTGAGGCGACGGCGGCAAAGTCACGAGCCGCCTCGAGCGCTGCCTTGGTGCGCTCTTGTTCGTTGCCGATGCGGGCCAGCATTCCCTCGACTGCCTCGGCGATCTCGACGGCTTCACGTACACCGCGGACTTGAACTTCGTCTGGGCGGGACTGCGCATTGATGGCGCGAGCCTGCTGGGCTAGCAGGAGGAACGGAGTGACCATGATCAGCGAGATCACCCAACCGACTAGGACTGTGCCGCCGATGACGCTGGCGCAGATCAACAACACCCGCAGATGCAGTTCGTTGATCCGATGTTGCGCTTCGGCCAACGGTGCCGCTAACGCAATTGAGGCCGGACCCGCCGAGAAGGTGCGGACGCGGTATTGCACGCCGTTGATGGCGGTGTTCGCATATCCATCTGCGAGTTTGGGCAGGACGATATCGCCGGGTACCGACACGGTCACTCCGCCAATGCGTGCAGTGCGTACCAGGTTGCCGTCCGGTGTGGGCCGATTGGGGATGGTCTGCTGCACGCTGTTGAGCAGTGTGTCGATATCGCCGAGGCTGCTGACTGAATCTAGGCGGCGGTCGAGCTGGCTGTATTGATCGTTGGTGACGCCAATCCACACCCACGCGCCCAGGGTGAGGACGAGAGCAATCACCGATAGTTGCCCGACGATGACGATGGTGCGCAGTGACAGCACACGCATTGGCAGCCGTATCCCGAACATGCGTATGTCAGGCTCCATCGCCGAGCTCGTCGCGGGGAGCAATGCACCCCACATATGGTTGAGTCGGTGCGATGCCCCGGCAGCGCCTTCCTTCGCCATCTGTCCTTCCTTGTGGCCCGGCGTGGCCATCGAGCTCGGGCTTGTCGCCGGCAGAACCACTGCCACCTTATTGCCCAACGCTGACCAGACGGCGGGACACAACGGCGGCTACAGCTGTTATGCGGCGCGTCGGCTAATTCGCGGCAGCCGGGCGCTTGCTGCGGATGTGGAGCCGCGATACTGATAGCGATCGTTACACGCAGAGCCCTCACCATCTGACCAACAGTTATGCCGGGAGAACAATCATGAGCGCCGAGCAGCCGACCATCATCTACACGCTGACTGACGAGGCGCCGCTGTTGGCGACCTACGCCTTTCTGCCGATAGTGCGTGCCTTTACTGAGCCGGCGGGCATCAACGTCAAGACCAGTGACATTTCGGTGGCGGCACGCATCCTGGCCGAGTTTCCCGATTACCTGACCGAAGAGCAGCGGGTACCGGACAACTTGGCAGAACTGGGCCGGCTGACGCAGTTACCGGACACCAACATCATCAAACTGCCGAACATCAGTGCCTCGGTGCCGCAGCTGGTGGCCGCCATCAAGGAATTGCAGGCTCAGGGCTTCAAGCTTCCGGATTATCCGCAGGACCCGAAGTCCGACCAGGAAATCGACATCCGTAACCGCTACGGCAAATGCCTTGGCAGCGCGGTGAACCCGGTGCTGCGGGAAGGCAACTCCGACCGCCGCGCGCCCAAGGCGGTGAAGGAGTACGCACGCAAGAACCCACACAGCATGGGCGAGTGGTCGATGGCCTCGCGCACGCACGTCGCGACCATGCGGCACGGCGACTTCTATCACGGCGAGAAGTCGATGACTTTAGACCGCGCGCGGGACGTGAAGATGGAGCTGGTCACCAAGAGCGGCAAGACGGTCGTGCTCAAACCTAAGGTGTCGCTGCGGGACGGCGACATCATCGACAGCATGTTCATGAGCAAGAAAGCCTTGTGCGAGTTCTACGAGGAACAGATGGAGGATGCCCGCAAGACTGGTGTGATGTTTTCGCTGCACGTCAAGGCGACGATGATGAAGGTGTCACACCCCATCGTCTTCGGCCACGCGGTAAAAACCTTCTACAAGGAAGCCTTCGCCAAGCACCAGGCGCTGTTCGACGAACTGGGCGTCAACGTCAACAACGGGTTGGTCGATCTCTACAGCAAGATCGAGTCGCTACCCGCGTCGCAGCGCGACGAGATCATCCAAGACCTGCACGCGTGCCACGAACACCGACCCGAGCTGGCCATGGTCGACTCAGCGCGCGGAATCTCGAACTTCCATTCGCCCAGTGACGTCATCGTGGACGCGTCGATGCCAGCGATGATCCGCGCGGGCGGCAAGATGTACGGCGCCGACGGGCGGACCAAGGACACCAAAGCCGTGAACCCCGAGTCCACCTTTTCCCGCATCTACCAAGAAATCATCAACTTCTGTAAGACCAACGGCGCGTTCGACCCGGCGACCATGGGTACCGTCCCCAACGTCGGCCTGATGGCGCAACAGGCAGAGGAGTACGGTTCGCACGACAAAACGTTCGAGGTTCCCGAGGACGGCACCGCCAACATCGTGGACGTCGCGACGGGCGAGGTGCTGCTGACCCAGAATGTGGAAACCGGCGACATCTGGCGGTTGTGCGTCGTCACGGACGCGGCGATTCGCGACTGGGTCAAGCTGGCCGTCACCCGGGCGCGCAACTCCGGCATGCCGGTGTTGTTTTGGCTGGACCCGTACCGTCCACACGAGAACGAGCTGATCAAGAAGGTACGGGCGTACCTGAAAGATCACGACACCAGTGGCCTCGATATCCAGATCATGTCGCAAGTGCGTTCCATGCGTTACACCCTGGAACGCCTGATCCGCGGGCTGGATACCATCGCCGCCACCGGCAACATCCTGCGGGACTATCTCACCGACCTGTTCCCGATCTTGGAGCTGGGGACCAGCGCCAAGATGTTGTCCATCGTGCCGCTGATGGCCGGTGGCGGAATGTATGAAACGGGGGCGGGTGGATCGGCGCCCAAGCACGTCAAGCAGCTGGTCGAAGAGAATCATCTGCGGTGGGACTCGTTGGGTGAGTTCCTCGCGCTGGCCGTCAGCCTGGAAGACCTGGGCACCAAGACCGGCAATGAGCGGGCCACGATCTTGGCTAAGACGCTGGATGCGGCAACCGGCAAGCTGCTGGACAACAAGAAGGGTCCGTCGCGCAAGGCCGGTGAGCTCGACAACCGCGGAAGCCAGTTCTACCTCGCCATGTACTGGGCGCAAGAACTTGCCGCGCAAACCGATGATCAGCAGCTGGCCGAACACTTCACCCCACTTGCCGAAACGTTGGCCAAACACGAAGACGCCATCGTCGCCGAGCTCAACGAGGCCCAAGGTGAGGCGGTCGATATCGGCGGCTACTACGCACCGGACCCTGAGCTGACCAAGGCGGTGATGCGGCCGAGCGTCGTGTTCAATGCCGCGCTGGCGGCTGCGCAAGGCGGCTAGGCACCCGAACGTGCGGCCAGCCTCACGTTCGGGCGTTGCGTTTCTTGGCGGGGCCGGCCACTCTTGCCCCAACAACCAGTGAGTGACTACTCTCTCACCGTGCTCGCGTCGGGAGGTGATCGGCTGCTGACCCGGCGGTGGAGCTCTTTGCCGCCAAGGGGTACGCGGCGACGTCGGTGGCCGACGTTCAACGGGCGTCCGGTCTGGCCCCGGGGTCGGGCGCTATATATGAACACTTCGCCGCAGAAATTTCGAAAACCTCTGATTGACAACTTATTTCAGGAGTAGAGCGATGACGTTCTCACTGCAGCTGAGCGATGATGTGCTTGAGGTGCGTGATTGGGTCCACAAGTTCGCGGCCGAGATCATCCGCCCCGCCGCAGCCGAATGGGACGAACGAGAGGAAACTCCCTGGCCGGTGATCCAGGAGGCCGCGAAGGTAGGTCTCTACTCTTCGGAGTTCTTCGGTCAGCAGGCCGCTGAGCCCACCGGGCTGGCCATGCTCACCGTATTCGAGGAAATGTTCTGGGGCGACGCCGGCATCGCGCTCTCCATCATGGGCACCGGGCTGGCGGCAGCAGCGTTGGCGGGCAACGGAACTCCAGAACAGCTGGGCCGCTGGCTACCGGAGATGTTCGGTACGCCCGACGACCCCAAGCTCGGTGCGTTCTGCTCATCCGAGCCAGACGCCGGTTCTGATGTCGGCGCCATCCGCACCCGCGCGCGCTACGACGAGTCGACCCGCGAGTGGGTTCTCAATGGCACCAAGACTTGGGCGACCAACGGCGGTATCGCCAACGTGCACATCGTGGTGGCATCGGTCTACCCGGACCTGGGCACCCGCGGCCAGGCCACGTTCGTCATCCCTGGGAGCATCAAAGGTTTGACTCAGGGGCAGAAATTCAAAAAGCATGGGATCCGCGCGTCACACACCGCCGAGGTGGTGCTCGACGACGTCCGACTGCCCGAGGACTACATCCTCGGCGGCCGGGACAAGTTCGACGCTCGGATCGCCCGGGTCAAATCCGGTGCCTCCGCGGGTGGGCAGGCAGCGATGAAGACCTTCGAGCGCACTCGGCCCACTGTCGGCGCGATGGCTGTCGGAGTGGCCCGAGCCGCCTATGAATATGCTCTCGAATATGCTTGCCAGCGTGAGCAATTCGGACGCAAGATCGGTGAATTCCAGGCGGTCGCGTTCAAGCTAGCAGATATGAAATGCCGGATCGACGCGGCTCGTCTGATGGTGTGGCGGGCTGGCTGGATGGCGAGAAATAACCAGAGCTTCGACTCGGCGGAGGGCTCGATGGCCAAGCTGGTGGCCAGCGAGACCGCGGTCTATGTCACCGACGAAGCCATCCAGATCCTGGGCGGCAATGGGTACACCCGCGACTACCCCGTGGAGAGGATGCACCGCGACGCCAAGATCTTCACGATCTTCGAGGGCACCAGCGAAATCCAGCGCCTGGTGGTTTCGCGGGCGTTGACGGGCCTGTCCATCCGCTGAGCCCACCCACCATGATGGCGGCATGACGGCCGAGATCCGGGTTCTCGACAGCGAGGATGACCTTACTGCCGCGGCGAACGTGTTTCGCACCGCCATGGTCGGGTTGCCGCCCCTGCCGAATCTCAAGCCCGGCCAGATCGCAGAGCTGCTCGAACCCGGCCGTACTGTCGCAGCATTCGTCGGTGCACAACTCGTCGGCACAGCTGCCGCGTTCTACGGGGTTTTGAGGAATACGTCGTTGAGGGTGACGGTGCGAAGATTTCGCGAGCGGATGATGTCGACGAGTTGCGGGTAGACGTGGGTGACCGGTAGGTGGTTGAGGTGTCCGATCACGATGGCTTGCGGGGTGAAGTACTCGTCGGCCATCTTGACGATGTAGTCCTCGGTGATCAACGTGGAATCCGACAGCGAACCTGACCATAGGGTTGGCACGGTGTAGCCGAGGTCGGCGGCCACCGCGTCAATAGTGGCGTTGTGCTTGGCATACGGTGGGCGCCAGTATGGTTTCGCGCCGATCCCGTAGCTCTTCTTCAGGAAGTCGTCGTTGCGGGTGAGCTGTTTGGCGATCTCGCTCTTCGTCATTGCCGTCAGATCCGGGTGAGACCAGGTGTGGTTGCCGAGTTGGATCTGGCCAGATTCCACCAACGGTCGCAACATCGACAGGTTGTCGGTCCAGGAGTCGTAGACCCCATTGACGAAAAACGTCAGCCGTATCCCGGTGTCTTTGGCGAACTGCGTGTAGGCACGCACCACCTCGCTGTTGACGCCGTCGTCGACGGTAAGTGCGAGCAGATCGCCACGACCCGGGAGCTTCGATAGCGCGCCGCCGCCAGGCAGCCGGATGCGGGCACTCGTTGGTGGCGGCGGCAATAAGCCCGTGGCGCTGGGAGCCGTCGTCAGCTCGGCAGCCACCGGAGCTTGGGCGAATGTTCGCGGTTGCGGGTTGACCACGAGGCGTGCTGCGCCGACGCCGGCCACAGTGGCCGCGGCGAGCGTGCCTAAGAAACGACGCCGGTTTAGCTCTGACACGGCATGGCCTCGATCACACGTGCGCACCATGACGGATCCGGCAAGCCCGCTGGCGGGATGCCCATGCCGCCACAGTCCGTCTCCACAGCAGCGAACCGTACCACCAGCAGGGCCAATATGCCGGATTAGTTCCGGCAGGTCAGCTGCGGATTCCCGTCGAAGGATAACGGGCCCTTAGTAATTCAGAGTGCATTGACCGTGGGGTGGAATCTGAGCACCACGACGCCGCTATGGTGCCAAAGCCGATCGCAGCCATCACCTGCCGTCGACGATTTGGCGCTCAACGTGCTGGAACGCTAATTTCCTGGGGTGATGTTCTCAGCTGCTGGTGCAGTCGCGCGGTGGGTTGCCCCTTTCCTAACGGTTGCGGCCGTTGCCGGCATAGGTTTTCTTGCCGACCCGGTGCCGGTCGGTCCCGCCCCGGCGGTGCGCTTGGCCGGTGATACCAACCCGTTTGCCGGCATGCCCTTCTACGTCAATCCCAACTCAGCGGCTATGCGCGCCGCGCAGCATGCCGATCCGCCGAGTCCCGAGTTGACCGCCATCGCCAACACGCCGCAGGCGTACTGGATCGTCCCGGGCTCTTCGGCAGCCACGGTCGCGAAGTACACCGGTGACGCGGCGGCTGCTGGCGCCATCCCGGTTCTGACGCTTTACGGAATCCCCCACCGCGACTGTGGCAGCTTCGCTGCGGGCGGTTTCGGGTCGGCCGGCGAATACCGCGCGTGGATCGACGGCATCGCATCCGACGTGGGCGCTTCGCGGACGGCGATCATTGTCGAGCCCGATGCACTCGCCATGGCCGACTGCCTCTCGGCTGACCAGCGCCAAGAACGCTACGACTTGATTCGCTACGCCGTCGATACGCTGACCCGCAATCCGGCCACGGCCGTGTACGTCGACGGTGGTCACTTGCGTTGGCATAGCGCCGAGGACATGGCTGCCAGGCTCAATCAGGTCGGTGTTGCTCGCGCGCGGGGTTTTAGCCTCAACATCGCGAACTTCTTCACCACTGAGGACGAAATCGGTTATGGCGAGGCGATTTCGGCGCTCACGAATGGTTCGCACTATGTGATCGACACGTCGCGTAACGGTGTCGGACCAGCGCCCGACTCCGAGCTCAACTGGTGCAACCCCAGCGGCCGAGCACTGGGCACTTCGCCTACCGCCGCTACCGCGGGCGCGCACGCCGACGCCTACTTGTGGATCAAACGTCCCGGTGAATCCGACGGAACATGCGCCAAAGGTGATCCGCCGGCGGGCACGTTTGTGAATCAGTACGCCATCGATCTGGCCCGCAAGGCGGGCCAGTAGGAGGGCCTCGCGCCTAGCCCCACCGTCGGCAGGGGCCCTGGTGCCCGCAGTCCGAGCAAGGGGATCACCCAACAGCTGTCGAACTGCACGTCATCCGGCGGCCTCGATTACTCAGGCACCCCGGAGCTGCGTGCCGGCAGCTGCACGGGCTCGGCATCGGGGGTCCCCAGCGTCGCAGCCAGCCAGGGGAGTGACGCAGCAAACGCCTGGGCGGCAAATGGCCAGTCGTGTCTACCGGGCTGGGTCACTACCGCGCAATCGATCCCATTGGCCACGGCGACGCCGCACAGCGTGTGGGCGGCGGCGTCTTGGCCTTCGGGGTTGGCGGCGGGGTCGATGGTGGGACTACTACCGGCGGGGTTGGCCGCCTGGGCAAGGCTGCGTGGGCTAGTCGCTGCGGGGACGTCGAACCATCCCGACACCCCGCTGTAGTGACCGTGCCGAGTCATGACCGTGATCGGGTCGAAGGCAGCCCAGGCGGCGGAGTCGCCACCGAACAGCCCGGCGATGGTTTGCTCTTTGGTGCCCGTATTGGGACGCAGGTCGCCGGCGATGTCCACGAACGCGCTGAACATATCTGGATGCATGACGGTCAAGTTGACGGCGCAAGTACCGCCCATCGACCAGCCGGCGATACCCCAGTTGGCCCGGTCAGCGCTTACCCCGAAATTCGAGACCATGAATGGCACAACATCTTTCGTTAGATGGTCGGCGGCATTACCGCGGGTCCCGTTGACGCACTCAGTGTCGTTGTCGAACGAGCCGGTGGGGTCAACGAACACCAGCGCCGGGGCGAAGCCGTGATGGCGGGCCGCGAAGTTGTCGATGGTGTCGAAACCACCCCCAGCACGCAGCCAGTCCGCGGGAGTGTTAAAGGCAGAACTGATCATCATGACCGTCGGCAGTCGCGGCGGCGGATTGCTGTTGAACCATGCCGGGGGCAGATACACCAGTTCCTGGCGGTGGGGAAAACCGGACGCGGTGGCGCTAACGTTCACCGGCACCACGACGCCCTTGGTCGGCTTGGTCCCGGCGATCTGCATCTCGGTGACACGCAGCCGATCGATCTGGTCAGGTAAGGGCCCGGCCGTCAGCTGATTCCATGCGGTGTGCACCGTGGGGAAGTAACCGACCCACAGGTTCAAGGCCAAGGCCGCGCACAGTGCGCACAGCGGTACCGACAGCATCGCCAGCCCGCGGCGCCACCAGCGGGCACCTGGCCAGCCCAGCAACAGCACGGCCGCAGCGAGCCCACTTAAAGCTATCCACAGCCACAGCGACGTTGGTGCTGGGTCGCCGGCAACCCCGATCGAGGTGATGTACCAGTACGCCAGCGCCGTTACGGCGGCCGCGACGACTAGCGCCAACGGCAGTGTCCGCTTCAGCCAGCGCCGCCTGGTCCATTCCATCGCGTTGATCACCATGAACAGAGCGGAACCTTGTACTGCCGCAGGCAACCAACCGTGCAGCAAGGACAGTTGTTCGGTAAAGAGACGCAACAGTCGTGGCTTTCGCTAAATCCGATGGCTGCGCGGGGTCAGGTGGGTGCGCAACAGGACCAACTATCCCATACCAGCACCGCCCCGGACTTCGCGCAAAGCCGCCGGAACAGCAATACGATCGCTGCTCCGGTCAGGTCATCGTATTGCGCTCCGGGCGGTCGGCCAGCGTCCGGCGGGCGAGTTGGATCGCGTCTGCGGCAGCCCGTAAATCTTCGCGCACCAAGGTAAGGTCGACGGCTTCGATTGCGACGTCGGCGCCAGTGCCCATGGCCAGCCCGAGATCAGCTGTGGCCAGAGCAGCGGCGTCATTCACGCCGTCGCCGACCATGGCCACCACCTTGCTCTCGGATTGCAAGCGCTGTGCGACGGTCAGCAGCACCGGCCGCAGGCCCAGGCGTTCTCTGTCGCCGTTTCTATCGCATGTTCCGGCATGGGATTCTGATGGTGTTGCGGGAGGGACGCGGTGTAGCCGGTCTTTTCGACTTCGCCGATCAGCGTCTGCGGGTCATAGTCGGAAGGGACTGTGACGGTGGCCTTTTCGGTCGCATAGTTGACACTCGCAGTGACTCGGTCGAGCTTGTTCAGTTTCTTTTCGATACGCGTCGCGCACGAGGCACAGGTCATTCCGGTGATCTCGAGCTCGATAGGGCTCATCGCGGCCGGAGAGGCGGTCATCTCGGGTATGTGCGTTCCTTACTGGTGTACTGGTGTCCCGGGCCGAATAGCGACGACCAACTGTGCCGATGTGCATCTGGAAGTTTGCGGTAGGGCAGGCGGTTACGCCGGGCACAAGATCTGCGATCCTGGTGCAAACCTGGGCCGTCGGCCGTCGTCAGGCAACCACGACCGCCGTAAAGCCGGCTTCGTTGACCGCGTCCAGCACCGTGGCTTCCTCGATCGGCACAGAACTGGCGACGATGAGCCGGCCCGTCCGTGCGCTCACCTCCACGCTGTGGACCCCGGGAATGTGGCCTACTTCGCGCTGAATGGCCGTCTCGCAATGCCCGCAGCTCATCCCGCTGACTCGGTATTCACTAGTGGCCATAGCGTTCCCTTCTCTAGTACCCCTGCTGGGGGTATATCTAACAGATAAGCAGCTATACCCCTGGCAGGTATAGCTGTCAACGCCGTCGCCAGCGTTACTGGTCTGGTCGGCGGCGTCACTACCGACAACTCGGCGAAGCGTAGCCTCGACGTGGCGCTGTCGGACGCAACAAAGGATAAAGACATCATGACTGTCACCGTTGTCGATGCGGGACCAGGGCGGGTCAGCCGGTCTGTCGAAGTGGCCGCGCCAGCGGCCGAGCTCTATGCGATGGTGGCCGATCCTCGGCGCCACCACGAATTGGACGGGTCTGGAACGGTGGGTGGCAACATTAAGGTACCTGCCAACTTGGTTGTGGGATCGAAGTTTTCGACGAAAATGAAAATGTATGGCATGCCCTACCGGATCACCAGTACGGTGACCGCTGTCAAACCAAACGAATTAGTGGAGTGGCGCCATCCGGTAGGCCACAGGTGGCGGTGGGAATTTGAGTCGTTATCGCCGACATTGACCCGGGTAACCGAGACGTTCGACTATCACGATGCCGGTGCGCTCAAAAACCGGCTCAAGTACTACGAGCGGATAGGGGCCCCGAAGGCCAACGCGGCGGGTATCGAGGCCACGCTGGCCAAGCTTCGTGATCGCTACGCCGGACCGTAGCTGATGTGTCCAGCCGGGGTGTCGACGGCGTCCCGGGCGACCACGCCCGACACCTAGTGGGTCAGCGCTAGGTCGGGACGCGCATCGTCGTCGAGCGGTTGCCAGCGCGATCTGGTTGATGCCCGTTCCTTCGGCTCAACTTGCCGGGTGCGGCAATAGCCACCAGGCTTTCGTGGATCATGTTCTCCCACTGGGCAGATGATCTCACAAGCTTGTTGGTCGTCGATCCGATCCGGCAACGCACGCGGCGCCAATGCCGACGGTCGTGATTGTCGATAGCTCAGGGGTCATCCGTTGGATGATCACTCAATGGCCGCCCGCCAAAGACGGCGGCCGCGGCCTCGGTGCACTGCACCGGCACGGCACCAGCGAGCGGGCTTAGGCACGGCGTACGGTGCTGATGATCAAGGTGGCGACGCCGACGGCGGCTAGTGCGACGCCCGCGCCGATACCCCAATATAGGCCGATAAACTGGTCAACTCCTACATAGTCACCTACGCCGTAATAGACGTCGGGCGGCCCGGAGCATCTGATCGTATAGTTGCCACTGTCTTTGACCTTGAAGAAAAGCCGAGCGCGCCACAGCGAGGTGGGGATGAAGCCGAAGTCTTCTCCCGCCGGGAAGATGCGTTGCGCATGGTCGCCGCGGACGGTGCAGCGGATATTGGCATGCGACGCGAAATTGGTGTAGATCGATTTCGACCCACCGGCGTTCACGTGCACCGTCGTCGCTTGGTTGTTGCCGAAGGCGTGGTCGCGGGTGGGTACTTTGCTCGTGACCTGGAACAGAAAGACAGCGACCAAGCTGATCGCAACGATCCCGCCGGTCGCGATCAAAGTCGCGCCGACCGCGTACCCGAACCTGCGCGGGCGCCGTCCAGGTGACATGGCGTTCGCTCCTTTCTAGTGGCATGTTATGCGAGCTGTTTCACGCCATGGGCCGTAACGGCGGAACGTAAGTGTGAGGAGAGACATAGCGCTAGCGCTGGACCGCGCGCACTGGTCGAACCGGTCAGGATTAGCGCCTGACAGGCGTGCCTAGGCTAAGTAGTTCGGCATGCGTCGTCTCGGCAGGCTCATCGCTTGTCGTCGTGGTGAGGGAATAGCTGTCGACCTGGCCGTATCCGGCCAACACGTCCCCGGACGTGAGCTGGCGCTTTCGGGATGGTCGCGCATGGGGCCGCCGCTGGCGGCCGATCACCAGCACGGCGGCCACCCTGCAGGCGCTGCGTGCAACGATCGGTGCGCGTTATCGCGACTGCGCCGCTGCGGGCCGGATCGGCATAAGCATCGTTGATTTCATGAAGAGCCAAATACGATGCCGCACAACGTCTTATTCATTAGAACAAGTTGATGAAGTGCCACCGTGATTGAGTCGCTGTCGGAGGCGGCAGCCCGGTGAGTACGCCGCCACCGCGGCCGAGGCGACGCGAGCACCGACCGTTCCCAGTCTCCTAGCCGCAGCGGCGGCGACCATGGCTCGCATGCCATCACCAACCCGGGGAGGCAAGTTCCTGCCGGCCCATGGGCGTAGCGACGACACCGGGACTGATCGAGTTGATGCGGGTGCCCTGACGACCCCGATATGCGCTGGCGGAGTAGACTCGAATGTGGTTGGCTTGCTTCGTGATTGAGTACGCAATACCGAGATACGTGATCGTTTGCGGGCTGAGAAGATCCAGCTGCGCTGCGTCATTGTTATCGGCCAACAACACAGTTCTGCCGGCACCCAGCCGCCGGGCAATCGCGGTGCCCATGCCGCGGGTGGTGACGATGATCGCGATGATGAACCCAGGCGCTTCAGAGGGCCGGCGGCGTAAGCCATTGCACCAGGAGATACCCGTCGATGCCCAGTTCGATCCCGGCGGTGACTAAGATGTCGGCGAATGGCTTGGTGTACAGCACAATCACCGCACTGGAGGCGGCGAACAGACCGGTAACCACAATGCCGCGACTGCGGTCGAGCGGCTCGCCGAGCGCGGCCGCGGTCCCGATCAGGTCGGGCTCTTCGACGTCGCCGCGGCTGATCTTGTAAAGGTAGAAGCCGAACTAGGCCAGCAGCGCCAACTCCAGCACCAGGTGGATTTGACCACTTGCTGGTATTACGAATGCGACCACACCGGCGGTCAGCAGGAACCCGAGTTCGACGCGGTTAGCGTGTTCCAGCGCCAAACCGGTGCACTTACCAACGCCGACCTTGCGCGCCACGACCACGCTGATCAACACCACGATCGGCCAGCCCAAGCCCATCAGCAGCCGGTTATACCCAGTCATAGTGGCTGCGCCGTATTGGGCGTAATTCGGACGGTGGCCAGACGCACACACGCAGTACAGGTCGACGGCGCATTTGGGCACGGCTGCGACTAACGCGAGTACCGCGATGGCGAGGTCGCCGGACACTTCGATCTGCGCTGCCTCGGCGGCCCATGCCAGCAGGACACTTGCCGACACCACAGCGGCCCCGTAGATCAGGAGTGCGGCGACTGGATCCGCATGCCGGCCGACAATCCGTATTACCACCGGTGGAGCGATCAACGCCGCGGTAATCAGCGCCAACCGGGTTAGGGTGGGCCAACGTGGGCCTGACGTTGTCGCGACGGGGACAGTGGCTCTGTCGAAGGCGAGCATCGTGCTATCGACGGGCGGGGATCATCGGTGGCTATGTCGGCTCGTGGCCGGGATGTACAGCATGCCCAAATCTATTCGCTCCACCTCCGCCATAGCAACGTTACGGTTGGACAAAGTGACAGACTATGAGGGCGTGGTATTGCTAGGCAGGACATACAATGTCAAAAATTTGGACAATGTTGATTTGAAATTGTGGCAAACCTTACTTGAGGAAAGTGGTGGCGTTTGGGCATGCAGCAGATCGTGATTGCGGGATATGTTTGAGGCGTGGTCTGCCTCATGACAGCCTCATGACAAGAGGGCGTGGCCCCCGGGCGCAACAACCGTGGAATATCAATATCCACTACGACGCGCTGCTGGACTCCAAAGTTCCGCCTGGCGCCCGGCGTGTTCTCGACGTTGGGTGCGGTGACGGGTTTCTTGCAGCGCGCCTGGCGCGGCGGATACCCGACGTCACCGCGCTCGACGTCGACGCGCCCGTCCTGCAACGCGCGCAGGCCCGGTTCGCCAAAGTGCCGATCCGGTGGGTACAGGGCGACATCATGACGGCCGACCTGCCCAGGGTCCCCGGTGTCGACGCGTTCGACGCTGTCGTTTCGAACGCCGCGCTGCACCACCTCGAGGACACTCGCGCCGCGTTGCGACGGCTCGCTGAGTTGGTGAGCCCGGGCGGAACATTGGCCGTGGTCACCTTCGTCAAGCCGTCGTTTCGTAACGGTTTATGGCACCTGACAACCGGGCTGGCATGCATGATCGTCAATCGCGTTAGGGGCAAGTGGGAGCACACCGCACCCATCAAGTGGCCGCCGTCGGAAACACTGCGGCAGCTACGCATCCACGTTCGCTCGCTACTTCCTGGCGCCCGCGTCCGTCGGTTGTGCTACGGCCGCGTCCTGATTACTTGGTGCGCACCAGATAAACCGCTCAACGGCCTCGAATGTTCGCCATCACTGTAAGAAGTTCGGGCAATTCAGCAGCCGCGCCACGGCGACGCTCGTTGGTGGCGGACGCGCTTCGGTGGATCAGGCAGCGCTTTTCAACGCGGTGCTGGTCCGTTACCCCGACTTGCTCGACACCTATCTGACGGCGGGAGGCCTGTGTCACCCGGCCGACAACTTCGGCGCGGTGCTGGCGGTGGCCGAACACGTCAATGCCAGCGGAGCGGACTTTCTGCTCGCCCTCGCGATCGCCTACGAGGTCCAGTGCAGGTTTAGCGCCCAGGTCCCCGTCATGGCGCGCGGGCTCAATCACGCTCTGCAGCTGGCGATGTCAGTGGCGGCAGGGGCCGTCAAGCTGCTTGGGCTCGACGCCGAGCGGACCGCGAACGCGATCGCGGCGTCCGCGGTTGACAACGTGTCGCTCGCCGCCCTGCACGCCGAACCGGTTTCGAACTGGAAAGGCATCTCGCCTGCCATCACCGGTATGCGCGCGGTCTACACCACGATGTTGACTGGCCGCGGAATCACCGGACCTAAATCGCTTTTCGAAGGCCCGCACGGTTTGGTTCAACTCTTGGAACAACCAATTGATTTCCGCACTTCCGACCGAAATCTCACCGCGGTCGAACAGACTTACCTTAAGCAGTACTGCTCACTTATCCATGGGCAGGCCATCATTGACGCCGCGTTGACAATCCGCACAGACAACGGCTTGCGCGGCGATGATGTTGCCCGGGTGACCCTCGAGGTCTTCCAGGGCGCTTACGACATCGCGGGCGGAGGCGCATACGGAGACAAGGAACACCCATCGACCAAGGAACAGGCCGACTACAACCTTAAGTGCTTGAGTGCGGTTGCGTTACTGGACGGCGCCGTTGGACCCGAACAGCTGGAGACCGAAGGTGTTCGGCGCGGCGATGTGCAAGACCTGTTGGCGCGGGTGGATGTCAAGCCCGCAGCCGACCTGACGGCGGATTATCCGAGGCGCACGGCGGCCCGTGTGCACGTGACTACCCGCGACGGGCGGAAATTCTTCTGCGAAGAGTCCGATTACGAGGGATCACCCACCAGGCCGATGTCATGGGAACGTGTCGTGGACAAGTTCCACTGGCTTGCCGAGCCCTTCTGCGACGCAGCACTGCGCGCCGACATCATCGCTGCGGTCGCACAGCTGGACGAGATCCCCATCGCCGAGCTCGCCGGCTTGCTCGGTGTGGCAAGTCGCAGCGCCTTACGCCCACGCGGCCGGCATCGGTTTTGACGCCCGACGCTTCGGCGAGGTGCGCATTGGCTTGCGGCGAGGCTATGGCTGAGCAGATTGTGCGCGAGCTGGCGGCAGCTGATCGTGGGCAGGGATTGTCGGCGATGCATTCGATAACGCGCTGTGTCAGAACATGATCGGAGTTGACAAGGCCCGGCATGTCCGCCAGCACAGCCCAGCTACTCGCCCACCCGCGAAAGGCCAAGTCCAGTACCACGGATCAGATTCTTGGATGATCTGCTGTTCAAAGCTACCGTCGCGGTCGAGCGGCACTGCGATCTCGATGTTGTCAATTGCGCTCTGCCGGATCGTATGTGCCATAGCCTCCGGAGCACAGAGCATGACACATCATCGTTGACGTCGCCAAGCCCCACCCTGGCATCCCGGGCCACAGACACCGAAAATTTCTGATACCATACCCGCACTGCAACTTAGGAGGGATACCCAGAGGCCTAATCAGGCGATGGTGTACATCTTGAATAGCTCGTATTTGCAGTAGTTTTGCGCGCATTGGACCGCTAGGGTCTGTCGCATAACCGTGCCAGTGAAGTCGTTGCGCTTCATCAATGTGGGCGGTCGACAGCGCAAACAATCGATAGTTCATCAGCCCGGTGCACTCGTGTTGGACGCCGGTGCCGCTAAGTATGCGACCGCCGAGTCCGACAACATCACGGCCTTGAGCTACCACTCATAACAGTCGATACAAGCAGGAAAGGAACAACGAACGAACATGCCGCATTTCGAAGGGCTGCCGCCGGAAATCAACTCCCACAATATGTTAAACGGCCCCGGCCCTTCCTCGATGGCGCGCGCCGCCAAGGAGTGGTGGATGTTGGGTCAGGAGATGCTAGACCTCAAGCGGTCGTTCGACCACATGCTCAACTGCCTGACGGAAGAGTGGTCGGGTGAGGTGGCGAAGCAGGCGATTAATGCGGCCAAGCCGTTTCAGGAGTGGCTGATGGATTTCGGTAAGCATATCAATAATGTCGGGAACGAGATTCAGCATATCTTGGGGGCTTTTTGCGATGCACAAAACGAGATGGTTCCTCTGGACGTGATCGATGCTAACCGTGCTGAGGTGTTGGCGCTGAGCAACGACAACGAGCTCGGGCAAAACAATCCGGCGATCGCAGCACTCGAGTCGACATATGCGCTCTACTGGGACTACGACGGCGGGGCGATGGCGAGGTATAGGGTTAGGTTGTTCAGTGCGTTGCGGAAGTTGACTACTCCGTGGCTGCAGCCGCCGCCGATCGCCAGCAACACCGGGTTGGTCCAGCCGATGCCACGTGCTGCAGAGGCTTAGGTCGCTGATTCGGCGGGGCTGGTCGTCGGCCGGGCCTTCGGCGATTCATTTGATAATGCGCTGTGTCAGGCCATGATTAGGCTCGGGCAAGGCCACGTGTATCCGCTGTCACAGCCTAGCTACCGGCTACCTGCACACAGCTAGGCGTGCACCACACCTGGTTCACTTCACCACATCACTTCCTGAGACGGTGATACGGGGGCCCCAAGGCGACCGTCTGTGTATCTTATACATACGTTGAATTGCGCCAGTTTGTGTGGAGCTATTGGGTCCGTTGCGTAACTGTGTGCAGTGAAGTTGTTGTGCACCACCAATGTGGTGCGGTGTTGACAGCGCAAATAATCGATAGTTGATCATCCTCGTGCTATGGCTACGGGTTTGTTAGGCAGGTCATCGCTGAGGCGGCGGTGACTAACTATTCGACTGCCGAGGCCAACAACGTCAAGGCCTTTAATTCAACGAGGGGCCATCATCGTTACGAACCGGAAGGACAGCGGGCAAACAGATGCAACTCAGGGGCTTCTCACCGGAGGAAATCTCCGGCAACATGTATGCCGGCCCGGTTCTCAGCCGATGTATAGCGCCTTCCAGCAGTGGCAGTGGGTGTTCTCCAAGTGGGATCAGCTGGCTCGCTCATGTGCGCGAGAGCTCCGGCAGTTGCAAGAGTTATGGTCAGGTCCGTCGGCGGTACAGGTGGCTGCGAGGGTCAAAAAATTTCAAGAGTGGCTGGAATGCCATGACTGACGCGATCTGGGCAATCCGTGACCAAGCCAAGGAGCTCGCGGACGCCTACGAGAGTGCGTACCGAAGCGTGGTGCCTCCCAAGACGATCGCCACCAACCGTGCTGAGAAGCGGGCGCTGCTGGCGATCAACTCGATCGGTTTATTTGACCAGGACATCGCGGAGCTCGACGACCTGTACATGCAGTATGGGGGCGAGGATGAAGCTGTGATGCTGAACTATGCCGATGCGGGTTGATCGACGAGTGTGTGATGATGCCACGCCCAACCAGACTGATCAGGTGAGGAGCCGTGCACCGGTCCGTGCGAGCTGCACCCCTATCCTGGTCGAGTGTGTGTCGGCAACTAGGTGCGACGATTTTGGTCGGCCCGGCACGATCGCTGAGGGATACCACTCCGCACCGCCGGTGCTGGCAGTAGGAAAGCGGGCCATTAAACGCATACTTGCGCCGTCGATCACGAACGGCGTTTAGCGCAGGTGCACAACGCTTCTCGCTGACCATATCCGTCGAACTCATATGGGATCCTGGTGCGGGGATCATCAAACCGGGAGTCCACCATCGGCTGAGCCGCCGCCTCATTCGCGCTCGTGGCTCGCCGAGCGTAGCTGGCATCGGTTTTGACGTCCGGTGCTTCGGCGGTGTGCGCGTCCTCTTGCGTGGTGGGCTGCCCGCATTGAATGATCGGCCATGCGCAAAGACCGCGGCAGCAACCGATGGGAACTAGTCACCTGCGCGCTGGCCGGACACGTCACTTACCAGCCGGACGACGCGGCACTCGCTGACGGGCTCAGCGGCAACACCGGGCTGGGTGAAGTGTGGCGCTGCTTGCGGTGCGCAGAGTTCATCCTCGGCGAGCCACACGGCCGCGGCCGCTCGGAATGCGCGCCGATGATCATGCGTGGCAAGGCGTTACGCCAGGCGATCATAATCCGTATGCTCGCTGTCGAGCGTTTGTTTCGGGCCATCGCGATTGGGCTGGCAGCGTATGCGGTGTGGAAGTTTCGCGGCGCGCGGGGGGCCATCCAAGCCACCCTCGAGCGTGATCTGCCGATCTTCCGCGCCGCTGGATTCAAGGTCGATCAGATGACGGTGGTGCATGAGCTGGAAAAGGCGCTGGCCACCAAACCGTCCACCTTGGCAATGTTGACCCTGATGCTGGCCGGCTATGCGGCGCTGGAAGTTGTCGAAGGCGTCGGCTTGTGGTTGCTAAAACGCTGGGGCGAGTATTTCGCGGTGGTGGCCACCTCGGTCTTCCTGCCGTTGGAGATCCATGATCTGGCCAAGGGCATCACGATGACTCGCGTGGTGACTCTCACGATTAACCTGGCGGCCGTGGTCTACCTGCTGATCTCGAAACGGTTGTTTGGTTTGCGAGGTGGTCGCAAGGCGTACGACGAAGAGCGACGCGGTGAACAGCTGCTCGATATCCAACGCGCCGCGACCAGCACCTGACTCCTCGAAACTGCACGCGGGCTAACGTTGCGACCACGACCGGCGTCTGAACACGACTGTAGCACATGTGCTACAGTCGTTAACGTGGCAGTTGTTGGATTGCGCGAGCTGCGTCAGAACGCCTCCGACCTTGTTCGGCGCGTCGAAGAAGGTGAGGAAATCACCGTCACCGTGGCCGGCCGACCGGGAGCGCGGCTGGTGCCTGCGGCCTCTCGAATCTGGAGACAGTGGGCCGAGCTGGCCGAACTGTTTGCTGGTCCCGCAGATCCTGCCTGGGATGCCGACCGCGGGGCAATCGCAGATGACGTACGCGACCCGTGGACGACGGAGTGAGGGCGATTCTCGACACCAGCGTGGTCATCGCGACGGACATCGCGCCCCTCGAAGGCGAGTTGGGCATAAGCGCAATCACATTGGCGGAACTTAACTTTGGTGTTCTAGTCGCGAAGCAACGAAAGGTGCGTGCCGAGCGGCTCCGACGTCTGCTGGCGCTTCAGCGCATATTCGATGCGCTGCCCCTGGATGACGCCGTGGCAGCTAGCTATGGTCAGCTGGCGGCAGCCGTCGTCGACGCGGGACGTCAGCCGCGAGCACGATCGATGGACCTGCTGATCGCGGCCACCGCCCACGCCCATTCGGCCCGGCTCTACACCCGCAACATCGATGACTTCGCCGGCCTCGACGACCTGGTCGACGTCGTCAAGGTCTGACTACACTGCACTGCCGGCGTTAGCGACAGGATATGGGCCTGGTCGCGTTCGGATCGAAGAGTCCATATTCGAACTCGATGTCACAGTCGCATCGCTGTGCGCCGTTGGGCGACGATCGCCAAAGTTGCGTCGCGCTCTGACGCAGCAGGTGCTGCACATAAACCCTGTCGCATTGCTGCGGGGAGAACACCAAGCCCAGGTCGACAGGAAAGCCCGCCCACTCGACGTGGTAGCGTGCCGGCCCTTGGTCATTGGCGGGGTCGTCCACTGCAGCGCTATGTCGCAGCCGACACTGAAATGGGCAGGCAGTCTTCACGGTGTCGCTAACGGGTCCACCAAAGTCCAGAGCCACGCCTACCTCTGTCCGTCGCGCGTGCAACCAATTCTTCAATTGATGGTGCGGCGACGTTGTTTCAACAAAAGGTTTCCGACGTTTCCGCCGCATTACGGTCCTGGCAAACCGGTTCGTCGCCCCGATATCGCGGCGGCGACGCTGTTGTCTACCGTCGTCGCGTATCCCGAAATACCCGACGCTGGAACGGTTTTTCCGCATGCCGATGTCACCGATGCGCAGCGGATTCTCGCCTGGTCACGGTCCACAAATGGTTAAGCGCTCCCAAGCACGTTGTCCAAGTGGTCGTTGCCTGTTCGTCCCGGTGCCGGCTTCATGCCATCCATCTCATTAGCGTTATCGGCGGCCGCTTGCGGCACCGCCCGAAACATCAATGCAGGTGTCATGACGGGTGTGGGGCGCCGGTCGCTCCACGAATTCGGTGCGCTGCAGGACACGAGGTTGCGATGGTAGACGTGACGGCGCAGATCGCGTAACGAGCTAGGTGCGCCGCCTCGGGCTGTGGCGCACGTCACAATACGGTTTTCCATGCTGTTTACTCCAACGCGTCCCGTTTGTAAAAGTGTCACGGTGAAATTCGATCAGGCGATTCGCAGACCCAACTGACGAAGGGCCATAGCTGTGGTAACAATGCAGATCTGGATCGGCCAGAGCGCTATCAATTTTGATTTCGTCGCCTCGATTAAGGCGCACACGTATGATGCGCTACTCAATATCCTGAAAGGCAAGCCGCGCCAGCTCGACACTAACCCGCACCTCATGCGTAAGGGTGTTGAGCGCTGTTGATGGGGCCGTCGAGTGACCGCGCACCCAGCGTCGACGCGGTATTCCGCTGAACAGTCGTGCTGGCGTCGACCGGCATGGGCAAGGTTAACACGGAACTGGTCGCAACGTTGCTCGCTGACAGATTCCGTTGCCGTGCAACCGATTTTCACCGGTGTTGCCGGCGGTCTGGACCCCGACCTGCGCATCGGTGACATTCTCGTTTGCCGCCCTACCAGCCCGGATTATGTCCCGTCATCAACCCGATCGAACGACTCGGCTACCCGGTCGACTCCGAGTTGATAGACCGCGTCAAACACTGTCTCGAGGATGTTGTCCTTCCTATGCACCCGAACCCTGCTGCACAACGACTTTGGCGGCCTTGCCATCGAAATGGAGGGTGGTGCGCTGGCCTAGATCTGCGAAATTGTTTGCCATCCCCTGGCTGGTGATCCGTGCGCTGTCCGATCCGGCGGCGCTGATTCTGGGCTGGACTTCAACACGTTTGTCGAAGAGGTCGCAGCTGGTTCGGCCCGGGTCATGCGGCGACTGCTGCCTGTGCTTCGCCGATACAACGTGTTTGGATTGCGATATGACCGATATGGAATCCGGACGCTCTGAACGTGTGGTGAGTGCCACCCGCGTGATCTCGGCTAGCGCGCAGCGAATTTTCGACCTGATCGCCGACCCGTCCCGTCAGCCAAGCTGGGACGGCAACAATAACCTCGCCTCGGCTGCGCCCGGGCAACGCGTCCGCCAGGTCGGCGACGTCTTCCTGATGACGTTGACCGGTGGTGTGGTCCGGGAGAACCACGTAGTGGAATTCATCGAAGGCAGCCAGATTGCTTGGCGCCCAGCAGAACGCGGAAAGCAGCCGCCCGGCCACCTCTGGCGCTGGGAACTCAAGCCGGTGAACGCCGCACTCACCACGGTGACTCACACGTACGACTGGACGGCACTGACCGACAGCACTCGTTTGGCCAGGGCTCGTGCGACGACGGCCGAGAATCTGCGCGAGTCGCTAGACCGTCTCGCGTTGCTCGCGCAAGCCAGCGAAGGCTAATGGGAGCGAACTAGATCCGCCACGGTGCCGCTGCCGCGGTCCGGGTACGGTCACCCTATGGCTCTTCCACCATCGGGAAACGACCGCGCCGCCATTGTGACTGGCGCCTCCTCGGGCATCGGTGCGGAATTTGCCGGGATACTTTCCCGGTGTGGCTATCAGGTTGTGCTGGTCGCCCGTAACACTGACCGCCTCGAACAGCTTGCCGGACGATTGGGCCCACAAGCGCACCCTATGCCCGCCGATCTGTCAGACCGGACGGCTCGAGCCGGCCTGCCCGACCGGATTGCCGCGCTCGGCTTGGTTCCCGACATCCTGATTAACAACGCGGGGCTCTCGACGCTGGGACTTGTCGCGAAATCGGTTCCCGAACAAGAACTTAACCTGGTCGAGGTGGATGTAGCCGCGGTGGTCGAGCTGTGCAGTCGGTTCATGCCGGGAATGGTCGACCGCCGTCGAGGCGCCGTGCTGAACGTGGCGTCGATGGCCGCGTTCGGGCCGCTGCCCGGCCAAGCGGCCTACGGCGCCGCTAAGGCGTTCGTGTTGTCCTACACCTACAGCCTGCGCGGCGAGCTGCGTGGCACCGGGGTCACCGCGACCGCGCTGTGTCCCGGGCCGGTGGACACCGGCTTCAGCGACGCGGCCGGGTTCACCAAAGAGGAAGCCGAAAACAGCTTGCCGCGGGTCATGTGGGTTCCCGCTGACCAAGTGGCCCAGGCTGGCATCGACGGTTTGGCAGCCGGTAAAGCCGTCGTGATTCCCGGCCGGGTTAACCGGGTCGCTTCGGCAGTCGTCCGAGCCGCGCCAGCCCAGCTGCTGTTGCCGCTGCTGACCCGCAGCCACCCAGCCATGAAGCGCGCCTAAAGTCCGCCGCGACTCACCGCTTGCCGCGGACCCACTGAAAGGTGCCGACATTCTTGACTCTCACGCTGGCGAACCCGTTGCTCTCCAGGATGTCACCGATTTCGTCGTCGTCGAACACGTGGGCCCCGATGTTGGGCAGCATCCGCCAAAACCGGGCAGTCCTCCCGGCAGTGGGAACCATCACAGCCAGCCCTCCACCGGGCCGCAGCACTCGCGCCATTTCGGCCAAGGCGGCTGCCGGGTCGGGAACCAGCTGCAGCACGGCGATCGAAACGACCGCGTCGACGGTGTTGTCGCGCAACGGAAGTCGTTGTGCGTCCGCCCGGATGAAGCCGACTTGTGGTCCTGATTCAGCGCGGACGGCGCGGGTGAGCATCGGCTCGGAAATATCAACGCCTAACGCCAGTCCATCCGGGCCGGCGGCGCGTGCCAGTGACGCCGTGATACTGCCGGGACCCGAGCCGACGTCCAGTGCCGTTCCGCCTGACGGGATGTTCAGCCACTCGGCGGGGTGCTGCCACGCGGTGATCAGCCGGCGCGAAATGGCTTGGGCATTGTCGTAAAGCATCGATCCGATTGGCGAGGCCCACGCGGCTTGGATCGCACCGGTGTTTTTCGGGACTGCGTCGTTCTCGATGGGGCCGAGCAAGTCGAGGTAGCCCTTGCTGACGTCCGGATCCGCGGGCGGCTCAGCGAGGAGATCCAGGGCTCGGCGCAAGGCGGGCGGCAGCGATGTGTGTACGTCGGTCATGCGCGCCGCTCTCCCCCTCGCCGCTTCGCGGCTGGGAGGTACCCCCACCTCATCGCTTCGCTCTGCATCGTCGCTGGCGGTATTCATTGGCGCGCCGCTCCTCCTCATCGCTTCGCTCTGCATCGTCGCTGGCGCGGGTCATGCCCACTTCCTTTCGACCGAAGATCCCAGTTTGGCAGCCTACGCCCAACCCGAGCGGGCCTCGATAGTTCGGAATCGCCGGCCCGCTACCGCCTGACGGCCGCGTGTTCGCGTACCAGGGCATGCAGGCGCCACCGCCCCGGCACTCCCTTGAGTGGACTTTCGCCGCGGTCGGCGAACCTGTGTCGTGAGCCGGTGACGATATCGCGCAGCGTCGAAGACACCAGCACTTCGCTGGTACCGGCCAGTGCGGCAACGCGGGCAGCAATGTGCACCGCCATGCCGGCGATGTCGGCGCCGCGGACCTCGACCTCACCGGCGTGAATCCCCACCCGCACCTCGATGCTCAGGACCCGAACCGCGTCGACGATGGCGTCGGCGCAGGCAAGCGCGGCGCTTGGGCTGCTGAACGTCGCGACGAAGCCGTCGCCGGCGGTGTTGACTTCACGACCGCCGAACCGCTGCAGTTCGTGGCGCACGATGGTGTCGTGGTTGTCCAGCAGGTCGCGCCACCGGTCGTCGCCGAGCGTTGCCGCGCGCTCGGTGGAGCCGACAATGTCGGTGAACACGATTGTGGTGAGCAGGCGCTCGGCCTCGGAACCGCCCCGTACGCCGGTAATGAATTCTTCGATCTCGTCCAGCATCGGCCCGGTGTCGCCGACCCAGTACAGGGCGTCTTCGCCGGATAACTCGACAAAGTGTGATCCGGCGATGTGCTCGGCGAGGTAGTGCGCATGAGCGACCGGGCTGAATCCCGGGTTGTCGCGATGCAAAATCAGCGTCGGCACGGCGATGCGTTCCAGTGTGTCGCGAACGTCGGCCTCCCGAATCTTGGTGATGAAGGCGCGCGCCATGCTGGGGGACGCGGCTCGATTGCCGGCCATATCCCACCAGGAGCGGAACGCGTGGTCATCCGCAATTGAGGGAGCGATGATGCGCAGCACGTCGAAGCCCTGCTCGACGGCATCCGGCTCGATCCCGACCGTGGTAAATGGATCGGCGCTGCTCAGCGCGGCGCCGATGGGGTAATCGGGCGCCCGCAGCGTGCGCGCCGCGCCATTGACCATCACCAAACTGCTCACCCGCTGCGGGTAATCGGCAGCAAGAACGAGTCCGGCCAACGACGTGAAACCGGGGGCGAAAATCGTCGCCCGCTCGCATCCCACTGCGTCCAGCACCGCGAGTGCGTCCTGCGCCCACGACTTCGGCCCGATCACGTCCAGCGAGGCAACCCGCGACGACAGGCCAATCCCGCGTTGGTCGAACCGGACCACCCGGCAGAAGGACGCCAGGCGTCGATGAAACCGGTACATCGAGGGCTCCATGTCGACGCAGTCGATCGGGACTAATGGCCCGGGTAACACGAGCAGGTCGACCGGGCCATCGCCAAAGACCTGATAAGCGATGTCGGTATCGCCGCAACTGGCGTACCGGGTCCGCGGAGCCCCAGAAAGCCCAGCCACGGATTCAGGCTAGTTCACCAACGCCGACAGGTGGCACACGATGATCCCGAAGCAGCCATCTAACGGCAATTCAGACTCGAGTACTTCAGATGCGCAGCACCCGTTCGGCGTTGCCGTGGGCGATCTTCTCGCGGTCGCCGGCGCTAAGTGTGGTCCGTTCGAATCCCTGGACCGCGTCGTAGCAGGACTCGTAGGGGTAGTCGACGGAGAACATCACCGCGTCGGCGCCGACTTCCAACACCGCACCGAGCATCACCGCGGGCGAGAACACCCCGCTGTTGGTGAACACGATGTTGGTGCCGAGGTAGGCCGACGGAACGCGCTTCAATGGCGTGGTCGCCGCTGAGGCCGCGTAGCGCGAGTCCAATCGGCTGCGCTGAAACGGCAAGAACTCGCCCATATGTCCCAAAATCATCGTCGCGCCGGGATGGCGGTCGAACACGCCACTGAACAGGATCCGCAGCGCATGCCCGCCGACTTCCGCCGCCCAACTCCATGTCGCTCCGTACAGCTCCGGACGCCCATCGAGGACACGCCAGTGATCGGCCGGTGGCGCCCCGGGGTGCAGATACAGTGGCACGCCAAGGGATTCCGCTGCCGACCACAGCTCGTCGTATTCAGGCGCGTCCAGGTAGCGGCCGCCCGGACCGGTCACGCAGTCGTTGACCAGTGCCCCACACAACCCATGCTGGGTGACGGCGCGTTCCAGCTCCGCCGCGGCGGCGGCGGGGTCTTGCAAAGGCAAAGCGGCAAAACCGCGGAACCGCTCCGGGTGTTCGCCGATGACCTTCGCCAGATAGTCATTAGCGAAGCACGCGTTGTGGCGGGCTTGCTCGGCATCGATGTCGACCTGTAGACCGGGCACGGTTAGGGACAACACCTGGATGTCGATACCGGCGTTGTCCATCTCCGGCAGCCGGTATTCGGTGAAGTCGGGCAGCTGGCGTTCAAATCGCTCCGTGTATTCGGGCTTGAACCTCCGCATCATGCGCTGAGGTTCCGACGTGGGTTGCAGGTGGGCCAACTCAGGAATGAAAAACGCTTCCTCCAAGGCGATGTAACGCATTGGTCTTCCTTCTTGTCGTCGCTAATGCCGTCGCCTTCGACTGTGCTCCCCATCCACCTATTTGCAAAATGCATAATTATTATGACTTATATGTATTCGACGCATATTGACCGAGTCGATCTGAATCTGCTGCCGCCGCTGGCGGTGCTACTGGAGGAGCGCCACGTGTCCCGCGCGGCCGACCGACTTCGCCTGAGCCAGCCCGCAGTGAGTCGAGCTCTGCAGCGGCTGCGTCGCCACTTCGGCGACGAGCTATTGGTGCGCGGACCCGACGGCTATTCGCTGACGCCACGTGCCGAGCGCATCCGTGCCCAGTTGACGACGGTCGTGACCGGTTTGAACCAGCTGTTCGACACCGAAACTTTCGACCCAGCCACCGTGGCCCAATCGTTTCGTCTGGCGGTCAGCGACTACACCGTCTCAACGTTTGGCCCTGCGCTGGTTCGGCAAATCCTGCGGCAAGCACCAAACTCGACGGTCACCTGTGAACCGCTGGACGTGCGTGCATTCGACAAGCTCGACGCCGGCACGGTCGACCTGATCGTCTACGGGCGCCCGGCGCCCGAGCGATACCGCGGCCAACACCTTTTCACTGATCGGTTCGTCTGCGTGGTGGCCGCGGAGCACCCGCTCGCGCGACGCGCATCGGTGTCATTGTCGCAGTATTTGCGCTGGCCGCATCTCAGCATCGACATTGGCCAACCGGGGGTTGACCGGGTGCTCGAGGCATGCGGCACTGCGCGCCGCATCGCTGTCGTGATGCCATACCACGTCTTGGGGACCAGCATTTTGCCCGGTACCGAACTGGTCCTAACCGTTCCGGCTCGACTAGCTGCCCAATACGCCGACTCGAGTCGTACCCGGGTACTCGGCGCGCCCCGTGAATTGGGCGACTTGCACTTCTATGCGGTGTGGCATCCGCGCGTCGACGACGATCCCTGCCACAGCTGGCTTCGCCAGATGGTACGCACGGTCGCCGCAACACCCGCCCAGGCCGCGCCGCAGCTGCGCGGCCGATCCGCGCCGAAATCCATCGCAGGGCATTAGCTCCTTGCTGAAACCGCGCTGTGCAAAGAATTTGCCGTCGAATGGGCGAACGTTCACCGGTATCGGACAGGATCGGTGGCATGGCCGATATCGATTTTTCGCTGTTGGACGTCCCGAGATCGGTGCCAGTTGACGACCCCGAGGCCTACTTGCGCACCGCGATCGCCTGGCACTTCGGCGAGGACACCGGTTGCCGGTTCTGGTTGCGCACCGCGCAGACGCTGCACTTCGACCCGCTGACCGACGTTAAGGTATTCACCGATCTGCGCTTATTTCCCAACCTCGTGCATGAATTGCGACGTGTGCCGGTCGAAGATCTCATTCCACGCGGCTACGAATTCCCGGGCTCCGCAGGATCTCGAGCGCCGTTGCCGCAGGTATTCGAATCCGGTGGCACCACGGGCGCTCCGAAACGCACTGTGCAAATGCCGGATTGGATTGCGCAAGTGGTCCAGTGGCAAACCGAGGACTTCGCCGCGGGTGGTTTTCTGGCAGGTCAGGGCTTCTTGTGTTTGATGCCCAGCGGCCCGCACGGTGTCGGCTATTTCTCACGCCTGGTTTCCGAACGGCTTGGCTCGGTGTTCCATCCGATCGACATAGATCCCCGCTGGGTTAAGAAGCTCGCCGCCCGTAACGCTGCCGTGGACGTGGCGGCATACATCGACCACGTGATCGAGCAGGCAGTGTTCATTCTGCAGACCCAGAATGTCGCGAATTTGCACACCACCCCGCCGCTGCTTGAGGCAATTGCACGCAACGACCAAGTAGTGGACTTGGTAAACAAGAAGATTCGCTACCTGCTGCTCAGCGGCGCGCATGTAGATACCGACACGCTCGACGTGCTGCGCAACATCTTCCCGACCATCACGATCACCATGGCGTTCGGGAGCACCATGGTTCTTTCGCAAGCGGTCACCCGAACTACCGACGATGACTCGTTCGTTTTCGACCCGCGGACACCCTACGTGGTGTTCTGGGTGGTGGATCCCGACACCGGAGAACAAGTGCCATACGGCCAGGTTGGCCAGGTGGTGATGAACCACATCAGCAAGGGAATGTTCATTCCGAACAACCTGGAGCGCGATAAGGCGGTCCGGATGCTTGGGCCCGCAAGGCAATTCAGCGATTCGGTGAGTGAGGTACGGTCGGTGCCTTCCTTCGAGGGCGAGCCCGTCATCGAAGGTGTGTACTGAACATGAATTCCGTTGTACGCCAACAATCAATTGTTGCAACTGATCTGGTGTGCCTAGATGCACTCGGCCCCGGCGGAGAATACCGGACCCGCAATCGCGAAGTCGTCATGAGTACCGCCGGTGAGCCGGTCGCCGCGTTGAGCATAGTACCGTTGCTATATGTTTCGCGCAGCATCAGTGCGCAACGCAAGATCAGACCGCTTCCGGTCGCACAGCGCGAAGCGGCGTTGACCAGCGCGGCCGATGCCTTCGAGTCCGCGGTCATCGCGGAACTGGACTTCGACACCTATGTCGAATTGGCCAGCCGGATTTCGGGATTACCGATCGCGGTGACCCGCGCCGGTGCCAACAGCGTGGTGCGCGCCGTTGCAGCGGCATTCGATGCGGTGCGGCCGGCTCGGCCGACCGGCGCGGCGTTCGACTGGCGCGAGGAGAACACCCGCAACTGCGGCGCGGTGTGGACGCGGCGCGGGGAAGTGTTGGCGGTGCAGGCCGCTGGAAACGGTCCGGGCATTCACGGTCTGTGGCCCCAGGCGCTCGCGCTGGGATATCGGGTGGCGGTGCGCCCGTCGTGCCGCGAGCCGCTGACCGCCCACCGCCTGGTCAACGCTCTGCGCCAAGCGGGGTTTCGTCCCGAAGACGTGGTCTATCTGCCCACCGATCATCGCGGGGCAGACGAGATCATTCGGTTGGCCGACCTCGCCATGGTGTACGGAGGTCAGGACGTTGTGGACAAATACGCGAACGATCCACGCGTGCTGGTGAACGGGCCAGGACGCGCGAAGATCCTGATCAGCGCCGACCGGGATTGGCGCGACTACATCGACATCATCGTCGACTCAATCGCCAGCCTAGGCGGAATGGCGTGCGTCAACACCACCGCGGTGCTCTACGAAGGAGACCCGGCCCCGTTGGCCGCGGCAATCGTCGAGCGGCTGGCTCGGATTGAGCCGCTGCCGGCGCACGATGAGCGAGCGATACTGCCCACCCAACCCATCGACGCGGCGCGCGCCCTGGCGGGCTACCTGGCTATCAATGCCGCGGGAACGACGGCGCTGCTCGGTGCCGATCAGGTCGTCGCCCCGCTAAGTGACGGCTGTGCTGCGTTGCGCCCAGCCGTGCATCTGATGGCCGAGCCCGATTCGGCCACGCTGGTCGACAAGCTCAACGTCGAGTTGCCATTCCCGTGTGTGTGGATATCGCCGTGGTCGCGCAGTGTTGGTCTAGAACCGTTGCGGCGTTCGTTGGTCGTCACCGCGATCACCGGCGAGGAACAGCTAATCGACGACCTACTCGCCGAACCGACGATCAGCAACGTTTACAGCGGCCACCACTCAACCTGCTACGCAGCACCGGACATCCCGCACGACGGGTTCCTGGCTGACGCTCTCATGCGCACCAAGGGCTTCATCAGAGACTGACGCGGTAGTTTACGAATCGAGGAGTACCGAAAGCAGACGCACGTGATAGCGCAAGCCTTGAGGACAGCCACCGATACCTTGGTTAACCCAGCGCGGGTATCGGATCCCGATAAGTTGCGCAGGGCCGTTTCCGGCAAGACCGTGCTGGTGACTGGCGCGTCGTATGGAATTGGCGAGGCGACCGCCCGCAAGCTGGCCGCGGCAGGAGCGACCGTGCTGGTAGTTGCCCGCTCGGCGGACCGGCTCTTCGACCTTGCTGCCTCGATCAACGCGGGTGGCGGACGAGCGTTCGCCTACCCGACCGATCTGACCGAGGAAGCCGCCGTCAACAGGCTGTCCAAGCAGATCACCGAGGCCCATGGCCCGCTGGACATCCTCATCAACAACGCCGGTAAATCGTTGCGCCGGTCCCTGCATCACCAGTACGACCGTGCCCATGATTTTCGACGCACCATCGATATCAATTACCTGGGGCCGATTTGGCTGCTGCTCGGTGTGTTACCGGCTATGCGCAAGAACGGCGGCGGGCACATCGTGAACATTTCAAGCGTCGCCGTGCGCCTGGCGCCCGGCCCACAGTGGGGCGCCTACCAGGCCTCCAAAGGGGCTTTTGATCGCTGGCTACGCAGCGTGGCACCGGAACTGCACGCCGACGGCGTGGATGTCACGTCGGTCTACTTCGCCTTGGTCCGTACCCGGATGATCGAGCCGACGCCGATCCTGCGCCGACTGCCGGGCTTGTATCCCGATGAGGCGGCCGACGCGATCGCCAAAGCGATCATCGAGCGGCCCCGTACGAACGAACCGCCCTGGGTGCGGCCGACCGAGTTGGCCTCGGTGCTGCTGGCCGGGCCCGCCGATCGCGCGGCCCGGCTGTGGCACCGCCGGTTTTTCGCCGACCTCGGCAGCGCGCGAAAGGACTCGTAATGACCATGTTGACCGACAGCGTGGTCACTACCGCGGCCCGGGCATTGCTGCACTCCGGATTGCTTGGTCTGCCCGCCCCGACCGCCGTGCCGCGGCTGGTCCGCGCGGTGTGTCGAGGCGGCACAAATCTGTACACCCTGCTGGCCATTGCGGCGGCTCGCTGGCCGGAACGCACCGCGGTCATCGACGACGACGGCGCGCTGCCCTACCGCGAGCTGCAGTCGAAGACCGAATCGCTGGCCCGCGAGCTGGTCTGCGATGGTGTTGGAACGGGCCAGCCGGTGGGGATCATGTGCCGCAATGGACGCAATTTTGTTGCGGCGGTTTTTGCCGCCGCCCTGGTGGGTTCCGACGTGGTGCTGGTGAACACCGAATTTCGCGCCGATGCGCTTGCGGGCGCGTTGAGTACGCACCAGATCGGAACCATGTTCGCCGACTTGGAATTTGCCGAACAGATACGCGGGATCGACGAGTACATCACGGTGATTGACCCGGCAACCGTAAACACCCAACAGGGCGTCAAGCGGCCCAAGGTCGCGCCGTCGGGACGAGTCGTCCTGCTTACCTCGGGCACGACGGGAACACCCAAGGGAGTGCCACGCATGCCCCGAATGTACTCGGGCGTGGGCGTCGGCGTGACAATTCTCGAGCGCACCCGGCTGCGGGTCGGATCGCGAATCGCGGTGGCGGTGCCGATGTTTCACGGGTTTGGACTCGGCATGCTGATGCTGACCGTCGGCCTGGGTGGCACGGTGTTGACCCATCGGCGCTTCGACGCCGAAGCCACACTCGCGCAGGCGTCGTTGCAGCGCGCCGACGCCATGAGCGTGGTCCCGATCATGCTGGCGCGCATCCTCGACCTGCCCCGACCGGTGCGAGCCCGCAACCCCGTGCCGTCCCTGCGGGTGGTGCTGTCCAGCGGCGACCGGCTCGATCCCAGCTTGGCGCGTCGGTTTATGGATGCTTACGGCGACATCCTCTACAACGCCTACGGCTCAACCGAAGTCGGCATCGGCGCGCTGGCGACACCGGCCGAACTACGGCATGCCCCGGAAACCGTGGGGAGGCCGGTCGCGGGATGCCCGGTACGCATCTTCGACAGCAGCGACAGGCCCGTCGGGCCGCACGTGACCGGACGCATCTTCGTCGGCGGTGAACTGACATCCCAGGGCTGCACAGCCGGCTCGGTCGTGGGAGAAGCCAAAGCCGTCATTGACCAGATGATCGGCACCGGCGACATAGGCTATTTCGACAATTCGGGCAGGCTATACATCGTCGGCCGCGAGGACGACATGATCGTGTCGGCGGGCGAGAACATTTATCCGCGTGCGCTGGAAAACGCGCTCGCCGAGCACCCCGGCATCGCCGAGAACGCGGTCGTCGGTGTCCCCGACGAGCAGTTCGGGCAACGACTGGCCGCGTTTATCGTGCTACGGCCGCAGAGCGTCATCGACGAGCTGGAGATACGGGAGTACTTGAAGGGCAAGGTGTCTCGCTTTGAACAGCCCAGAGATATTCGCCTTGTCGATAGCATTCCGCGCAATCCCGCCGGCAAGGTGCTGCGCACGGAGTTGACCAACTAAGCGGGTCGAATACTCACTCTTGATCGGGTTGCACGATACCGACAGCTTTGTTTAACCACTGGGGTGCCAGTACCGAGACTGCGGTGGCTCCTGCCGTGGCAGTAATCACGCCTGACCAGGCGACCGGACCAAGCGGTGTGCACCCGAAAAACTGGCTGATCACCGGGGTTTGAATGATGCCGATTAAGACACCCGCGCTGCCCAGGGCGGTTGCCACGACGAGCGGGCTGTGGCGTCGTGCGAGCAGGGTCTGCGCCAGCTGCGTCGTCACCAATGCGGTCAATCCCATTGTTGCCGTTCGTCGTTCGGTTCCTGGCGTCCAGCGTCCGATGGCCCAGGCCGCGGTTGCGCCGGCGGCCGTGACCACGCCGCGGCTGACGATCTGGCGCATCAGCGGCGCGTCGAGCGAGGGTGTAGGCCCGGTCAGTACCTCGCGTTGGTGTGTTCGTCGCGCTTCGTCGTCGGTTTGATATTCGTCCTCGTCGGGTTCTTCGTATTGCGAGGTAACGGCGACCGCCAGCGCGGGGAACATATCGGTGAGTAGGTTCACCAACAGCAGTTGACGGGTCCCCACCGGCGCTCGTCCAGCGCCGAACGCCGTCCCGATGATGGTAAAGACAACTTCGCCGACATTGCCGCCGACCAGAATCGTGACCGCGTCACGCACGCCCGCCCACATGCTGCGGCCTTCGACCAGGGCATCGAGCAATACACCCAGATCGTCGTCGGTCAAGACGATGTCGGCGGCGCCGCGGGCGGCTGAAGAACCGCGACCGCTCACCCCGATGCCCACGTCGGCCATCCGGATGGCGGCGGCGTCGTTGGCGCCGTCACCGACCATCGCCGTCACTCGCCCGCAGCGCTGCAACGCCGCCACAATCTGCACCTTTTGTTCCGGGCTGACCCGGGCGAAGACCTGTACGTCAGCGGCAAGTTTGGCGCATGCGTCCTCGTCGAGGCCGATAAGTTCGGCGCCGGTCACTACCCGCGCATCCGGTGGCAGGCCCAACTGGCCGGCGATGGCCCGTGCGGTGATGGGGTGGTCGCCGGTGATCAGCACGACGTTGCGTTTGGCGTCCACCAACGCTTCGATCAACGGACGTGAGGATGGCCGTGCGGTGTCCGCTAGTCCGATATAGCCGATCAGCTCGAGGTCATGCGCGGCAGCGTCAACGGCTTCGGCATCGGTGTCGTCATCGTCGGTGGTGTCGTGGTCCCAGAAGCGTTGCGCCACAGCCAGAACGCGTAGGCCTTGCTTGGCGAGGTTGTGCACCAAGGACTCGGCATGCGAAACGTCGGCTTCCGGATCGGCGAACCGGCAACGCGGCAGGATCTTTTCCGGAGCACCCTTGAGCATCAGCATCGGCGCCTTACCATTGCCGGTGGTTCCGATTGCCGCAGCGTAGCCGCGGCTGGACTCGAACGGTACCTCGGCGAGCAGCGTCCAGTCCGAATCGGTATGGCCGTTAAGCGAACTCGCTGCCGTGAGGATCGCCTCGTCGGTGGCGTGCGCGTGGCCCTGCCCGTCGTGCGGTTGGGTGGACGCCCGCGCGGCGTCCCGCAGCACCGCAGCAGAGCGCGGATCGGTGGTGTCGGGAAGCGGATCGTGTGGCCTACTCGTGCTCGGCACCGCGCAGACGACGCGCAGCCGATTCTCGGTGAGCGTGCCGGTCTTGTCGAAACATATAGTGTCGACGCGGCCCAGGGCTTCGATAGTGCGGGGCGAGCGGACCAGCGCACCCCTCGCCGTCAAACGCTGGGCCGCGGCGAGCTGGGAGAGGGTGGCCACCAAGGGCAGGCCTTCCGGGACGGCGGCCACGGCGATTGCGACACCATCGGCGACTGCTTGACGCAGTGATGCGCGGCGCAGCAAAGCCAAACCCGTCACCGCGGCGCCACCGGCCAGCGTCAGCGGAAGGACCTTGCTGGTCAGCTCCCGCAGCCGTGCTTGCACTCCGGCCGACGTTTCCACATCGGCGACCGCCGAGATCGCGCGGTGCGCGGCGGTGCCGACCCCGGTGGCCACCACGATCGCGCGGGCACGTCCTGCCACGATCGCGCTGCCTTCGAACAGCATGCTGGCCCGATCGGCGTCGTTGACGGCGACGGGGTCCACTCGCTTGTCCACTGGCAACGACTCCCCGGTGAGCAACGACTCATCGACTTCGAGGTCCTCGGCCACTAACACGCGGGCATCCGCCGGCACCACTTCCGGCGCGGCCAGGTCGATCACATCGCCGGGCCGCAGCGACTTGGCGGACACCGTGACCGTCCGGGTGGCGTGCTGTGCCGCCTCCAATCGACGCCGCGTCGTCGCCACCGCCGGGACAACGACGCGGCGCACCAACTGGTCCTGCTCGGCGAACAGCTCGGCGGCAGCCGCCTCGGCCCGCAACCGTTGCACGCCACCGGTAATCGCGTTGACGGTCATCACGCCCGCGACCAAAAGGGCGTCGACATTGCTGCCAACAATCGCTGACGCAGCTGCCCCGACGGCCAGGATGGGAGTCAGCGGGTCGGCGAGCTCATGCCGGGTCGCGGCCGCCAGCCGAGCCAGGTTGGTTGCGGGTTTACGCAGCGGCGACAACGCCCTGGTGTAGGACAAGTCGTCGAGACGGCGTCGCCAATCCGGGGTACCAGGCTCGACGGCCAACGGTCGTGCGCCGCCTGCCAGTCGCGAGTAAACGATCTCGGGGTCCAGCGCGTGCCAGGCGGTCAGCGGTTGCGGGGTGGGATCCGGCAGCCGAAGCACCTTGTTGGCCGAGACGGCGCCGGTCACCAATGCGGTCGCTGCGGCCGCATTGACCGGACTAAACCAGCGCCGCAAGGTAATTGGGCTAGCGGCTTTGCTGCCAGCGCCCCCGGTGATCAGCAGCAGCCCGGCCAGGGTGGTGCCGCCCTGAGCAAGGTGCACCGACGATACACTGGCCGACCGGGCCACGGGCAGCGCCGACAGGATCCGCACTGCCGCAGCCAAATCGGTGCCGGTGATGATGTCCGCGGTCCACGGTGTAGCCGCATGGGGATCGTCGAGGGCGACCCCGACGTCGGCGATGGCAAGTGCGGCCAGCGTATCGGTCGATGCGAAGTCCCGGTGCACGGCGGTGATCAGCAACACCGGCCCACGATCGGTGCGCAGCTCACGTACCAACTTCAGCAGCGGGGTACCTGGCGGATGCGTCGCGCCGACGCTGGCGGAAAGATCTTCGGTGCCAGCTACATGACGCAAGACCACTCGCGCTCCAGTTCGGTGCGCGGTCTGCAGCAGCGGGATCGCATAGGGGTCGACCTCCCAGCCGACGTCGACACCGCCGACGCACTCGCCATCGACCACCAAGTCTGCGTGCTCACGGCCCTGGGCGGGCGTTGCCGACGGCCCCTGCAGTGGCACCCATCTCAGCCGCGCGCCAGTGGCCGGCAACTCGTCGGGGTCGGGCTCGGGTGCCCGCTCACCGTGCAGCAGCGCGTCGGCAACCTCATAGACGCGGTCGTCGTCCCAGCCGGGCGCATTTCCCCGGGCAAGCAACACCGCGCGGTGATCACCACGCAATGCGGCGCCGTCGATGACGACCACCTTCACCCGGTCCAGGCGGCGCAGCGCGCCTGGATCGAGCACCAGTTGCCCGGCGTTGGCCAGCCCGCGACCCAGTATCGCCGCGAACGCTTGCCGGCCCATATGCGCCGCTCTTGGCACCCCGGCCAGGATCGCGCCGGCCGCGTCTTCGGTGCCACCGCCGGCGAGCAAAGCGCTCGCCGCGGCAATCAACGAACCGTTGGCCGCCGAATCGACATAGCTCTCCACAGGTCCTTTCATGGACCCTTTTGCGGTGTCGATTGCTGCGTCGATTGATCCGCCGACCACGACGTGCGACGCCTCACCCGCCGCCGCGGCTGCCCAGTTGTGGCGCGGGGCATGCGATTTCGCTCCGGCCGACGAGATCACGGGGACCACCGGCGCTTGCGGCCGCTTGAGTGAGGCCAGTTGAGGCTCTCGGTCTCGCCACACCCGTCGGTGAGCCGCCGCCTCGGAGAGCTGCAGGCCACGTTGCGCCAGATCCAGCAGCGGTGTGCCGACCGCTTGGGTCAGCCCGTTCGCCGCCGCTGTGGTAGCGCTGAGTGCAATATCGGTGCCCACTCGACCCAATCGTGACTCCAGCAGTGACACCATGCGCGGTTGATGATTGACCAGAGCTGCCGCGGCCCGGGTAGTTTGCGGCGCGGCGGGCAGTCGGGCGACCCAGCCGGTAACTGCGGCACTCAACGCGACAAGGTCCATTGCTGCGGCGGTTAGCGGCACCAGAATTGCCAGCGGGTTACCCGGGTCGGCAAATGGCGCCACCTTGGGTGCCGACCCCGGCCCGGTCAAAGCTAAGTCGGCGGCCAGGGCAACAACCACGTCACGCACCCTGCCCAAGACAACGTCGCTATCCGCGTCCTTGTCGAGTTCGATTACTAACCGGCCCAATGAGCCCTCGACATGGGCCTTGGCCACGCCCGGAATCCGGCGAACCGGCTCCTCGACGACCGCTGCATGCTCGTGCCAGCGGGGGAACGACAGCAGCGGATCCAGGTCCAGGTGCACACGCTCGCCGCTGTGCCAGCGCACCGGCGGCTCGACCCGGTTGGCGGAGCCATTCGGCGAATTCGACGAATGGCCCGACCCGAGCGCTCGGCCGGTGGATTGAGCCACCGACTGCACCAGCGGGCCAGCGAACTCGACGACCGGGCTGGCCAGCATCTGCACTGTGTCGGCAGCCCCAGCCGCCGCATGCGCCCCGGCCCGCACCACCTGCGCTGCTCCACCGGTCACGCCACCGACCACACTGCCCACCAGGTCGGTCACCTGCGGAATCTTCATTCCTTACCCTTCAAGCCCCTTCAAACCCCTTCAAGCCCCTTTAAAACCCGTCAAACCCTTCAAGACCCGTCAAACGTCGCTACCGCGCCTAATCCTGCTGGCGTCTCCCCGACATGTCTACCGACAGGCCCATAGATAGGCGAGCAAGCAACATCGGTGGCTGCGTAGGTGCTGGGCTTTCGCTGAGCTACGAGGGGGTAATCGCCGCACCGTGAGGAGCCTCACCGGCTCAACGGCAAACCGAACGCGCTAAACAGCGCCGGATCGAGAAAGACGGTGAGGGCAGCGGTGCCGGGAGTGAGGACGTGAATGGAATGGGCCCGCATGACGTGGTCGGAGCTGCCGGCGCTGCGGCGGTATTCGGCAACAGCGGGCTGTGCGTTTGCAGCGGTCGGGATCAGCGCCACGTCGCCCCGCTTGGCGAAAGCACGGGCGGAAAGGAAGCGCAGCACAGTGTCTCGACCGGTGAACCACACCGGCAGCGGCGGCATTTCGAGTTTGACGTCGGCTTGCAGCAGCTTGGTAAGGGCGGCCATATCCGCGTTTTCAAACGCCGCACAGTAGCGGTCCAGCAATGCACGCCGTTCGGCCGGATTGTCCCAGTCGGGCTCGACCGCGTCTTCCTCGGTGGCGGAGACCTCGGCGAGGCGGGCGCGGGCCCGCTGCAACGAGCTGTTGACCGCGGTGGGCGTGGTTTCTAGGAGCTCGGCAACTTCGGCGGCGCTGAACTGTACGACGTCGCGCAGGATCAACACGGCTCGCTGCCGCGCCGGCAGCTCGTGCAGGGCCGTCATCACAGCCAGACGCACACTTTGCCGGACGGCGAAGGCCGTCTCTGGGGTCTCTCGCAGCAAGGCGTCGGGGATCGGTTCTAGCCACCGATGGGTGCCGCCATTGCCGTCGAGACTGGCATCCGGGTCGACCGAGGCTGCAGCCGGTGGGCCTAGCCCGGCGGGCAGTACCCGGCGGGCTCGGTGTTCTAGCGCCCGCAGGCACGCGGTCGTCGCGATCCGATACAGCCAGGTCCGCAGCGCCGCGCGTTCCTCGAACTCCGGGTAGCCACGCCAGCCGCGCAGGTAGGTCTCCTGGACAAGGTCCTCGGCGTCGTGCACCGAACCGAGCATGCGGTAACAGTGCGCGATCAACTCGCTACGAAACGGCGCCGCCCGCTCGATGAAATCCTGCTGAGCCGGCACGGTCGTTCTCCTATCTGGGTTCCCTGTCCGTGGCGCGGGGTCCGAAACGCTACACCAGTACAGAGACATTCGAGGGCAGAAATTCATCGGTCAGTAGCGATGAATTCGGGCGCCGCACCGTATCGGAATTAATGCGAGCGAGAGCCGTTCGACGGCTCCAAGCAGTTGACGCCGAAAGCGAGAAGGATCGTGAAGCAGCCCGTGAAAACCCACGCCAATCATCTCGTCGGCACGACGGCGATCGTGACAGGCGCGAGTCGTGGATTCGGCCGCGCCATCGTCGCGGCGTTGTTGACCGCCGGCGCCCATGTCATCGGTGTCGCGCGTACCGATACCGATCTTGCCGCGCTACGCGACGAGCTAGGCGACGGATTTACCGCGGCAGCCGGCGACGCCGCCGATCCGGCGATGGCTGTCCGGCTACTCGACGAGTATCGGCCGCGCACACTGGTTTTGTGTGCCGGGGCCACCCCGCAATTGACTCCGCTACCAGACCAGAGCTGGGAGAGCTTCAGCCAGAACTGGAATGTGGATGTCGCGCAGGCGTTTCACTGGACCCGCCATGCGCTACGCCAGGGCTAAAGCTACCGTCCGATTCATCACCAGCTACGCGGCCAGCGAAGCAGAGCGGGTCGGGCTGGGGATCGGCTTCGTGTCCGTGCTCCCGCAACTGACTCCCGCCACTGATCTGGGCGCCAAAGCCATTGCCGCCTATGCCAAGCGGCAAGGTGTTGACGTTGAGACGTTCGTGCAGGCTGGCGGACCCGCGCTCAGCGCGGAGCAAGTTGGTCGGTCGGTCGTGGGGCTCGCCGCCGGCGAGCTCCACGACCACAGTGCATACCTATTGACAGCCGCCGGCCTGTCGCCGTTGGCAAGCTACTGAAAGGTGGACAAGGCAATGAACGCACCTCCGATTGTGTCGGCTCGTGAGTGGGCGGCCGCGCATCAGCAACTGCTGGTCAAGGAGAAGGAACTGACCCGGGCCCGGGACGCGTTGGCGGCCCTGCGCCGGCGGATGCCATGGCTGGCCATCGACCAGGAATACGAGTTCGACGGGCCGCAGGGCATCGTGAGCCTGCCGGACCTGTTCGGCGGCCGTCGTCAGCTGATCGTTTACCGCGCCTTCTTCGAACCCGGCGTGGATGGCTGGCCCAACCATGCCTGCCGTGGCTGCTCGATGATTGCCGATCATGTGGGTCACCTTGCCCACCTAAACGCTCGCGATACCACGCTGGTGTTCGCCTCGCGGGCGCCGCAATCCGACATCGAGCGCCTGAAAGCGCGGATGGGCTGGAAGATGCCGTGGTATACCATCACCGACAGCTTCGACGCCGACTTCGGCGTAGCTGAATGGCACGGGACCAATGCATTCATCCGCGACGGCGCCCGGGTGTTTCGTACCTACTTCATCAACAACCGCGGCGATGAGGTACTGGGCAACACCTGGAGCTTCCTGGACATGACGGCGCTAGGGCGCCAGGAGCAGTGGGAGGACTCGCCCGAGGGCTACCCGCGGACCGCGCCGTACGAGTGGTGGAATTGGCACGACGAATATGGCGAACACACGCCGTCACGATGGTTTGGTGAGCCCGATCCTAACGATCCCAGCGACCCGCGACCGCCGCGCCGCTAAACAGACGCTAAAGCGACCCGCAATTCGGCCTACGAAGGCTGGCTTACAAGTATCGGTGGTTTGACCTGCCAACGTGGTACCCAGCGGGGAAAGACTTCTCGATCACCTGCAGTCGATGGTCCACTCTGGACTCGAGCTCGAGAACGACGCAGCTATCGCTGACGGTTTTCGATTCGAGAACTATGTACCGTTCACCGTCGCCATTGACATCGGTGATCGGGTCACCAGAGTGCAATGCTTCGACGGGCACCAACTCTGGGGTTCCGTGTGACTCCACGAAAACACAGTAAGTCAACTCGACGAGACAGGGAACACCCTCAGTTGAGGCGGAATCTGACGGCTGAACTGGGGCGCGGCCCGGCTAGTCTGCGTTTTTCAGTGAGCGTGACCAGCCAACGATGCGGGAGTCCTTGCCGGACAAGGCTCTTCGCTTGCGTTAGCTGCCGCGGTGCACTGCGGCGCCGGTGTCAACCTCGCGTTGCTTAAAGAACACGCTGATGCGAGAGATCAGGCCGTCGATGTGGATCCGGCTGGCCCGAGATAGCAGAACCCCAGATAGGAAGCCTGGCATGGGGAAACCGTGGCGTGTCTTCGCCGGTATCTGCTGGCGTCGCATCTAAGCTTTGCGGGGATCAACAGGAGGAGCAGCGACGTATCGGCAGCAACTATGGCGCCGGACGCCTTGGTGGCCAGGGCGCACTAACCGCGAACATTGAGCCGGGCGGGACTCATCCCGCGCCGGCTTATTCTGCTGAGCGGCCTCGATGGGTTGCTCCTGTGCGGCGTGCTGGTCGGCTGGCGATTTGGGACCAACCGGAGCGGCGCAACGGCATTCCAGCCTTGGATGGGCTTCGCGCGATAGCGGTTGCGCTGGTGCTCACCCAGCATGGCGGCATCCCCGGCCTGAGTGGTGGATTCATTGGCGTCGACCTCTTTTTTGTCCTCAGCGGATTCCTGATTACGTCGCTGCTGCTTGACGAGCTGCGACGCACGGGGCGTATTGACCTGACCGGCTTCTGGATTCGGCGTGCGCGCCGGCTACTGCCGGCTTTGGTGTTGATGGTGCTCACCGTAGGCGTGGCCCGCGAACTTCTTCCGTACCAAGCGCTCACCGGATTACGGAACGATGCGATCGCCGCGTTTTTGTGGGTAGCGAACTGGCGCTTCGTGGTCCAGAAGGCCGACTATTTCACGCAAGGTGCGCCACCCTCGCCTCTGCAGCACGCCTGGTCGCTTGGGGTGGAGGAGCAGTACTACTTTGTCTGGCCGCTGCTGCTGATCGCGGTAACCCTACTGTTAGCCGCGAGGGCCAGGCGGCGTTGCAGCCACGCGACCATCGGTGGAGTGCGATTGGCTGCCTTTGTGCTCGCCTCGTTGGGGGCGCTGGCTTCTGCCGCAATCGCCGTCGCCCTTGTTTGTGACGCGACGCGCGACCGAATCTATTTCGGCACCGATACCCGTGCGCAAGCGTTGCTGGTCGGCGCCGCAGCGTCGGCTCTGCTGGTTCGGGATTGGCCGTCGCTAAACCGTGGCTGGTGCTTGATTAGGACTCGGTGGGGGCGCCGGATCGCTCGGCTCCTACCGGTCCTCGGTCTGGCAGGGTTGGCGGCGGCGACTCACTATGCAACGGGCGGTGCCGCTGACTTCCGCCACGGGCTGCTGATCGGGGTCGCAATTGCGGCCGTCGTTGTGATCGCGCCGGTGACATTGGAGCAGCGCGGAGCGGTGGCCCGCATCCTTGCGTTGCGCCCGCTGGTGTGGCTGGGCACCATTTCGTACGGCGTTTACTTGTGGCACTGGCCAATCTTCTTGGCGCTCAACGGCGAGCGCACCGGATGGTCCGGAGTCCCACTGTTCGCCGCTCGGTGCGCCGCGACAGTGGCAGTGGCGGCAGCATCCTGGTGGTTGATCGAACAACCCATCCGCCGCTGGCGACCGGTACGAGTGCCGCTATTGCCGTTGGCTGCGGCCACTGTGGCTAGTGCTGCTGCGGCGACGATGTGGGTGGTTCCGGTGGGAACCGGACCGGGCTTGCGTGAGATTGGTCTGCCGCCGGGAGTGTCGGCGGTCGCGGCCGTATCGCCGTCGCCGCCGGGAGCGAATCGTCCAGGTCCGCGGGACCCCAACCAGCCGTTCACCGTTTCGGTATTCGGCGACTCGATTGGGTGGACCTGGATGCATTACCTTCCGCCGACGCCCGGATTCGCCTTTATCGACCACACCGTCATCGGCTGCAGCCTGGTGCGCGGCACACCATATCGGTATATTGGCCAAACCCTGGAGCAGAGACCTGAATGTGACAACTGGCCCAGCAGATGGTCGACGCAGATCAACAAGGACCGTCCAGACGTCGCACTGCTGATCATTGGTCGTTGGGAGACGGTAGACCGCGTCAACGAAGGACAATGGACCCACATCGGCGATCCAACCTTCGACGCGTATCTCAATGCAGAGCTGCAGCAAGCACTGAATATTGTGGGTTCCACCGGTGTTCGAGTGGTCGTTGCCACGGTGCCCTACAGCCGCGGCGGTGAAAAGCCGGATGGTCGGTTGTATCCGGAGGATCAGCCGGATCGGGTGAATCAGTGGAACACCATGTTGCGCAATACAGTTAGTCAACATCCGAACGTACAGATCCTCGATCTGAACAAAAAGTTGTGCCCGGACGGCGTTTACACCGCTAAGGTCGACGGCATTAAGGTGCGCAGCGACGGTGTCCACCTCACCCCGGAAGGTGTTAAATGGTTGACGCCGTGGCTAGAAGAGTCTTTGCGGTAGCCGTAAATCGCTGGTGCGGCAACTGAATTTCATGCTGTCGCGATGTTGGCCGGCGAAATCGGTGCTCACGTAGCCGTTGTCGGGGTTACGTACATAGTGCGCCCGTCATCAGCCACTCGAGTTCACCAACCTTCTCACGAAACAGCGACGTTTGACTTTTCGTCTCGGTCGAGCGTCGCCGCGACCCGGGGGTCTTGCAAAGTGGTGACCATGGTCTCGAGGGTAGGCCTCTGTAAAAGGCGTTTGACGAGCAGTGGGTAGCGGGTGTAAGCATGGACTGCAAGCACCTCGGTAGGTGAGGCGTCTGTATGGATATAGGCCACTGACCCCGAACGTCGAGAGACGCCTCGGGTCAGGACAGCTCTTCCCGGACCCAAGGGTTGAGCCCAAGTGGCTTCTGGACGTTGGTCCAGATACGTCGTGCAGTGCCAAAGCTCCGACGAGAGGGGTGTGTTCGGCGGCCCGCTGCTGAACGTTTCTGCCTCTTCCGTACAGGTGACTATGTCGGCACCCGCGTGTGTCCCGGCCGTGAGGAGGTGAGGGCGAGATGAGTCCGAGTGACAGTCCGTATGCGAAAACTGTCTTGTCCCGATCCGGTCCCGGCGTTCCTTCTGTCGCCTGAGCTTTCTCGGACGTTCTGTATGCATCTATCGGTATGCGCGGGTTTGCAGCACATACCTGGATGCGTTTTGACGCTGTGAAAGCCGTTGTGCATGACGCGCTGAATGCCACCTACCGATTGGGTTGCTGGTAGGAGAACGATCATGATCTTTGTTGTTGCACAACGTGTTACCGGTGCTACGACGGTGGCCGGATGGTCGATACTGCGCGCCGGTCGGCTGCGAACCAAGAGCCGGGGCGTCCGGCGCCTCCCGACTCCGCAGGAGCGGACCGACCGGTATCTAGCGCGGATGCCGATTTCGGTAATCGCCGGCTAGCTGGGCGGTTATCCGTCGGTCAGTGCGGAGAACCACCGGGATTCATCCCGCTACGACCCACCCAGCGGCGCGCGCTGCCCGCTACGGGGCATGCCCTGTCGCCCAACCCTTTTGAGCACGAGCCCGTCGAGATAGCGAGAATCCAATGACTTCCATCTCCACTGACGCAATCAGTGCCGTCGCGGTCCCGCCGACCACTAGTGACGCTTCCGTGTGCGTCAAAAGCCCTGCGACATCACGGGTAACACCCGACGCTTCCGGTTCGGCGGTGCTGGATTCCGCGCATGTCGGTGACATCGTTGGCGCGTTTGGCCGCATCGGGCGGGACGCCACCCATGCGGGCCGCAGTCGTTGGCAACAACTGCGACTGCTGATGGTCATCACCGGTCCGGGACTGATTGCGATGATCGGCGACAACGATGCCGGTGGTGTCGCGACCTACGCACAGGCCGGACAGAACTATGGGATGAACCTGTTGTGGACGTTGGTGCTGCTGATCCCGGTGCTGTATGTGAACCAGGAGATGGTGCTCCGGTTGGGTGCGGTCACCAGGGTTGGACATGCGCGGCTGATTTTCGAGCGGTTCGGTAAGTTCTGGGGTGCGTTCAGCGTCGGTGACCTGTTGATTCTCAACGCGTTGACAATCGTCACCGAATTCATTGGTGTGTCACTGGCACTCGGCTTTCTGGGCTGCCCGAAGACGATCGCTATACCCGCCGCCGCAGTGCTGTTATTCGCGGTGGTCGCCGGCGGCTCATTCCGTCGTTGGGAGCAGGTGATGTTCATGCTGATTGCGGTGAACGTCGCTGTCATCCCGCTGGTGTTGTCGGTGCATCCCGCCCTGGGCCCAAGCCTGCACGGACTGATGCCGTCATTGCCCGGCGAACCTAATTCCCCGACCTCTGTTGTGCTGTTAGTCATCATGGCGATTGTGGGCACCACGGTGGCGCCCTGGCAGTTGTTCTTTCAACAGTCCAATGTTGTTGACAAGCGCATCACGCCACGCTGGATGCGCTACGGCCGAGCCGATCTGGTCATCGGCATCGTCGGCGTCATGGCGGGGGCGATCGCCCTGATGTCGGCCACCGCTTTCGGGCTGGCAGGTACCGCCGACGCTGGCAACTTCACTGACGCGGGAGCGGCAGCATCCCACCTGTCCAACCACGTCGGGCACCCGATCGGTGTATTGTTCGCGATCATCTTGTTGGACGCGTCGTTGATCGGTGCCAACGTCGTCGGGCTGGCCACCACTTATGCACTCGGTGACGCTCTGGGTAAGCCACATTCGCTGCATTGGAAGATTACCGAGGCCCCGCTGTTTTACGGCAGCTATGCAGCGCTTCTTGGGATATCGGCTGCGGTCGCGTTCAGCCCCGATCACATCCTCGGTCTCATCACCCAAGGTGTGCAGGCTCTCGCCGGTGTTCTGCTGCCTTCGGCAACTGTCTTTTTGGTGCTGCTGTGCAATGACCGCCCGGTGCTGGGTCCGTGGGTGAACACCGTTCGCCAGAATGTCTTGGCGTGGACGATCGTGTGGTCGCTGGTGGTGCTGTCGCTGATGTTGACCGTGGTGACATTCTTCCCCAACTTGTCGACCGCGACCCTGGTGAGTGGTCTTGGTGTCGGCGCTGCGCTTGGCGTGGTCGGGGCTACCGCCGTCGTTGCGGTCGGCTGGTTAGCCGAGCGACGCGGCGCGGGGGGCATCGCGCAGCAGCCCAGCCGACCGGGTTCCGAACAAGCGGAGTTCGATGCGCTACCGAAACTGACGCGCGCTGAAAGAAGGGCGTTGTGTGATGAGCGTCGCGCAAACTGGACCATGCCCGCCTTAGCGACCTTGGATCGGCCGGTCATGTCGCCGGTGCGCCGGGCCGGGCTGTTGACGCTGCGCGGCTATCTGGTGCTGGCCTGCGTGTTGGTCGTGGTCAAAGTTGTCCAGGCCGGCATCGGCTAACTGCCGACCTGTGGCAGCAACACGATTTTGCCGTGCGTGTGTCGCCGCTCGAGTTCCTCGAACGCATCGACGATCTGGTCGAGCGGAAAGGTCGCGGCGATGTCGAACTCGATCGCGCCGGTGGCGACCAGGTAGGCGATTTCGGCGAGCACTTCAGGTGTCGACGCCTCGGCACTGCCCTCGGTCTTGGCGCCAACTTCGCCGGCCTTCTGGAAAGCGATGATGGTATCGATCCGTTCCGAAGCTACACCGAGATCCACGGCGAACTGAACATAGTCGGGGCCGAACAAGTCGATGAATGCGTCGATTCCGTTCGGCGCCGCCTCCCGCAGCCGCCGAAACAGCGACCGCCTCACCCGGTTGGGGCACGACCGCACGGACGGCCGTATACGCCGTCGCACCGACAACGTACAGCGAACCCGCTACCTCCCAACTCAATTGGGGAAGTTTGCGAATCAACTGCCCCACCGGAACAGCGGTGTGAGTGGCGTGGCTGGAGCGGCGGACGGCGAACCCCAGGACCTCGTCGCCGACGGCGAACTCGGTGACGTCGGGCCTCACGGCGGTCACTACGCCGGTAAGGTCGCTGCCCTCGCCGGACGGAAACGTGGCGGGAAATATCTCATGCACCGCGCCAACGCGGATGGCGGCTTCGCCGGGTCATCGCGACCCATTACCGGTGAATCGACGCTTATGCCTTGGCGCACAACAGCATAGGTGGTGACGTATGATTTCCGATACTGCGTCAGCAATTCGCAAGCGGTGACGGTGTTGTCAGTTATTGCGGGTTAATCTGGAATTCGGCAGCACGTAAGTTGCCCAGTCAACGGGGGGCTTTCCTGTCCGGCTCAATTCGCTAAGCGGTGACGGCCTTGATAGTCTCCCGACCATGCTTCGGGTGTCCTCACGTCAGATTGTTGCAGTTGTACTCAGCTTAATTTGTGCTACAACAATTTTCGTGAGATATTCGCCGCCGGCACACGCCGAAGGCAATTTCGATTCCGAGGGTGACCAAAGTCAATTCGAGGAGTTCTACACTCCGCCCGACCCGCTGCCACCCGGTCAGCCCGGCGATTTGATCCGAACCGAGCCAATGCGGCTCGTGCTCGAGCCGTCCGGACAGCTGGGTGCCATCCTGGCTACCGCTACCCGCATCATGTACCGCAGCACCGACGCCCGCGGCCGGCCGGTCGCGGTAACCGGCACGTACTTGGAGCCGGATAGCCCCCGGCCCGGGAAGGGGCCACGCCCGCTGCTCAGCTACGGCCCGGGCACCCAGGGTCAGGGCGACCAGTGCGCACCGTCGCGGATGTTCAGCCAGGGCATCCATTGGTCGTCCGGGCTGGACTTCATGGTCAACTACGAAGAGACGTTCGTCGCGACGATGGTGGCCCGCGGTTTCGCCATCGTCATGACCGACTATGACGGGCTGGGGACCCCGGGTGTGCATACCTATGTGAACCGGCTGGCCGAAGGGCAGGCGATGCTCGATGCCGCTCGCGCCGCCCAGCGGCTACCTGGGACGTCGCTGGACCCGCACGGCCCCGTCGGGTTTTGGGGGTATTCACAAGGCGGCGGTGCCGCGGCCTCCGCGGCCGAACTCGCGTCGGTCTACGCCCCGGATCTGAACGTGGTGGGCACCTATTCTGGTGCTCCGCCCGCCAACCTGGCCGAAATGTTGCCCTATATAGACGGCAACGCCCTGGTCGGCGTGACCGGCTATTTGCTCAACGGAGCGATTTATGCCTACCCGGAGTGGGCGGACGCGATTCACGCTCAGTTGACGCCGCGCGGGGAAGACCTACTGGCCAAGACCCGCCACCAGTGCGTCGGTGAAACGCTGTTCAAGTTCCAGTTCCGGCATCTTGCCGGCTACTTCAACGGCGATATCGACAAACTTATCGATGAGGAGCCGTTCAAGACCCTGTTCGACATGCAGCGGATCGGGCGCTATAAGCCAAACGCACCGGTATTCATCGACAGCAATCGCTACGACCCGCTGGTGCCGTGGACGCCAGCCAACCAACTTGGACGTGATTGGTGCGCTCAGGGTGCGGATGTCCAGTTCTGGACCAACGAGGAGCCGCCGTTTCTCAACAAGACCTCAATCAACCACGTGCTTACTGCCTGGGTGGACGGCGAGCGTGCTATGCAGTGGATCGCCGACCGATTCAACGGCCTACCCACCACACCCAACTGCGGCGAGTTCTAGGTCCGAGTGTCCGGTTCTCGCCGGCAGGCCAGAGGTGAACGCCGCGCGGTGCGCATGGTCGCGGGCTAACCAGGCCAGGTAGCCGCAGATCCGTAAACGTACTTGTCGATCAAAGACGGCGATAGATGTGAAATATCTTTTTTCCACAGCAATTTTGGCTTCGTAACTGCCCGCTATCCCACCACTTCGATGGGGTCGCCAACGTTAACGGTGTTGAAGTACCACGCGGCGTTGTCCGGGCTTAGGTTTATACATCCATGACTGACGTTGGCGTAGCCCTGCGAGTTCACCGACCATGGGGCTGAGTGCACATAGACGCCGCTCCAGGTAACGCGAACCGCGTACTGGGCGGTGATCAAATACCCTTCGGGCGAACTGAGCGGGATACCGATGGTCCGCGAGTCCATCACGACGGTGCGCTCCTTCGACAATGCGGTGAACTTACCGATCGGCGTCGGCCGGGTGGGCTTACCCATAGACGCCGGCATGGTGCGGAGGACCTCTCCGTTTCTACTGACAGTGAAGGTGTGCGCGGACAGGCTGGCAACGCCGAGCAACGCGTCACCGGTTTCGAAGCCCGTCGTCAGCGCCTGAACACCGACCGATACATGAGTGTGGGCGGGCCAATACTTGGTTGGAACCCACTGCACGACATTGCCATCGAGCCACTCGAAGTGGCCGGCCATGTTGCTCGGCGATGAGACGCGAATTGACCGCTCGGTGGCGGCGCGGTCGGTCACCGGCGCGGTGAATGCCACCACCACCGGGTGCGCCACACCCACCACCGCGCCATTAGCCGGCAGCACCAAAGCAACCTCAGGAGTCGGCTTTGGTGTAGGGACCGCGGCCACGCTGGGGCTGCCCGATCCTGCCACGGCCATCAGGGTGATCACGGCCATAACAAATAGATAACGAACCGCTCGGCGCATGGCGTCCGCCCTTCGAGATGGTGCGATCCACACAACGGTATTCTAATTGCCGTCTACCCAATACGGGTTTTAGCAAATGCTGACGAATTTGCCCGGTAGCCGCTTGCGCGCGGTCCCGGCATGAGGTGCGGTTGATGCGCACATTGCGTGGATCGGCGCGCCGGACAATACCGGCTCATGGCTTGCCGCCGAGTCATTGCCCAATGTTGTTGAACTGGGCCACAAATTGCTTCTGGTCAGTGGCCTGCGACAGGTCGCGGAACTCCGAACTTGGCCGACCTTCACCGTCCGTATGGTGAAAGTAGCGGCAACACATCAGTATTCGTAGTTTCAACGTCGCCAACTGTCCGCCGACATCGAGCTACCGCCTAGTTGTCAGCAGACCCGTTTGCGGTTGCTTCGAGTGGGTAGATTGGCTGGGCCGGTAGCGACGCGCTAGCCTCAGCGGGATCGGTATCCAAAAGGGAGGAGGTGCGGGTGCTCTTCCGTCAACTGGAGTACTTCGTCGCGGTCGCCCAGGAGCGGCACTTCGCCAGAGCGGCCGAGAGGTGCTACGTTTCGCAACCCGCGCTATCATCCGCGATCGCCAAACTCGAACGTGAGTTGAACGTCACGCTGATCAACCGGGGACACAGCTTTGAGGGCCTAACGCCCGAGGGGGAGCGCCTGGTCGTGTGGGCCAAGCGGATTCTCGCCGAGCACGATGCATTCAAGGCCGAGGTGGACGCGGTGCGGTCCGGGATCACTGGGACGCTTCGACTAGGCACGGTGCCCACCGCCTCGACGACGGCGTCCCTGGTGCTGTCGGCCTTTTGTTCGGAGCACCCATTGGTAAAAGTGCAGATCCGTTCCCGACTGCCTGTCACCGAGCTGCACCGACGGCTGGGCGACTTTGAGCTTGATGCCGTCATCGTGCACTCCGCGCCCGACGACACCCACGAGGTGGACCTGGTGCCGCTTTACCATGAGCACTACGTGTTGGTATCGCCGGCGGATATGTTGCCGCCTGGGGCGGCGACGTTGACGTGGCCGGATGCCTCGCAGCTGCCGCTGGCGTTACTCACACCCGACATGCGAGACCGCCAGCTGATTGATCGGGCCTTTGCGGGCCACGCCATCACCGTCACCCCGCAAGTCGAGACCGACTCTGTCGCTTCGTTATTCGCCCAGGTGGCCACCGGCAACTGGGCGTGCATCGTTCCGCACACCTGGCTGTGGACGACGCCGATGGGCGCAGAGATCCGCGCGGTCGAAATGGTCGACCCTGTCCTGAAAGCCGACGTCGCGCTCGCCACCAACTCCGCCGGGCCAGGTTCCCCGGTAGCCCGCGCGCTCGCCGCATCTGCGAAGCAGCTTGCGTTGAACGAGTTCTTTGAAGCTCAGTTAGCGGGAATCACGCGTCGGCGCTGACCGGTGTTGCGGCACTCGTGGGGTTGAGGCTTGCCAGGTGTCCGCTTTCCACCCCCGCGGCTGGGTCGAGCTCGCAGTCAATGATCGATGGCGCGTTCGATGCGATCGCTGCGGTGAGTGCCGACCGCAGCTCGGCGGGTGTTACGACGTGATATCCCTTGCCGCCAAAGGCTTCTGCGATTAATTCGTGCCGTGCGCGGGCGTTGAGCACGGTGGGTGCGGGATCGGTACCACAGGCCGAGGAGACCTCGTCGCCGCGGTAGACGCCACCATTGTTGAGGATGACTACGGTGACCGGCAATCGGTAGCGGCAGATGGTCTCGATTTCCATGCCGGAAAAGCCAAATGCGCTGTCGCCTTCGATAGCGACAACCGGCTTGCCGGTCTCGACCGCGGCGGCGATGGCGTAGCCCATACCGATGCCCATCACGCCCCAGGTCCCTGTGTCGAGCCGGTGCCGGGGCGCATCCATCTCGATGACGTTGCGGGCCAGGTCGAGCGTATTGGCGCCCTCGTTGACCACATAGACATCCGGGTTATCCTGCAGCACAGAGCGAATGGCGCCGAGCGCGTTGTAGAAGCGCATTGGATGCGGATTGTCGGCCAGTCGCCGGCGCATCGCGGCGTCGTTGGTTGCTTTGCGATCGGCCAGCTCGTTGGTCCAGTCCGCGGGTGCGACGATCCGACGCGTGGCCGCACCGTTGAGTAGCGCCGACATCACCGAACCAACATCGCCGGCCAGCGGCGCCGCGATCGGCCGGTTGCTGTCGAACTCCGACGCCGCGATATCGACCTGAACAAATTTGGCATCGGCTGACCATTGCGGCGACTCGCCATGGCCGAGAAGCCAGTTCAGCCGGGCGCCGACCAACAAGACCGTATCTGCGCGCGCGATGGCCAGCGAGCGCGCGGCGGCAGCGGACTGTGGGTGCGAGTCGGGCAGTAGTCCTTTGGCCATCGACATCGGTAGGAACGGAATTCTGGTGGTCTCGACAAAGTCCCGAATCACGTTGTCTGCCTGTGCGTATGCTGCGCCTTTGCCGAGCACGATCAGCGGCCGCTGCGCCTGCGCGAGTAGGTCCAGAGCGCGGTCGACTGCCTCCGGCGCCGGCAGCTGGCGGGGCGCGGGGTCGACGACCCGCCAAATTGTGTCGGCTGCGGCCGCGGCCTCCATGGCCTGGCCCAGCACATCACCGGGGATATCGAGGTAGACGCCGCCCGGACGGCCGGAGACTGCGGTGCGAATGGCGCGTGCCACGCCGCGTCCAATGTCCTGCACCCGGTTGATCCGGTACGCCGCCTTCGCGAAAGGCCTTGCAGCGTTGAGCTGGTCGAGCTCACCGTAGTCTCCTTGCTGCAGATCCACCAGCGTTCGATTGCTTGAACCCGAGATCTGGATCATCGGAAAGCAATTCGTCGTGGCGTTTGCCAGTGCGACTAGGCCGTTGAGGAAGCCGGGTGCCGACACCGTTAGACACACGCCGGGACGTCGGGTAAGGAATCCAGCGGCGGCAGCGGCGTTGCCGGCGGAGGTCTCCTGCCGGAAGCCGATGTAGCGGATTCCGGACGCTTGCGCGATGCGCGCGAGGTCGGTGATCGGGATACCGACCACCCCGTAGATCGTCTCGATGTCATTGACCTTGAGCGCCTCCACAACGAGGTGGAAGCCGTCGGTCAACCGCGCGCTTTCTGATCTTGCCGCCGCTTCGCTGCCAGCTGCCGAAAGTGTGGTCATGTGCCGACTCCATCGTGTGCGTCTGGGCGGGCGGTAGGCGCTCCGCGGCGAACTCTTGTAATCACAATGATCCGACGCCTCGCCGCTGTCCAAGACCAAGCCGCTATGCGGCGATTCATGCTGTCTATCGGCAGATCATCCTCCCTGGTCGTGGGCGTATTATGCCGCTTCAATAGGTGCTCATTATCAAGCGTTAGCGGATGGTTATTGGACGCGTGATGAGCCGCGCGGCATGGTTTGCAGAGGAGCGCTGTTCATATCGGGAGAAGGCGGAAGGAGCGCAGCGATGAAATCAGAGTCGATTACCAGCAGCGGAGCTCCGGTTGAACAGATCGATGCGGGGCTGACTGGCCAATTCGCGAGCCCGCGCATCGCCGACTTGGTCCAGGCGGCGGCAATCCGGAATCCGGACGCGCCGGCGCTTGTCGTGACCGCCGATCGCATAGCGGTGAGCTATCGAGACTTGCTCGGACTGGTCGATGATTTGGCCGGTCAGCTGACGCAGGGTGGTCTGCTGCCTGGCGATCGGGTCGCGCTGCGCGCGGCTAGCAACACCGAATTCGTTGTCGGCCTACTGGCGGCGTCGCGAGCCGGCTTGATCGTGGTGCCGTTAGATCCGTCTCTACCCATCCACGAGCAGTGCATCCGGAGCCAAGTAGCGGGCGTGCGAGTGGCACTGGTGGACAGTCTTGACCCTGAGGGCGTTGGCGACCAACGAGAAGCGACGATGCGCTGCTGGCCGATCGCGGTTTCCGACGGCCGCGCCACAGGCGCTCCAGAAGGCAGCCTGTCGGTCCACTTGGACGCCGCTGTGACACCGAATCCGGTCACTTCGACGCCCGACGGACTCCGGCATGACGACGCCATGATCATGTTCACCGGCGGAACAACGGGTCTGCCGAAAATGGTCCCGTGGACCGACGGAAATATCGCCAGTTCAGTTCGTGCCATCATCGCCGCATACCAGCTCGGTCCGCAGGATGCGACCGTCGCGGTGATGCCGCTTTACCACGGTCACGGGCTAATTGCTGCCTTGCTGTCGACCCTGACATCTGGAGGTGCGGTGTTGCTGCCTGCTCGCGGGCGGTTCTCGGCGCACACATTCTGGGACGACATCGACGCCGTTGCGGCCACGTGGTACACGGCGGTGCCGACGATCCACCGGATCCTGTTGGAGCTCGCCGCTACTCAATCTTCCCGGAGCAAACGAGCCACACTCCGCTTTATTCGCAGTTGCAGCGCGCCCCTTACTGCGGAAACGGCGCAAGCACTGCGTGAAGAGTTCTCAGTGCCGGTGGTATGTGCTTTCGGCATGACCGAGGCCACCCACCAGGTGACCACTACGGGTATCGAGCTGCTCGGCCAAGGCGAAAACTCTGCTGCAACAGACGGTCTCGTCGGTCAGTCGACTGGCGCCCAGATCCGCATCGTCGGGTCCGACGGCCAACCCCTCCCTCCAGATGCCGTCGGGGAGGTCTGGTTGCGTGGTCCTACCGTGGTGCGTGGGTATCTGGGTGACCCGGCGATAACCGCCGCGAACTTCACCCGCGGATGGCTGCGTACCGGTGATCTGGGGTCACTGTCGGCGACCGGTGACCTGAGGATCCGGGGCCGGATCAAGGAACTCATAAACCGCGGCGGCGAGAAGATCTCACCGGAGCGCGTCGAGGGAGTGTTGGCCAGTCATCCCAACGTTTTGGAGGTGGCGGTCTTTGGTGATCCGGACAAGATGTACGGGGAGACAGTGGCCGCAGTGATCGTTCCTCGTGAGTCCATTGCGCCGACCCCGGCCGAGCTTGCGGTGTTCTGCCGTGATCGGTTGGCGGCCTTCGAAGTGCCCACCAGCTTTCAGGAGGCCAGTGCGCTGCCGCATACGGCCAAAGGTTCGCTCGACCGCCGCGCTGTGGCCGAACAGTTCGCCCATCGGGGGTGAGATTGCGCGGACCCAGTCACGTTCGAAGCCACGTTTCCCCATGCGGCCCGCGCACCCGAATCGCCGATGCGGTAGGTCTGGACCAGCGTGGCCACCGCGGCGGCGATCACCAGCACTCCGATCGCGCCGTGCAGGGCGAATTTCACTGTTCGTCCGCTCGTCTGGCGAATATGGACAGCGGCTAGCAAAGCGACGGCGGCCGCCAGCGCCGCGAGGACGTAGATCAAGGTTTCGCCGAGTTCTTTGTGTATCCGCAGCGTGACGGACGGCCCGACCCGGGGTTCTAACCACAGACCCGCGCCGGTGGTCAGCGGGGTCAAGATAAGGGTGCCCACGGCAAGTACCAGAACCAGCCAGATCAGTCGCCGCCGCGCTGCGGGCCACAGCGCGCAGAGGATCGCCAAAATCGCTGTCAGCGGACCCAAGACGACGACGAAATGGTTGAGCAGTATGTGGGCGGGAAGTCCGTTAACCGTCGACATAAGGCTTCTAAACTAGCGGCTACTCCGTGGTCTTCACCCGGGCTGCCGCGGATTCGGGCATAGGTTCATAGCGGGCAAACGAGCGGGTGAATGACGCAGCGCCGTGCGCGAGTGAGCGTAAATCGATTGCGTACCGGGTCAGCTCGATCTGAGGGACCTCGGCTTTTACTACCGTGCGTTCCTGACCGGCGGTATCGGTGCCGAGCACCCGGCCGCGACGACTCGACAGGTCACCCATCACCGCGCCGACGAAATCATCGGGTACCAGCACCGAGATCTCGTCGATCGGTTCGAGCAAGGTCACCTTCGTCGCAGCTGCCGCCTCACGTAATGCCAACGCTCCCGCCATCTGGAACGCGAAGTCCGAAGAGTCGACGCTGTGGGCCTTGCCGTCGAGCAGAGTGACCCGGACATCGACCACCGGATAGCCGGCCTGCACTCCTTTTTCCATCTGAGCGCGGATACCCTTTTCCACGCTGGGGATGAATTGTCGTGGCACCGTCCCGCCTACCACTTTGTCGAGGAACTCAAACCCGGCGCCTTCCGGCAGCGGCTCTACTTCGATATCGCACACCCCGTACTGGCCGTGGCCGCCGGATTGCTTGATGTGGCGGCCATGGCCTTTCGCTTTGCCGCTGAAGGTTTCCCGCAGCGGCACCCGGAGTTCCACCGTGTCCACGGTGACGCCGTAGCGGTTGGCTAGCGCGTCGAGTACGACCCCGGCGTGTGCTTCGCCCATGCACCACAGCACGACCTGGTGCGTCTCCTGATTCTGTTCGATCCGCAGTGTCGGATCTTCGGCGGCCAACCGCCCCAGCCCGACCGACAGCTTGTCTTCGTCGGTCTTGGCGTGCGCGGCAATGGCGACCGGCAGCAGTGGTTCAGGCATTGTCCAGGGTTTCAGCACCAAGGGCTCGGACTTGTCGGAGAGCGTGTCGCCGGTTTCGGCTCGGCTCAGTTTGCCGATCGCGCAGATGTCGCCCGCCACCACCGCGGATGCGGGGCGCTGCTGCTTGCCGAGTGGAAATGACAGGACCCCGACACGTTCATCCTCGTCATGGTCGGGGTGCGTGGTAGTCGCGCCGTTGGGTCCGGAGAAAAACGACGCAAAATGGCCCGACACATGAACCGTCGTGTCGGGCCTGATGGTCCCGGAGAACACCCGGACCAGGCTGACCCTGCCGACGTAGGGGTCTGACGTCGTCTTCACCACCTCTGCAAGCAACGGCGCATTAGCGTCACAGGCCAGCTCGGCGTGTGGAGCGCCCTGCGGCGTGAAGACTTCTGGTATCCGATGTTCCATCGGAGATGGGAATCCGCGGGTGGCGATTTCGAGCAATTCGCACGTGCCGACACCGGTGTTACTACACACCGGGATCACCGGGAAGAACGAACCTCGGGCAACGGCTCTTTCGAGGTCGTCGATGAGCACCGACTCGTCAATCGTCTCGCCGCCGAGATAGCGTTCCATCAGCGACTCATCCTCGGATTCCTCGATGATTCCTTCAATCAAGGTGCCGCGCGCTTGCTCGATCCGATCGGCGTCCGACCGGTCGGGGACGTGCGTTGTTCGGCTGCCGCCGGTGTACTGATAGCGGGTCTGTGACAACAATCCGATCAGGCCGTCCCCGGTCGGCAGGTAAAGCGGTAAAACCTTGTCGCCGAATGCGTTTTGTGCGGCGGACAGTGCCTCGGAGTAATTCGCCCGGGCGTGGTCGAGCTTGGTGATTGCCACGGCGCGGGGCATCCCGACCTGGCTGCATTCTGCCCAGAGCGACTTGGTCGGTTCGTCGACGCCCTCGTTTGCCGCGATGACGAACAGCGCGCAGTCCGCGGCTCGTAACCCGGCCCGCAGCTCGCCCACAAAATCGGCGTATCCGGGAGTGTCGACGAGGTTGACCTTGATGCCGTCGTATAGCAGAGAGGCCAGGGCAACGCCCACTGACCGTTGCTGCCGGATCTCGGCTTCGTCGTAGTCGCAGACCGTGCTGCCGTCCACCACGGTGCCCGGTCTGGACAACACGCCGGCCGCGACCAGGAGGGCCTCGACCAGGGTGGTCTTACCTGCTCCGGACGGCCCGACCAGAACCACATTGCGAACGTTGCCGGGGCTGTCTGCGGTGGGAGCGGCTCCTACGCCCCGGGACGCATTCACTCTTTCCGCCATGATTTCCCTCCGGTTCTCCTGGGTCGCTAGCGCCCCACGAGCGGGGTGTGTCCCGGCTCACACGACGCAGTAAGCAACTTTTCCCCCAACGGCCGCGCAACACAAGGCCGACAGTCGGGTGCAAATGGGTTGGGTCATGACACCGGCCGCCCGTGTCGAATCGGGTCTGCTTAGGCGTGCCAGCTGGACCAGCGGCGCGCGACAACCGCAATTACCGGCCCGTTCAACGGAATCGATTGGTACTGAGCGTATTTGGCGCGAAGCAGCCGGTATGCGGTATGCATCACCGTGCCGTCTGGGTGGATCGTGGCGACACCGTCGACGCGGACCCACCACAACTGCGTCCAATCGTCGGTGTAGTGGTCGACGAGCAGGCTGACTTGTGGATTGTTCTCGATGTTGGTCAGGCGCCGCAGCCGCGGTGTTGTCTTCGGCTTCGCATCGACGGCGGTATATATGACGTCCTGGCTGACTGCGAAGACGACTGGCACCAGATGCGGCATGCCCTCGGGTGTGACGGTGGCCAGTCGTGCTACCGGGGACTGTGTGAGCCGGACCTTCGGGTCGAATTCCCGCACCGTGTCAGCTTAGGGCCGCGCTAGTCGTCTGACAGCGACCTTGGCGGTCCGGAAGCGTCCCCTCGGCGGCCGGAGCAATATCCCAAATGTGTCGCTGATAGCAATCTGCATTAGCTTGATGTACACAAAGTCGTGCCGCCCAGACCCAAAGGCTGGGACAATTCTGGTTCTTAGCTGGATGCAGGAGGTTACGGGATGAGCAAACGGTCCCACCGTTCACTCTGGTGGTCAAGGTTGGTCAGCGTGCTGGCCGCGCTGGCGCTGGGCCTGGGCCTGGCCGCGGCGCCGGCGTCCGCCACACCGTCGTCTGGGCCGTCCACTCTGGCGCTCGACCGGTTCAGCGACCGGCCACCCCTGCCGCTCGATCCCGGCGCGATGGTTGCGCCGCAGGTGGTCAACATCAGCACCAAATTCGGGTACAACAGCGCGGTGGGAGCCGGAACGGGAATCGTTATCGACCCCAACGGTGCCGTGCTGACCAATAATCACGTGATCGCGGGTGCTACCGATATCAAGGCGTTCGATGTCGGGAACGGCAAAACCTACGGCGTCAACGTGGTCGGCTACGACCGCACCGAGGACGTGGCGGTGCTGCAGCTTCGTGGCGCGAGCAACCTGCCCACCGCCGTTATCGGTGGCGATGTGGTGATCGGCGAACCGATCGTGGCGCTGGGCAACACGGGTGGCCAGGGTGGAGCACCCAGCGTGCTGCCGGGTCGTGTCGTCGCACTTAACCAGACCGTCCAAGCGTCTGAGGCTCTGACCGGCGCCCAAGAGACGTTGTCCGGGCTGATCCAGGTCGACGCCCCGATCAAGCCCGGCGACTCGGGTGGGCCCGTCGTCAACAGTGGCGGTCAGGTGGTCGGCATGAACACTGCTGCTACCGACAACTACAAGATGTCGGGCGGGCAGGGCTTCGCCATTCCGATCGGTCGGGCGATGGCGGTCGTCGGCGCCATCCGGTCCGGGGCCGGGTCGAATACCGTGCACATCGGCCCGACGGCCTTCCTCGGCTTGGGCGTTGTCGACAACAACGGCGACGGGGCACGGGTTGCGCGTGTGGTCGAAACCGGTCCCGCCGGAGCGGCCGGGATCTCCGTGGGTGACGTCATCACCTCGGTCGACGGCGTCCCCGTCAACGGGGCCACCGCGATGTCGGATGTCCTCGTGCCGCATCACCCCGGCGACACCGTCGCGGTGAACTATCGCGCTGCGGGAGGCGGTGACCGCACCGCGAATGTGACGTTGGCGGAAGGACCTCCAGCCTGATATCCGGTCGGATGTTGGCCGCCGGCCAGCCAATTCGTGTGGAGTGGTATCTGATCTCAGGCCTGATTCCCGGTGTACCGCCTCGGGTACCCGTGGCATCGTGGGTTTGATGAACGACGCAGTCCATCCCGTTGAGGCTGGTGAGCACGATCCCGCGGGGGGCAGTCACGTCGAAGGGGGTGTGGTCGAGCATCCGAGTGTCGAGGACTTCGGTAACGCCGCCGTACTGCCCGCCGACCCGACCTGGTTCAAGCACGCTGTCTTCTACGAGGTGTTGGTCCGGGCGTTCTACGACGCTAGTGCCGACGGTTGTGGAGATCTGCGGGGACTCATAGACCGCCTGGATTACCTGCAATGGCTCGGCATCGACTGCATCTGGCTGCCGCCGTTCTACGACTCGCCGCTGCGTGATGGCGGCTATGACATCCGAGACTTCTACAAGGTGCTGCCCGAGTTCGGGACCGTCGACGATTTCGTCGCGTTGGTGGACGCCGCGCACCGGCGGGGTATCCGGGTCATCACCGATCTGGTGATGAACCACACCTCTGAATCGCATCCATGGTTTCAGGAGTCTCGCCGCGATCCTGACGGGCCATACGGCGACTACTACGTGTGGAGCGACACCAGCGAGAAATACACTGAAGCCCGAGTCATCTTCGTCGACAGCGAAGAGTCGAACTGGACGTTCGACCCGGTCCGCCGCCAGTTCTATTGGCATCGGTTCTTCTCCCACCAGCCGGATCTGAACTACGACAACGTGGGCGTGCAAGAGGCGATGATCGACGTTCTCCGCTTTTGGCTTGGCCTGGGTATCGACGGGTTTCGGCTAGACGCGGTGCCCTACCTCTTCGAGCGTGAGGGCACCAATTGCGAGAACTTGCCTGAGACGCACGCTTTCCTCAAGCGCGTCCGCAAAGTGATCGACGACGAATTTCCGGGACGGGTGTTGCTAGCCGAAGCCAATCAGTGGCCAGGAGACGTGGTCGCGTACTTCGGCGACGCCAGCACCGGGGGCGACGAATGCCACATGGCGTTTCACTTCCCGCTGATGCCGCGCATCTTCATGGCGGTGCGCCGGGAGTCGCGGTTCCCGATCTCGGAGATCATTGCCCAGACACCGCCGATCCCGGAGATGGCTCAGTGGGGGATTTTCCTGCGCAACCACGACGAGTTGACGCTGGAAATGGTCACCGATGAAGAACGCGACTATATGTATGCCGAGTACGCCAAGGATCCACGGATGAAGGCGAATGTCGGAATCCGGCGCCGGCTGGCGCCACTGCTGGACAACGACCGTAACCAAATCGAGCTGTTCACCGCGTTACTGCTGTCGTTGCCCGGCTCCCCGGTCCTGTACTACGGCGATGAGATCGGTATGGGCGACGTGATCTGGTTGGGAGATCGCGACGGGGTGCGTATCCCGATGCAGTGGACACCGGACCGCAATGCCGGTTTCTCTACGGCTAACCCGGGCCGGCTGTATCTGCCGCCCAGCCAGGATCCGGTCTACGGCTACCAGGCTGTCAACGTAGAGGCGCAACGCGACACCTCCACGTCGCTGCTCAACTTCACTCGCACCATGCTGGCGGTTCGCCGACGGCACGACGCCTTTGCCATTGGGACTTTCCAGGAGTTAGGTGGCTCGAACCCGTCAGTATTGGCTTTCATACGCCAAACAGCTGGTCATGGCGACACGGTGCTATGCGTCAACAACTTATCGCGGTTCCCACAGCCCATCGAACTGAACCTGCAGTATTGGAACGGCTACACGCCGGTCGAGCTGACCGGGCAGGTGGAGTTTCCGCGCATCGGCCACCTGCCGTATCTGCTGACGCTGCCGGGACACGGATTCTATTGGTTCCAGTTGTCCGAACATGAGGAGAACGCATGACCCGCGCCAGCGACGATGCAGAGCGAAGCGATGAGGTGGGGGTACCTCCCAGCCGCGAAGCGGCGAGGGGGAGAGCGGCGCCAATGAATACCGCCAGCGACGATGCAGAGCGAAGCGATGAGGTGGGGGTACCTCCCAGCCGCGAAGCGGCGAGGGGGAGAGCGGCGCCAATGACTCTGCCAGCCAAGCTGCCTTGGTTTGAGTGGCTGCCACAGCAACGTTGGTACGCCGGACGCAGTCGCGAGCTTTCCGCCGCTGAGCCTGCGGTAATCGTCTCGCTTCGAGACGACCTCGACTTGGTGTTGGTGGACGCCGACTACAGTGACGGTTCGTCAGAGCGCTATCAGGTGATCGTGGAGTGGGATTCCGCGCCGGTCACCGAGTACAGCACCGTAGCAACTATCGGCGCCGCCGACGATCGCACGGGCTTTGACGCGCTGTATGACCTTGCCGCCCCCCAATTTCTGCTGTCGCTGATCGCCTCGTCCGCCGCCCGCAGCTCGTCGGATGCCGAAGTGACGTTTGCCAGAGAACCCGACGTTGAGCTACCGCTGGACGCATCACCTCGAATTTCAGATGCCGAGCAATCCAACACCAGCGTGATCTTCGATCGGGGCGCCATCTTCAAGGTGTTCCGTCGGGTCAGCAGCGGTGTCAACCCCGACATTGAACTAAACCGGGTGTTGGGCCGCGCCGGCAACCCGCACGTGGCCCGACTGCTCGGCACCTACGAGATTGCCGCGCCAAAGGGCGCCGCTGCTACGGCCTGCCCGTTGGGCATGGTGACCGAGTATGAGGCCAACGCCGCCGATGGCTGGGCAATGGCTACCGCCAGCGTTCGCGACTTGTTCGCGGAGGGCGACTTGTATGCCTACGAGGTCGGCGGCGACTTCGCCGGCGAGTCCTACCGACTGGGAGAGGCCGTTGCATCCGTGCACGCCACCCTGGCCGAATGCTTGGGGACGGCGCAGGTCACCTTCCCAGTAGACAACGTATTGGCACGGTTGTCGTCGACTGTGGCGGCGGTTCCTGAACTCGGGCAGTACGCGGCACCGATCGAAGAGCGATTCCAAAAGCTCGCGAATGAGACGATCACCGTGCAACGGGTGCACGGTGATCTGCACTTAGGGCAGGTGCTGCGTACCCCGGAGACCTGGCTGCTGATTGACTTTGAGGGTGAGCCGGGCCAGCCATTAGACGAGCGGCGGGCGCCGGATTCGCCGTTACGCGACGTGGCCGGCATGTTGCGTTCCTTCGAGTACGCTGCCTACGGGCCACTCGTGGACAACGCCGACGATAAGCAGCGGGCCGCCCGCGCTCGGGAATGGGTCGAACGCAATCGCACCGCGTTCTGCGACGGCTACGCCGCCGCGTCGGGGATTGATCCCCGAGATTCGGCGCAGCTGCTGGTCGCCTACGAGCTCGACAAGGCGGTCTATGAAGCCGGGTATGAAGCCCGTCACCGGCCCGGATGGCTGCCAATCCCACTGCGATCCATCGCCCGTCTCACCGCTGCCTAGGGTGTTCGCTGGGCCTCTTCGTTGCGCTTTACTGGGGTGGTTGCGCGCTGCGAGCACCGCGCGCATCTGAAACCATGTACGTGTGGATCGTGAGGTTTTCGACAGCGAGGCACGGTTGTCGTGGGTGCTAGCAGGGTTGGCCGGCATACTCGGTGCGACTGCATTTACGCACTCAGCAGGATACTTTGTGACCTTTATGACCGGGAATGCCCAACGCGCGGTGCTGGGATGCTTCCGGGGCGACATGGTGCTGTCGGTCACCGCGGCGCTGCTGTTGCTGTGCTTCGTCGCCGGCGTGATAACTGCGTCACTGTGTAGGCGCTACTTCTGGGTGGCGCATCCGCACGGCCCGACCGTGCTGACTACTTTCAGCCTGATGGCCGCCACCGGGTGTGACATCCTGGTGGGCCGATGGAATCAAAGCCAACTCGATTTCACGCCAATTCTGCTGGTGGTTTTCGGTATTGGCGCGCTGAACACGTCATATGTCAAAGATGGCGAGGTGTCGATCCCGATTAGCTATGTGACCGGCACGCTGGTCAAGATGGGCCAGGGCATCGAACGCCACATCGCCGGCGGGAAAGTGACGGACTGGCTCGGCTATTTTCTGTTGTTCGCCAGCTTTGTGTTGGGCGCCGCGTTGGGCGGCGCTATCAGTGTGCTCGTCAGCGGAACCCAAATGTTGGCGGTCGCGGCTGTCGTGTGCGCGTTGACGACCGGCTATACCTACTTCCACTCTGATCGCCGCGCTCTGTTGTCCTGAGCGTCCTGGTTGCTGAATCAGCCCTGCAAACCACACAGCATCGGCAGCAGCGCTGGCCGTTGCGCTGCTGCCGATGCTGGCTCTTGCGGGTTAGGCGGTGTCAGGCATTGTTGTTGCTGCCGTTGAGCACCTGCTGGATGTCGGGCTTCATGGCAACCAGCTGTTGATCCCAGTACGGCCATGAGTGTGTCCCATTGGGCGGGAAGTTGAACACCCCGTTGCGTCCGCCCGAGGCCGCGTAGGTGTTCTGGAAGGTTTCGTTGGTGCGCAGCGTGAGGCCTTCCAAGAACTTCGCCGGTATGCTGTCGCCGCCGAGGTCACCTGGTGCGCCGTTACCGCAGTACACCCAGATCCGAGTGTTGTTGGCGACCAGCCGTGGAATCTGCACCATCGGGTCGTTGCGCTTCCATGCCGGGTCAGTGGACGGGCCCCACATGCTGTTGGCGTTGTAGCCGCCCGAGTCGTTCATCGCCAAGCCGATCATTGTCGGCCACCAGCCCTCGGACGGGTTGAGGAAGCCCGACAATGAGGCGGCGTAGGGGAACTGCTGCGGGTAGTACGCGGCCAGGATCAGTGCGGAGCTGCCCGACATCGACAGGCCAACCGCCGCATTACCGGTCGGTGACACGTTCTTGTTGGCTTGCAGCCAGGAAGGCATCTCCTGGGTTAAGAACGTTTCCCATTTGTAGGTGTAGTTCTGACCGTTGCCCTGCGACGGTTGGTACCAGTTGCTGTAGAAGCTGGACTGGCCGCCGACCGGCATGATCACCGATAAGCCGGACTGGTAGTACTCCTCGAAGGCCGGGGTGTTGATGTCCCAACCGCTGTAGTCATCTTGGGCCCGGAGCCCATCGAGCAGGTAGACCGCGTGCTGGCCGCCGCCTTGGAACTGGACCTTGATGTCGCGGCCCATCGACGGTGATGGCACCTGCAGATATTCCACTGGAAGACCCGGCTTAGAGAACGCTCCCGCGGTCGCCGTGCCGCCGACGGCACCGACAAGACCGGACAACAAGGCAGTCCCTAAAGCTGCGATAGTCAGCCGGCGCGGCAACTTTGCCGCTGGGCCAAGCAACTTTCGTATCTGCTGCAAGAACTTCATGGCTTCTACTCATCCCAACTTCCATCTGCCGCGTGATGCGGTCGAATCTGTTCTGGGCGAGTGAAACATAGGGACACGGCCGAATTCGGCTGTCGCGGCCGGAGCTGATTGTCGCGGTTGGCTAACGATCAAGAGTCAGCCCGGCCTCGTTACGTTCACGTCACGATTGGCTATCAGAACGATGTTGGTGACGTCAAAAGTGGTATAGCTCAGACTGTGATTCGGTGAGCCGCGCCGCAACGAACCCTACGCGAGCTACCTTTCCAGGGGGTGGACAACTACGTCCGTCAATGCCCCGTTGTCGACGGTCGCGGTCATGTAGCTGCAAAACGGCTGCCGGCGACGATCTGTTGGCGAGCCCGGATTCAGCAGCCGCAGACCGGTCGTCGTCGTGGTATCCCACGGGATGTGACTATGCCCGAACACCAAGACCTGGCTGTCCGGATACAGTCGCGACATCCGGGCATCGCGGCCGGCCGCAGGACCGGTCTCGTGCACAACCGTGAAATGCACGCCCGCCAACGTCACGTCCGCTCGTTCCGGCAGCCGTGACCGCAGTTCGGGACCATCGTTATTTCCCCAGCACGCGGCCAGCCGAGCGGCCTTGGATTCCAGCTTGTCGAGTAATTCGGGCGCTACCCAGTCGCCGGCGTGAACGACGACATCGGCCGCTGCGACCTCGTCCCATACCTGCGCGGGCAGGTCGAGTGCGCGTTGCGGAACATGGGTATCGGCAATCAGCAGCAGCCTCACGAGTTCTATGCTTACCCGAGCAGAGGAGAGACCCATGCGGATCTTCGAGTCAGTTGCCGACCTTACTGCCGCTGTGGGTGAGGCGGTCGGACAGAGCGACTGGGTGACCATCACTCAGGATGATGTCGACCGGTTTGCCGATGCGACCGGCGATCACCAATGGATCCACGTCGACCCGGAACGGGCGGCAGCAGGTCCGTTCGGTGGCACTATCGCCCATGGCTACCTGACCCTGGCGCTGCTGCCGCGGCTGCAGCACCAGATGTACACCGTCAACGGTGTCAAGCTTGCAATCAACTACGGCCTCAACAAAGTCCGCTTCCCAGCACCGGTGCCGGTCGGCTCTCAGGTGCGTGGCCAGAGTTCGTTGGTCGGAGTCGAAGACCTCGGCAACGGCATCGTGCAGGCGATCGTGTCGACCACCGTCGAGATCGCCGGGTCGGTCAAGCCGGCGTGTGTGGCCGAAAGCATCGTTCGCTACATTTCGTAGCCGCCGTTATCGTCGCGAGATTTAAACCGAAGTCACTGCTGCAGGGCTCCTGCGAAGCAATGGTCGCACGTGGGCCATGGCGATCTTTCAAGCATCGAAACTGTAAGTGGCGTGGACCTTCTCGGCGTGTCGTCACGGTAGCTGCAGTGTCGAGGTCGTCAACCTTCTTCTCGGCTTGGACTCGAGCCGGCAGATCCGGTTAAAACTCGGCGATCGTATGTTCGAGGCGCTCGGCCAACCGGGCCTGGGCTTGCGCGCGCCGGGTGGGTATGTGCTGAGACGGGAAAGGCGTTGTCACGGGCTCATACTCACGCAGTGTCCGGCGAGCTACGGTCATCTTGTGCAGCTCGGTGGCGCCGTCGGCGATGCCCAGCGACTCGGCGGCCACCATCATCTTGACAAACGGCATCTCGTCAGACACGCCCAGCGCTCCATGCAGGTGCATGGCGCGTTGCGCGACATCGTGCAGCACCTGGGGCATGGCGACCTTCACTGCCGCGATGTCGCGGCGCACCTTCTGATAGTCATGGTGCTTGTCGATCAGCCAAGCGGTGCGTAATACCAACAAACGGAATTGCTCGATCTGGATCCAGCTGTCAGCGATCTTTTCTTGAGTCATCTGGAAATCGGCCAGTCGCCCATGCCTGGTCTGTCGGGAGACCGCGCGCTCGCACATCATGTCAAAAGCCTGACGCGCCAAGGCAATTGTGCGCATGGCGTGATGGATGCGCCCTCCGCCCAGTCGAGTTTGCGCGATCATGAACGCCTGGCCTTCACCGCCTAGGACGTGATCTGCCGGCACCCGAACATCGTTGTAGCGGACGTAGCCATGGCTGGCGGCAGACGCTGAATCCCGTCCCAATCCCACGCCAACGTTGCGCACGATCTCGATGCCCGGCGTCTCGGCTGGAACGATGAACAACGACATTTTTTCGTAAGTGCGGGCTTCGGGCTCGGTCACGGCCATGACAATGAAAAACGACGCGTGCTTGGCGTTGGTAGAAAACCACTTCTCCCCGTTGATGACCCAGTGATCGCCGTCGCGCGTTGCGGCCGTGACGAACTGCCCGGGATCGGAACCACCCTGCGGTTCGGTCATTGAATAGCAGGAGGTGATCTCGCCGTCGAGCAACGGTCGCAGGTAGCGGGCCTGCTGCGCTTCGGTGCCGAACAGTGCGAGGATCTCAGCGTTTCCTGAGTCGGGTGCTTGGCAGCCGAACACCGACGGTGCCCAGCGTGAGCGCCCGAGGATCTCGTTGAGCAGCGCGAGCTTGACCTGGCCGAAGCCCTGACCGCCGAGCTCGGGCCGCAGATGCGCGGCCCACAGTCCCTGGTCTTTCACCTGCTGCTGCAACGGCCGCAGGATCGCCATCATCTCGACGTTCTTCTTGTCATACGGATCAAGGGCGACCAGATCGAGCGGTTCGAGCTCGTCGACCATGAACTTTTCAACCCAGTCCAGCTTCGCCTGGTATTCCGGGTCTGTTTCGAAGTCCCACACTTCTCGGCAACCGTTCCCCGGCGCACCGTTGCACCGGCATCGTTGATGAAGCCACACCATCGTAGATCTGGGAATGAATAGCCGCGGAGGCGGTAGAACAAATCGAAAGGTCGTGTTCGGCTGGAGCTAGAGTCGCTGTGCAAGCAGCTGTTTGGCCATTTCTGCGCCTTCGCTACTGTCCACCTGCGCCTTACGGAACACACTGCTTTCGCATCGCTTCCTATCGCCACTCGTTGAACTACCCGATGACATTTCACTTAAGCGTGCTACCAGTAATTCAGTAGTGCAGCAGTGTGTGCTCGAACCAAGCCGACGACGGCCAAGCCCCGTCACTACAGGCCGGTCGGCGTTCGGCGTGACGGTCACTGGTTCGCCGTATCGTCCGGAAGATCAGCACACCCACGCTATGAATGCAGTTTGGGTAAGACATTGGCGCCGTAGAAGTCGATCGCGGTCACCGGGTTGTCCTGGGGAAAATGCAGGAACGGAGTGGCGCCAGCGCCGAGAACCGCTTGCACGGCGTTGACGTGGGGGGACGGGTCGGTGCCGACGACCCAGTTGGCGAGCACCTTGTCGATCGGGTTCGATTCGGCAGCGCGCTGGATCTCGACCGGATTGGGCTGATCGACAGCCCCGGCGGTAAATCGCCACAAGGCGGCGGCGCGGGCGGCGTCGGCGTCATCGCCGACGACGGCGAACAGTTCGGCACGTTTGCCGAGGCTGCTGGGGTCGCGCCCGGCGGTTTGCGCACCCGTGTTGAATGCGGCTACTAGTTTCGAGTTGGTGATGTCGCGGGCCTGGGAGATCCAGCCGTCGCCGTATTGACCGGCCAGCGTTGCGCTTTTGGGACCGCTAGCAGCCACGAAGATCGGCGGAGGTTGGTGTGGTAGGTCGTAAAGCTTCACCGCGTCTGTTTGAAAATATCGGCCCGCGAACGAGATTCGTCTGCCGCTCCACAACTGGCGGATCAGCCCGATGGCTTCGACCAACCGGTCGTGGCGTTCGGTGTAGCGGCCGAACGTCTTGGTGGCGGCCTGTTCGTTGAGCCGTTCTCCGGTGCCAAGCCCTAAAAACACTCGTTCTGGACTAAGGATCGCCAGCGAGGCGAATGCTTGTGCCACGGTCACCGGATGGTAGCGGTATATAGGGCAGGTCACCCCGGTGCCAAATTCGATGCGGCTGGTGCTCTTGCCCACCAGGGCTAGGGTCAGCCATGGAAACATGGAATGACCCTCGTTGTCCTGCCACGGCTGAAGGTGATCGCTTGCCCACACGTATTGAAAGCCGGCCTTTTCGGCGGCCTGGGCTTGCGCCACCAGCTGATCGGTGCGGAACTGCTCATGCGACAAAACGAACCCCACGCCCCTACTTGACGAGGGCGCCGGACTGACGGGCATGGTGGCGTGTTGGGAGTTCGGCACGCCGCAGCCGCTCGGTAACCCGCCGGCGCCAAGCATGCCGAGCCCGGCGGTCAGCTGCCCGAACACCCGCCGCGAGATGTTGGTCATTGGATCCCAATATCCACCAGGGCGCCCGCCACACGCGGCGGTTTCGGACAGTTCGGCTAGGAATTGCGAACTTTACGTACGCCTGGGCCGCCACCTCCGAGCACCAAGTAGCCTGACCAGGGTGGCTCCCCAGGCGCGCCCCGCGCAGAAAGACGACGTCCGCGAGCTGTCACGCACCATGGCCCGGGCGTTTTGCAACGACCCGGTGATGATCTGGCTCTTTCCCGACGAGAAACCGCGCACCGCGCAGCTCTACCGGTTATTCATGACGCTGACCCGTCACCACCATCTGGCACGCGGTGGCGTGGAGGTGGCTGGCGACGGACCGGGCATCGGCGCGGCGGCGCTGTGGGACCCGCCGAATCAATGGCAAGAAACTCGCCGAGGTCAACTGGCCATGATGCCGATGTTCTTACGGGTGTTCGGCTTCCGTACGGCCATGGCACGTGGCTTGCAGGAGCTCATGAAGCGCGTGCACCCCGAAGAACCGCACTGGTATCTCGCCACAATTGGTAGCGACCCGACGGTCCGCGGCAAAGGCTACGGGCAGGCCCTGATGCGGTCACGGCTGGACCGTTGCGATGCCGAGCACTGTCCTGCCTACCTTGAATCAACGAAGTCCGAAAATGTGCCGTACTACCAACGCTTCGGTTTCAGCGTCACCCGTGAGATCGTGCTGCCCAATGGCGGCCCAACGATGTGGGCGATGTGGCGAGCTCCGCGATAACAGCTCACGCCGTTCGGCATCCTTAGGGGCTGCTTCGCCAACCGGCGACACCGATGGCGATCATCCGTAGCTGCTTGACTGCAATGCGGCGGATGTCTTCGAGAGTTTCGGAACTCTGGGCGTCCTCGATCGCCTCGGCGATGACGATCATTGCGTTGACGAACAGCGTCGCAAGCACATTGAGATCCTCGGTGCTCCAGGCGTTAAGCCCTGGGAAACGCGCGAGGTCGGTGGCCAGTTCGGAAGTGATCAGTCGGATCTCGGTGCGGATGGCGTAGCGGAGCACAGAGACCCCGCTGGAGCGCTCCCGGGCGATGAGGCGCCAGTGCTCGCGTCGTTCGGCGACACTGGCGACCAGGATCTCGACGGATGACTCGATCACCCGGCTTGGGTCGAGCTTGCCGGTACGCGCCCCGCGCAGTGTGTCGCGCAAGGTGCGAAATGACTCGTCGATCAGGACCAGCCCTAGGGCCTCCATCGACTCGAAGTGACGGTAGAACGCGGCCGGCACAATCCCGGCCTCCCGGGTTACCTCGCGCAGGCTCAGGCCGCTGAAGCTGCGGTCGTGTAGCAGCTTGAGTGCGGCGGCGATGATGGCCCGCCGGGTCGCTTCTTTGCGCTCCTCGCGGGACGGGGTTCCCCGGGCACGCTCGCGGCCAGATCGGTGGGTCCGTGAGCTAGGAGCACGGCTGTTCACTGTGTGAACCCTACCACAGAGCTGCGCTAATACCTTGACGAACTGCAGTATCCAGTCGCACGGTGTACAGATGTTCACTCAAAATGCGGAACCTTCCGGGACGTTTGCGCGGGCGTTCCGGAAGCGAGTCCTGGGTTCAGGCCTGGTAGACCTGCTTACCGGTCCGCATGGCATTGACCGCTACATCGAGCTGGTGGCGCCGACATGGGCGCTGGGTACGGCCCGCGCAAAGGTCATCGACGTACGCCGGACCACTGCGCGCAGCGTGACCCTCACGCTGGCCCCGAACGAGAGCTTCACATCCACCCAGACCGTCAAGGCCGGTCAATACATCAACCTCACGGTCGACATCGACGGTCGGCGGCACACTCGCTGCTATTCGCCGGCCAATGCCGAAGGTGCCGTCAAGCTCGAGCTGACGATCGGTCAGCATGACGGCGGGGTGGTCTCGACATACCTGTATGAGCATGCCCGCCGTGGCATGATCGTCGGCCTGGCCGGTGTCGGCGGCGACTTCGTGCTGCCCGCGCATCGGCCGCGCCGGATCCTGTTCGTCTCCGCCGGAAGTGGTATCACGCCCGTGATGGCGATGCTGCGCACGCTGGTGGCTGAGGGGCATGTCCAAGCCGTCGACCGCGAGATCGCATTTGTTCATTACGCGCGGACTGCAACCGAGGCCTGCTACCGTGCCGAGTTGGCCGCGATGGGCGGCGTACGTGTGCTACACGGCTACACCCGCTCGGCCGACGGTGATCTCGTTGGCCGATTCGGACCACGACACCTGGCCGCCGCAATGACGGCACCTGATGTGGTGTTCGTCTGTGGGCCAACCACTTTGGTTGAGTCCGTCCGGGAGCACTGTGACAACGTGTGCACGGAGAGCTTCGTGCCGCCGGTGCTCGAACCGCCGGACAATCCGGCTGGTGGACGAATAACGTTTGCGAACAGCGGGATTCACGTCATCGATAACGGTCGCTCGTTGCTGGAACAGGCCGAATCGGCTGGCCTAACGCCACAGAACGGGTGCCGGATGGGCATCTGCCATACCTGCACGCGTCGGAAAACTGCCGGCACGGTGCGCAACTTGATCACCAGGGCAGTGTCGACCGAACCCGATGAGGACGTGCAAATCTGCGTGTCTGTTCCGGTCGGTGACGTCGATCTATTCCTTTAGGAGAAAAGCCATGTCACAAAACAAGATTACCTTGCCCCTCGAGCAAGCCGAGGCATTCGGCTGCGAACTCGACGCCATCAAGGAGCGCGTGATGGCGGACCTCGGCGAAAAGGACGCGGACTACATCCGCCGCGTCATCAAGGTCCAGCGTGTCCTGGAGGTCGGCGGACGCGCGCTGTTGTTCCTGCCGCCGGCCTGGCTGGCCGGTACGGCGATGCTGGGTTTGTCGAAGATCTTGGACAACATGGAAATCGGTCACAACATCATGCATGGTCAGTACGACTGGATGCGTGACCCGGCGATCTCTGGCTGCGCCTTCGAGTGGGACACAGCTTGCCCCGCCGACCAATGGAGGCATTCGCACAACTACCTGCATCACACGCATACCAACATCGTCGGGATGGATCGCGACATCGGCTACGGGATCTTGCGGATGAGCGACGACCAGCCCTGGGAGCCGTACTTCCTCGGCAACCCGGTCTACGCGTTCTTGCTGATGGTGTTGTTCCAGTACGGCGTCGCGCTGCACGAATTGGAAACCGAGCGCATTCGCGCCGGCGAGATCAGACTCGCTGACAAGCGCGACGTCCTTCGTGCGATCTGGAAAAAGACGCGCCGGCAAATACTCAAGGACTACGTCGTCTTCCCGTTGCTGGCTGGCCCATTCGCACCGTTTGTCTTCGCGGGCAACCTGTCGGCCAACCTGATGCGCAACATCTGGTCGTACATGATCATCTTCTGCGGCCACTTCCCGGATGGCACGCAGGAATTCACCGTCGAGGAGACCAAGGACGAGTCTCGCGGCATGTGGTACTGCCGTCAGGTCCTCGGCTCGGCGAATCTGACCGGAGGCAAGATCTTCCACGTGTTGTCCGGTAACCTGTCGCATCAGATCGAGCACCATCTGTTTCCGGACATGCCGGCTCGCCGGTATGCCGAAATCGCGGGTGAGGTGCAGGAAATCTGCGAACGCTACGGCATCCCATATAACCGGGGCCCGCTCCTCCGACAGTTCGGCACCGTCGTGCGCAAGATTGTCACGCTCACCTTCCCGGGGGTCAAGCCAGCACCCGCCGTCGCATAGACGTGTTGCGGCGGGCCGAGCAGGGGACAATGGGGCCCGTGGAATGGACCGGCGCACGCTATGCCGACAAGCCATCCGTGCAAGCATCAACGTGGATCGACGCCGATCCACGGCGGGTCTGGAGCCTGGTTTCCGATATCGAGCTGATGCCGACGCTGAGTAACGAGCTGCAATCCGTGGAATGGATCGACGGCGCCGGCCGGCCCCGGCTCGGTGCCCGGTTCGTCGGATACAACGCGCACGACGCGTTCGGGCAATGGAGCACAACGTCACAGATCGTTGCCTGCGACGAATTGCGGGAATTCGCCTGGTCGGTCGGTGAGTCGGATAACCCGTCGGCGACGTGGCGATTCCGGTTGGCACCACGCGGTGGTGGCACCGCGTTGACGTTTTCGATGCAGATGGGCCCGGGTCGCTCGGGGTTGTCGGTGGTTATCGACGCGATGCCCGACAAGGAACAAAAGATCGTGTTCGTGCGGCTGCGGGAGTTCGAGGCGGCGATCACCAAAACCTTGGCGGCGATCAAGAGGCTGGCCGAACACGGAGTGCGCTGATGCGCACCCTGGGGCGGGCCATCGCGCTGGTCCGCGAGGTTTAGTGCACCGATGCGGTCATGAACTGCTTCCACATCACCAGATCCCGTCGAAACATAAACTACAGCACTATATTTCAGGGGTGGTGTGCGCAGGTTATGTGTCGCGGCGTGGTATGGATTCTCAGGGCTTGACCAGGATACGGATAGGGTTGCCCTCCTGACGCTCCAGCTTCTCGATGCCCAACGGCAGGTCTTCGAGGGCGATGATCTCGCTGACCGACCGCGATAGGTCAAGGCGTCCGTGCGAAACCAGCTTCGCTAGTGTCTCGATGTCGACGTTTTGGTAGCCGAGGTGAGCGAGCACCTGCCTGCGGGTCAACGCGAACATGGCGGTGGATCCGATAGTCGGCGAATCCGCGCTCATCCCGACGCCCACCAGCCGGCCGCCATTGGTCAGGCAGTGCAGGGCCTGTTCGAACGTTGCTTTCAGGCCAACGGCGTCAAACGCCACATCCAGTCGCCGGCCACCGGTGATCTCAGCAATCTTGTCTTGCAACCGGTCGTCGCGGGAGTCGAGCGCGTAGTCCGCGCCGATTTCCACGGCGCGTTCCAGAACTGCCGGATTGATGTCGACGGCGATTACTGGTACCGCGCCGACTAACCGCGCGAGCTGGACGATGTGGGTGCCCACGCCGCCAACGCCCCACACTCCAACGGATTCCCCAACCGCTACTCTTCCGGTGCGAACCACGGCGCCGAACGGCGTCGACACCGCGTCGGCCAAGATTGCGGCCTGCTCCAGCGGGACGTTGTCGGGCACGCGCGTCAGGCCGGCCGCCTGCGCCACGGTGTATTCGGCCCACGCGCCGTCGTAGGCGAACGCCATCAACTGGATTCGCGCGCAGTTCGTTACGTCGCCCCGCTGGCAGTTCGGGCATGTCTGGCATGGCCGACCGGCGGCGACCACCACCCGGTCGCCCTCCGCCCAGCCGGTCACATCGGGGCCCAATTTCGCAATGATGCCCGACGCTTCGTGGCCCTGCGTCACCACCGGTGTTTGGGCCGGGAATGTTCCGTTAATCAGACTCAGGTCCGAGTGACAGATCCCGCAGAAAGCAACCTTTACTAAGACTTCGCCGCGTCCCGGCTCCGGAATTGGAATATCTTCCAGCGTAACCTTTTTGGTGTCCGCGTAGAAGCGCTCGGCGCGCATGGTCGGCGCCATGTCTGGTTAGTCGACCCCTATCGTCACTTCTGTCGACTTGATGAACACCGTCGCGGACTGACCGACGGCCAGGCCGAGTTCGACCGCGGCGTCTTTGGTGACCGAGGATGTGACGACCTGATCGCCGCCGTCAAGCTGGACTTTCACGATTGCCATCACAGTGCCGAGGTCGACTTCAGTGATGATGCCGTTGAGCTGGTTCCGGGCTGATAGCCGCATCGCAGTCCTCCGTGTTTCGGATCGTTTGTGATGAGCCTAGCCTGGCGATGATGCGGGCCGAGACGGCCCGAGCGAAGCCGGGCGATCCGGCTTCTTGGAACACTCAATGTTCAGTGTCTAGGGCCGAGTAGCGCAACCGACGCATCCATGGCCGGTTCGACAATCTCCCGGACGGGCCGTCCATCTTCGACGGCAAGTGCGGTCAGTTCACGCAGACCACCCACCAGGATGACTGCCAGCGGCGCAGTCAACGGCGGCAGGCCAGCCCGCTGAAACCCCGGGCTGGCACTGAGATCGATGAGCAGGCTGGACAACAACTGCAATCCACGGCGTTGGACAGGGCGACCGGCGGTACCGAGCGACGGAAGTTCACGGATCCAGCTCAAGGTGATGGCTGGTCGGGACTCGATGTATCCGACGTAGGCCTCGACCGCCTGACGAATCTGGTGATGCCAGTCAGCCTCCGGATCGACCGCGGCCTGGATGCTCTTGCCGAGCTTCTCGACGTCGGCCAGCAGTAATTCCAGAAAACACTCTTCTTTGCTCACGAACTGGTGGTAAAACGTGCGCTTCGAGGTGCGCGCGTGGCGGACGATGTCGGCGACTGTGCTCGCGCGGTAGCCACGCTCGCCGATCGAAGTGGTGAGGCCGTCGAGCAGCCGACGCCGAAAAGGGTTGGTGTCGCGCAGAACCGCGTCGCCCGTGACAGTTGTTGCTGAAGTCATCGACGGAGCGCCCTTCGGTGCATGCGAGGCCCTGCCTGGCTTGGCGCCGCAGAGTCCCGTTTTGGGACAAGGGGGCCGGTACAGTATGGTACCGCCCCCAGGTTGGGGTGCTGATCTTAGCCGCCGCGGCGGCCTTCGTTAGGTTCCCGCCTCGGCGTTGCTGTGTCACTGCGGTCGACGGTCGAACGCCAGGCGCGCCGCGGTTGCACGCCAAGAGTTTGAAGAATCATGTACTCATACCGCGGGCCCCTTGTCAGGCTTGGTACTGCGGAGTACCGTACCGGGAAAGGCCCGCGGTGCACCGTCGCACCACCCCGATCTGGGGGACACGTTGGGAGCGTTATCGCTATGAGCGAAGTAGCCATCGCCCCGCCGGTGTCGTCCGCGGTGCGGCTGCCCCCCGCCACCCGGCTGCCGAAGGTGTTGCAGGGCCTTGCCTTTGCGACGTCACGACGGTGGATGATCCAACGGCTGGCACGCCGCTATGGCAGCGTTTTCACGTTAAACACCCCGATATACGGCCGCATCGTCGTCGTTGCTGACCCGCAGCTAGCCAAGCAGATCTTCACCACTAGCCCAGAAGAGCTGGGCAACATCCAGCCGAACCTGAGCCGGTTGTTCGGTACCGGCTCGGTCTTTGCCCTGGAGGGCGAGGATCACCGCCGGCGGCGGCGGTTGTTGGCGCCGCCATTGCACGGCAAGAGCATGAAGAGCTACGAGCGCATCGTTGAAGAAGAGACACTGCGGGAGACCGAGAGCTGGCCTGAAGGCCAGCCTTTTGCCACGCTGCCGTCGATGAATCGGATCACGCTCAATGCCATCCTGCGCGCCGTCTTCGGTGCCGCCGGTGCCGAACTCGACGAGCTGCGCCGACTCCTCCCGCCGTGGGTCACCCTGGGCTCGCGTCTGGCAGCGATGCCGAAACCCGAACGCAACTTTGGTCGCTACAGCCCGTGGGGCAGACTCGACCAGTGGCGGCGACAGTACGACATCGTTATCGACAAGCTGATCGACGACGAGCGGGCCGATCGAAACTTCGTTGATCGGACCGACGTGCTGGCGTTGATGCTGCGCAGCAGCTATGACGATGGTTCGGTGATGTCGCGCAAGGATATTGGCGACGAGCTACTGACGTTGCTGGCCGCCGGACATGAAACCACCGCGGCCACTCTGGGCTGGGCCTTCGAGCGGTTGAGCCGGCACCCCGAGGTGCTGGTGGCCCTCGTCGATGAGGTCGACAATGCTGGTGGGGGTGCCGGCCACGAGCTGCGCCAGGCGACGATCCTGGAAGTCCAGCGGACCAGGACAGTCATCGATTTCGCCGCTCGCCGTGTCTATCCGCCCGTGTACCAACTCGGCGAATGGGCCATTCCCCGAGGCGATTCGATCTTGGTGAGCATTGCGCAGATCCACGACAATCCCGAAGTCTTCCCAGATCCGGAGCGCTTCGATCCGCGGCGGTACGTCGAACACAAACCGCCCTCCTTCGCGTGGATCCCGTTCGGCGGCGGCACGCGCCGCTGTGTGGGGGCCGCATTTGCCAACATGGAGATGGATGTGGTGCTTCGAACGGTGTTGCGCCACTTCACTATCGAGACAACCACGGCGCCTGGGGAGCGGTGGCACTCGCGCGGGGTTGCTTATACCCCCAAGAATGGCGGGCGGGTGGTCGTGCGTCGACGCTGACCGTTTGGGGTCCTAGCCGATCAGCTGTCGGCTTTGGCGTCTGCGGGGGCTCGTCGTGGCAGCTTCCAGTCGGGGCGAATGAAGTGGCAGGTGTACCCGTTGGGGTAGTGCTGCAGGTAGTCCTGGTGCTCAGGCTCGGCCTCCCAGAAATCCTCAGCGGGGCTGACCTCGGTCACTACCTTGCCGGGCCATAGGCCGGAGGCGTCGACGTCGGCGATGGTGTCGAGCGCGATTCGCATTTGCTCGTCGTCGAGGTAAAAAATGGCCGACCGGTAGCTGGTCCCCCGGTCGTTACCCTGGCGGTTTCGTGTCGTCGGATCGTGGATCTGGAAGAAGAATTCCAATAGCGTGCGGTAATCAGTGACCGCTGGGTCATAGATGATCTCGACGGCCTCGGCGTGCATGCCGTGCTGACGGTATGTCGCGTTGGGTGTTTCGCCGCCGCTGTAACCGACCCGGGTCGAGATCACACCGGGCTGGCGGCGGATCAAATCTTGCATTCCCCAGAAACAGCCGCCGGCAAGGATCGCCTTTCGGGTGCTTGTCACTACTTGTCCCTCCCTGTTGGCCTTACCAGCGACGGTGCCTGGCGGCCGATGACGGTCTCTAGCCAGGCTACACTCCGGCGATGAGATGTAACGGCACTCGGACACCGGATGTGCGATCAAATTGCGTCAAGAAAATCTGCCTAGCCAGCATTTTCCGGGTGTCTGCGTGACCAGCCCGCCGTTCTCCCGCGACGAGTTGTCCGTCGCATTTGAGAAGTTCGAGGAGACGGTCGCTCGGGCGGCCGTAACACGAGACTGGGACGCCTGGGTCGCTCAGTACACACCGGACGTCGAGTACCTCGAGCATGCGGTGGGCACCATGCGAGGCCGCGACCAGGTGCGCGCTTGGATTGAGCAGACGATGAAGACCTTCCCGGGGAGCCACATGATCGCGTTTCCGTCGTTGTGGTCCGTCATCGACGAGCCCACCGGGCGCATCATCTGCGAACTGGACAACCCATTGGCCGATCCCGGTGACGGTACCGTGATCAGCGCGACGAATATCTCCATCATTACCTATGCCGGTGACGGTCAGTGGTGTCGCCAAGAAGACATCTATAACCCGCTGCGCTTCTTGCGGGCGGGGATGCAGTGGTGCCGCAAGGCGCAGGACCTGGGCACGCTCGATGACGACGCGGCGCGCTGGATGCGCGAGAACAATAGGGAGAATGAGGACCGGTGAGCGCCAAACCGGCATTGGTCATCGGCGCCAACGGCTTCCTCGGCTCGCATGTGACCCGCCAGCTCGTCGCCAACGGCGCACCAGGGAAAAGCGATGTGCGGGCAATGGTCCGGCCCACCGCCAACACTCGTGCCATCGATGACTTGCGGCTCACCCGGTTTCACGGCGATGTCTTCGACACCGCCACGCTGCGCGAAGCGATGGACGGTTGCGGCGACGTGTACTACTGCGTCGTCGATACCCGCGCGTGGTTGCGCGACCCGTCGCCACTGTTTCGCACGAATGTGGAAGGGCTTCGCAACGTCCTTGATATCGCGGTCAAACAACCGGGCTTGCGCAGATTCATCTTCACCAGTACCTACGCAACGGTGGGCCGGCGGCGTGGGCACGTGGCAACCGAGGCCGACGTGATCGGCTCCCGCGGGCTGACTCCCTACGTCCAATCCAGGGTCCAGGCTGAGGATTTGGTGATGCGTTACGTGGCCGAGGCCGGTCTGCCAGCCGTCGCAATGTGTGTCTCGACGACGTACGGTAGCGGCGACTGGGGGCGCACCCCGCATGGCGCCTTCATTGCCGGCGCAGTTTTCGGCAAGCTGCCGTTCCTGATGAACGGCATCGAGCTGGAAGTTGTCGGCGTCGACGATGCGGCTAGGGCAATGATCCTCGCTGCCGAACGCGGGCGCATCGGCGAGCGATACCTCGTCTCCGAACGGATGATTCCGTTGCAGGACGTCGTGCGTATTGCGGCCGATGAAGCCGGCGTGCCGCCGCCACGACGGTCCATCTCGGTGCCGATGTTGTACGGCTTGGGTGCGCTGGGCAGCGCGCGAGCCCGGCTCACCGGCAAGGATGCCGAACTCAGCCTCGCGTCGGTGCGTATGATGCGCGCCGAAGGCGAGATTGACCACGGCAAGGCCGTACGGGAACTGGGTTGGGAGCCGCGCCCGGTCGAGGAATCGATCCGCGAGGCCGCCCGGTTCTGGGCTGCGATACGGACGGCTCGAAAGAGCGCCGGCACCGCATCAGAATAGGTTCGTGCCTATGGAACGGGTGCATGTCGATTTAACCGGGCCGCCGCAGACCATGCTGGCGACGTTGTACGCCAAAGCGCTCGATGCCGATGCGCCCCACTCGATCCTGGGTGACCAGTATGCGAAGGCTGCTGTGGCGCGGATCGACTATGACTGGAAGACAACAACTATCACTGCGCGACGGGCCCCTTCGGTCGCGATTCGCACTGCCCACTTCGACAAGTGGGTGCGCCAGTACCTGGCCGTGCACGATGACGCCGTGGTGTTGCACGTCGGTTGTGGTTTGGATGCCCGCGTGTATCGACTGGATCCCGCTGCGGGTGTGCGCTGGTATGACATCGATTACCCCGACGTCATTGAGTTGCGCCAACAGGTGTATCCCGCTCGCACGAATTATTGGATGCTACCGGCTTCGGTAACAGACCCGTCCTGGCTGGCGGAGATACCGGCCGAGCATCCCGCTTTGCTCATCGCTGAGGGTCTGACGATGTATCTGACGCAAGATGACGGACTGGCGCTGTTGCGCCGCGTCGTCGATCGCTTCCCGTCGGGCGAACTGCAGTTCGACGCGTTCAACACGTTTGGAATCCGCACCCAGGTGATCAACGCGGTGGTCCGCCGTTCCGGCGCCACGCTGCATTGGGGGATTGACGGGCCCGCTGACATCGTCGACACCGTTTCGGGAGTGCGCCTGTTGGCGTGGGAATCGGTGTTCGACAGCGACACGTTTGACCTGGTGTCACCGCGGCTCCGGTGGCTGGGTAGAGCAATGACGGCAGTGCCGGTGCTGCGGACCATGGCGCAGTATCACCGGTATGCGTTCGGGAAGGGTTGAGCACAGACTGGTGTTGCACCAATCACCGCGTCTGAGGAGGTATCAACCATGGGTCACCGTCAAGTCCTAGAACCTAGCGCTGGACATCCCATCACCATCGAGCGGACAAAGGGACGGGTCCAGGTGCGCGTCAATGGCGAGCTCATTGCGGACACGACTGCGGCATTGGTATTGCATGAGGCCACTTTGCCTGCAGTGCAATATATTCCGTTGAGCGACGTTGCCCAAGACCGGTTGTCCCGCACCGACACCGGCACTTACTGCCCGTTCAAAGGTGACGCCAGCTACTACAGCGTGACCACCGCCGCCGGTGACACTGTCGACGATGCAATCTGGACATATGAACAGCCGTATCCTGCAGTCGCAGTGATCGCCGGGCATGTCGCTTTCTACCCCAACAAGGCCGAAATAACCGTCCTGCCGCAATAACCTCGACTAGGAGAACGCTGCCGCCCACGAGCGGGTGTCGCTGTATTCGCGGATCGACACAATCAGTCCGTCGCGGGTGTCGAAGATGCAGACGAATGGGCTGTCGTACCGGACTCCGGGAGTGGTGCTGTTGACCAGTCCCTCAACGACCACGGTGTCGCCTTCGTTGACGCAGCGCCTCAGTTCGACGTTGATCTCGAAGATCTGTTTGCGCCGCTCGATGGCGTGGCGCAGAGTCTGCTTGTCGAACGAATCGCGGGTGACGATGCTCCAGTAGGTGAAGTCATCGCTGAGCAACGCGAAGCCTTCGTCTAGATCCCCGCCCTCAGATAAACACTGTAGGTACATCCACGCCAGTTCGGCCTGCGGGTCGTCGAACGGCGTCGTCACATCGCCATCCTGTCTCGGGAGACAGTTTGCGGTCAAACGTCCCTGCCGGATCTGTGATCTGCTGGAGTTTGGAGTCATTTGGAGTCATATGGTGAAGAGCGCACGTACTGTTACGTTCTCCGGGGTGGCCAGCTTCGGGCATACGTTGGCGCCACTGCGGCGGGGTCCTCGGGATCCGTGTTTTCAGGTCCCTGGTGACGGCACGATCTGGCGAACCAGCCGGCTGGCCACCGGACCGGTCACGGCGCGGATCAGCCGCGCGGCCGCCAACGCCGTCCATTGCGCAGCGTGGGGCAGTGGTGCTGAGGAATTCGTCGAGATGCTGCCCGCGATGCTCGGCGCCGACGACGATGCCTCGGATTTCGTGCCGCGCGACCCGACCGTCGCGGCGGCGCACCGACGGGTTCCGCATTTGCGCCTGGGCCGCACCGGGCAGGTGCTGGAAGCCCTCATCCCGGCGGTCATCGAGCAGCGGGTACCCGGCGCCGATGCGTTTCGATCCTGGCGTGTGCTGCTGACCAAGTACGGGACGCCGCCGCCTGGCCCGGCCCCGGCCGGGATGCGGGTACCGCCGTCGGCGCAGGTGTGGCAAGGCATCCCGTCGTGGGAGTTTCACCGCGCCAACGTTGACCCGAGGCGGGCTCAGACAGTGGTGAGCTGCGCACGCCGGGCGGCGTCGCTGGAACGATTGGTATCACGGCCGATGGCGCAGGCACGCGAAGCGTTGCAGTCGCTGCCGGGAGTCGGAGCCTGGACTGTCGCCGAGACCGCGCAACGGGCGTTCGGTGACGCCGACGCTGTGTCGGTGGGCGACTACCACATTCCGAAGATGATCGGCTGGACGCTATTGGGTCGTCCGGTCGACGACGACGTCATGCTAGAGCTGCTGGAGCCGATGCGACCGCACCGCTACCGGGTAGTTCGGCTGCTGGAAGTCAGCGGACTGGCATACGAACCGCGCCGTGGGCCCCGGCTGCCGGTGCAGCAGATCCACTCGCTTTAGCCCGGCGACGATGCGGGCCGAATGGCCCGTTGAGGAGCTGGGCAATTCAGTTTTAGCCCGGCGACGCGCCCCTCCCCTGCGGCGCGGGTGCGTGCTTGTACGGTGACACGCCGAGCATGTCGTACAACTACGCACGCTCACCGAGATCCGGTCCGGTGACCCGACGAGCGCGTTCGGCCGCCGCGGTCTCGCGGTTCAGCCGCTGGGCCTCGTAGATGGTGACGTTGGTACGTGACATCAGCAACGATGCGATGCCCACCGCCAGAATCGCTCCTGGCACGACCGAGAATGAGCCGGTCATCTCCGCGACCATGACCATGATGGCCAGCGGCGCACGGGAGACGCTGCCGAAGCATGTCATCATGCCGACCACGACAAATATCCCCGGAGCATCCGGTACTCCGGGCAGTCCGGACAATTCGCCGAGTCGCCAGATCGCAGCTCCGACGAAGGCCCCGATCACGATCCCGGGACCAAAGAGCCCGCCGGAGCCGCCGGTGCCGATCGACACCGAGGTGGCGACGATCTTGGCGATCGGGAGTACCACGACGAGCCACAATGGGATCGTCATTAGCGATCCGCGATCGGCGGCCAGCTGTGCCCAGCCATAACCACTGCTCAGGACCTGGGGCATCAGCAGTCCCAGCAGGCCGACCAGGAGTCCGCCCAGCGCGGGCTTGAGCACCAGCCCGCCGCGAAGCCGCTGAGTGATTGCCACCGACGCGTGGAAGATTCGGGCGTACAGGTAGCCGACTGCGGCCGCGACCAAACCGATCACCACAAACCACAGCAGGGGCCACGCTCTCTCGAAGCGATACTCGGCGTCGATGTAGCCGAACAGTGGGTCGAATCCCACGATCGACCCGAGCACCGCGTACGCCATCCCCGAGGTAATGAACCCTGGGATCAGGCTGCGGTAGTCGAAGTCGTCGCGGTAGGCGATCGATGCCGCCAATACCGCACCGCCTAGCGGCGCGGCGAAGATCGCGCCGATGCCCGCGCCGATCCCCAGCGCCACCGCGATCCGGCCGTCCTCATCGGATAGGTCGAGTCGTCGGGTCAGCAACGAAGAGAAGCCAGCGGAGATTTGGGCCGTCGGGCCTTCGCGTCCAGCTGAACCTCCGGAGCCAATGGTGAGCGCGCTGGCCACCATCTTGACCAGTACCACCCGGCTGCGGATAGCACGCGGATCGCTGTGTACTGCCTCAATGGCTTCGTCGGTGCCGTGACCGGTGGCTTCCGGCGCGAACCTGGCCACGATTAATGCCGACAGCAGCGCCCCGGCCGTGGTCACCAGCGGGATCGCCCATGGGCGTTCGAAGCCGGCGGAGCCGTGGCTGCCACCCTCGCCGACGGGCGTGGGGATGTGGTAGCCGGCCAGGTAGCCGAGCAGAAATTCTCCGGTGTATTTCAGCGCGAGGTAGAAGACGACCGCTCCGAGGCCGGCGATGACACCGATCGCGGCGCCCAGCAGGAACCACTTGCGCAGGTAGCCCGAGTTCCTGATCGATGCGCCGAACCGTCCACCCGTGGCGGCGCGCCGGGACGCCGCCGGTTGCGGTTCATCCTGGGATGCCTCGCTCACGGCGCTGGCCTGACCCGCGACCCCGGTAGGGGACTGCCGAGGGAGCCTGGAAGCACCACGCCATCTTATTCGGGCCCCGGCGGACCGACGCAGCCCGTCGAGACCACCAGCCCGGGGAATAATCGGACCGAAGTCCGGTTATATGGCTAGCTCCCCTAAATCCATCTTTGGAGGTAAAGATGCCCGCTGTCACTGCAGACACGCTGACTTTGCCGCGCATCCGCTCGGCCGGGCCCGCTGATACCGAGCGGCCAGTCCGATTGATCACTACCGGCCCGCACGGCTATGAAGGTGAGGGCTTCCCGGTGGTCCGGGCGTTCGCGGGGGTCAGCAGCGCGGCGCTGGACCCCTTTGTGCATATGGATCAGATGGGTGAGGTTGAGTATCAGCCGGGCGAGCCTAAGGGCACCGATTGGCATCCGCATCGCGGCTTCGAAACGGTCACCTACATGATCGACGGCACGTTCGCGCATCAGGATTCCCACGGCGGTGGCGGCGTGATCACGGACGGCGCGACGCAGTGGATGACGGCGGGTTCCGGCATCCTGCACATCGAGACCCCGCCGGCTGAACTGGTCGAAAGCGGCGGCGTTTTCCACGGCGTTCAGCTATGGGTGAATCTGCCCCGCAAAGACAAGTTCACGTTGCCTCGGTATCAGGCCATCGAAGCCAACGACGTTAAGTTGCTCTCTTCCCGGGACGGCGGTGCGTTGGTCCGGGTTATCGCCGGTGACATCGACGGCCACCGTGGCCCCGGTGTTACCCACACGCCGGTCACACTGGCGCATGCAACGATCCAAAATGGAGCTCGCGTCAACATTCCATGGCGGCGTGACTTCAATGCACTGGTGTACGTGTTGTCCGGCAGCGGGTGCCTTGGTCCGGTCGCTCACCCGATTAACCAGGGGCAGTTGGCCGTTCTCGGACCTGGCGATCGGATCACCGTCGGCGCCAAGGCTGCCCAAAGCTCGTATCGCACAACGGATCTTGATGTGCTGATGCTGGGCGGACGGCCGATCCGTGAGCCGGTATTTCACTACGGACCATTCGTGATGAGCTCTCGTGCTGAATTGATCGAGGCGCTTGCCGACCACCAGTCCGGCAAGTTCGGCAGCATTCCAGCTAACGCGTTGATGCCGTATGGCGGCGGCGGTGGCACACTTTAGCAATGCCGTCTAGGGTGAGTCGCAAACCAGGCCGTCCCCCAGCGGCGAAGGCCGACGAGACGCGCAAGCGCATTGTCCGCGTCGCTCGCGAAGTGTTCAGTGAACGTGGATACGACGGAGCGACGTTTCAGGCGATTGCGGTCCGCGCTGACCTGACCCGCCCCGCGATCAATCACTACTTTTCCAGTAAGCGGGCGCTGTACCGCGAGGTGGTAGACCAAACCAACCAACTGGTTGTCGCGGCCAGCATCGACCAGGCTAAGCGGGAGACGACCCTGATCAGGCGGGTGTCGGTGCTGATCAACCTGGCGATGCAGGCGCATTCCGATAATCCGGCCGCGTCGGCGTTTCTCGTCACCAACGTGCTGGAATCACAGCGGCATCCGGAATTGAGCCACGCCGAAAACGATGCCGTGCGGCTTAGCCGGGACTTCCTGAGCTGGGCCGTCAAGGATGCCATCGAGTCCGGCGAGCTTGCCAGCGGTATCGATGCGTATTCACTGACTGAGACCCTGCTTGTGGTGCTGTGCGGCGTGGGGTTTTATGCCGGTTATTTGCGCAGCCCCAAAGAGATGGAGGCTGTCACCGAGACGTTGGGCCAGCTGCTGAGCGGCGCACTCTGGCAGCCCAACGCCTAGCGGGCGGGCTGGCCCGCTCGATAGTGATGTGAGGCACAAAGCATATAGGCTGCCTAACTTATTCGGTAGCATGGTCGCGACATGACTGATCTCCACGACTCGCCGTCGTTGCGTAGCGCCGGTGACACCTGGGCCATTACCGAAAGCGTGGGTGCCACCGCGTTGGGGGTCGCCGCCGCACGGGCGGTGGAAACGTTTGGCGCCAATCCGCTGATTCGTGACGAGTTCGCCCGCATCCTGGTGTCGTCGGCCGGTCGAGCGTGGGCCCGGCTAGCCGACGCGAATTTGGCCTGGCTGGACGGCGATGAGCACGGGCAACGGGTGCATCGGATTGGCTGTGACTACCAGGCGGTACGCACTCACTTCTTCGACGAGTACTTCGGCGCCGCCGTCGATGCCGGCATTCGGCAGGTGGTGATACTCGCGGCCGGGCTGGACGCCCGGGCGTACCGGCTGAGTTGGCCCCCCGGCACTGCGGTCTACGAGATTGACCAGCCCCAGGTGCTCGAATACAAGAGCGGAATTCTGCAATCACATGGTGCGGTGCCCACCGCCCGGCGCTGCCCGGTCCCGGTGGATCTGCGTGATGACTGGCCGGCGGCACTAGCCGCGGCCGGCTTCGACCGCTCCCAACCGACCGCATGGCTAGCCGAGGGCCTGCTGCCATACCTGCCCAGCGACGCTGCCGACCGGCTCTTCGAGATGGTCACCGCCCTTAGTGCACCGGGGAGTCAGATTGCTGTCGAGGCGTTCGGCTTGAATTCGACCGGCAACTCGCAGCGTTGGTTGCGCATACGAGACCGGCTCGGTCTGAACGTCAACGTCGCAGAGCTCATCTACCACGAACCCGACCGGTCGGATGCCGCGCGGTGGCTGGCCGACCACGGCTGGCAGGTGCGTGGCGTAAACAACTGGGACGAGATGACCCGGCTTGGCCGGCCGATACCGGAAGACCTGGCCGACGAGGTCGTCCGCAGCACGCTGCTGCGAGCGCGTCTCGCCGGGCCATCCGACGAATCAGAATCCACCAGGACCTGTTAAGGCGGGAGCACGCGATGAGCACACTGCGAACCCATGACGACACCTGGGACATCAAGACCAGCGTCGGCACTACCGCGGTGATGGTGGCCGCCGCCCGTGCCGTCGAAACCGATCGGCCCGACGCGCTGATCCGTGACCCCTACGCCAAACTGCTGGTGACCAACGCCGGTGCCGGCGTCTTGTGGGAAGCCATGCTTGACCCGTCGATGGCGGCCAAGGTGGAAGCGATCGACGCCGAAGCCGCGGCCATGGTCGAGCACATGCGTAGCTACCAAGCGGTTCGGACGAATTTTTTCGACACCTACTTCAACAACGCTGTCGCCGATGGAATCCGCCAGGTCGTGATCTTGGCGTCGGGACTGGATTCCCGCGCCTACCGGCTGGATTGGCCGACTGGGACCACCGTGTACGAGATCGATCAGCCTAAGGTGTTGGCCTATAAGTCCACGACGTTGGCCGAAAACGGCGTGACACCCGCCGCCGATCGCCGTGAGGTGCCCATCGACTTGCGTCAGGACTGGCCGGCGGCGCTGCGAGCCGCGGGCTTTGACCCGTCAGCTCGAACGGCTTGGTTGGCCGAGGGGTTGCTGATGTACTTGCCTGCCGACGCCCAGGATGGGCTGTTCGCCCAAATCGGTGAGCTGAGCTCGGTAGGCAGCCGGCTTGCGGTCGAAACCTCGCCCCTGCACGGCGATGAGCGGCGCGAACAAATGCGGGCGCGGTTCAGGAAGGTGGCCGATGCGCTGGGCTTCGAGCAGGCCGTCGACGTGCAGGAGCTGATCTACCACGACGAAAATCGGGCGGTCGTCGCCGACTGGCTCAACCGCCACGGTTGGCGGGCCACCGCTCACCGCTCGCCAGACGAGATGCGCCGAGCGGGCCGCTGGGTCGATGGCTTGCCGATGGCCGACGACAAGGATGCGTTTGCCGAGTTTGTGACCGCTGAGCGGTTGTAATGGCGCGCACCGCCGATCCGCGGGTCAGCGCCGCGCCGGTGGACTCCCAGCCCGACCAGTCGGGCCGCTAAAGATCCGGGCTGGATCTTCCTACTGCTGGCCCAACCAGGTGATTAGGATCGCGGTTAGCACCGATGAGCGCTATCGCGGAGGGCGGTAGGCAGCTGCGGGAAGGAAGAACCCTAATGACCACCGAATCAGTTGCGCAGCAGACATCGTCCAAGAGCGAGGTTCCGCCGCACGCCCCAGCGGGGGCCAATAGTGCGGCTACCGTGGCTCGGCTTCGTCAGACGTTTGCCAGCGGGCGTACCCGTAGCGTCGAGTGGCGCACGCAGCAATTGCGTGCGCTGCAGGCGATGATGGAGGAAAACGAGGGCGCGATCGCCACGGCGCTCGCCGACGATCTGGACCGCAACCCGGTTGAGGCATTTATCGCCGACATCGCGACGACCGTCACCGAAGCGAAGTACGCGGCCAAAAAGGTGCGCAAGTGGATGCGCCGTAAATACCGACTCTTGGAGGTTCCGCAGTTGCCTGGCCGCGGCTGGGTGGAGTACGAACCGTACGGGACGGTGCTGATCATCGGCGCCTGGAATTACCCGTTCTACTTGACGCTGGGACCAGCAGTTGGGGCGATCGCCGCGGGAAACACGATGGTGCTCAAGCCGTCGGAGATCGCAGCCGCTTCGGCACACTTGATGGCCGAGCTTGTTCCGCGTTATCTGGACAACGACGCGATCGCGGTGATCGAGGGCGACGGCACGGTCAGTCAGGAGCTGATCGCGCAGGGCCTGGACCGTGTGATGTTCACCGGCGGCACCGAGATCGGCCGCAAGGTATACGAAGGCGCGGCACCGCATTTGACCCCGGTCACCCTCGAGCTCGGCGGCAAGAGTCCGGTGATCGTGGCGGCCGATGCCGACATCGACGTGGCGGCAAAGCGGATCGCCTGGATCAAAATCTTGAATGCCGGCCAGACCTGCGTGGCCCCCGATTACGTGTTGGCTGACGCGACGATCCGCGACGAACTGGTCAACAAGATCGGCGCCGCTATCACCAAGTTCCGGTCTCAAGACGATCCAAGCGGACTGCGCATCGTCAACCAGCGCCAGTTCGACCGGCTGAGCGGCTATCTCTCGGAAGTGCAATCTGCGGCCGGAGGAAAAGGTGCGGTCGCCGTCGGCGGTAAGTGTGATGCATCGACGTTGCGCATCCAGCCGACCGTGGTCGTCGATCCCGATCCGGAAGGTCCGTTGATGGCAAACGAGATCTTCGGGCCGATCCTTCCGGTGCTTACCGTCCAATCATTAGACGAGGCAATAGGTTTCATTAACGCGCGACCTAAGCCACTGTCGGCATACTTGTTCACCAAGTCACGTCAGACCCGCGAACGGGTGATCAAGGAGGTGCCGGCGGGTGGCATGCTGGTCAACCACCTCGCTTTCCAGGTGTCGACGGCCAAGCTACCGTTCGGCGGTGTCGGCGCGTCGGGTATGGGTGCCTACCACGGCAAGTGGGGATTCGATGAGTTCAGCCACCGCAAGTCGGTGTTGACCAAGCCGACTCGACCCGACTTCTCGAGCATCATCTACCCGCCGTACACCGAGCGGGCATTCAAGCTGGCCCGCAGGCTGTTCTGATTGTTGTTTGCCCCGAATCTTGGTTTGCCAACTTCCCAGTCGCAGAGAGGAACCTGATGCCCGGAGTGCAAGATCGTGTCATCGTTGTCACCGGAGCCGGTGGGGGACTGGGGCGTGAATATGCCCTCACCCTTGCCCGGGAGGGCGCCAGCGTCGTCGTCAACGACCTGGGTGGGGCCCGCGATGGTACGGGCGCTGGATCGGCGATGGCCGACCATGTCGTTGCCGAGATTCGGGACGCGGGCGGCCGTGCGGTCGCCAACTATGACAGTGTCGCCACCGAGGACGGTGCGGCGAACATCATCAAAACCGCGCTGGACGAATTCGGTGCTGTGCACGGCGTGGTGAGCAACGCCGGGATCCTGCGCGACGGCACCTTTCACAAGATGACGTCCGAAAGCTGGGACGCCGTGCTCAAGGTGCATCTCTACGGTGGGTACAACGTGTTGCGCGCGGCCTGGCCGCACTTCCGCGAGCAGAGTTTCGGGCGGGTCGTCGTCGCCACCTCTACCAGCGGACTGTTCGGCAACTTTGGCCAAACCAACTACGGGTCAGCCAAGCTCGGCCTGGTTGGCCTGATCAACACGCTGGCCCTGGAAGGCGCGAAGTACAACATCCACGCCAATGCGGTAGCTCCGATCGCGGCCACCAGGATGACTCAGGACATCATGCCGCCCGAGGTACTAGAGAAACTCACGCCAGAGTTCGTCGCGCCGGTGGTGGCCTACTTGTGCACCGAGGAATGTGCTGACAGCGGATCGGTGTTCATCGTTGGTGGTGGCAAGGTGCAGCGGACTGCGTTGTTCCAGAACGACGGCGTCAACTTCGATAAGCCGCCGTCGGTAGCGGACATCGCCGCGCAGTGGTCCGAGATCACCGACCTGTCTGGCGCGAAAAAAGCCGGATTCAAGTTGTAGAACACATGAAAGCCTGTGTCGTACAAAAGCTTTCTGGGCCATCCGGGATCGCGTACACTGATATCGACGATGTTTCCGGCGATGGCGGCAACGTCGTCATCGACGTTCGTGCCGCCGGAGTGTGCTTTCCTGATTTGCTGCTAAGCAAGGGTGAGTATCAACTGAAGTTGCCGCCGCCGTTCGTGCCGGGGATGGAAACCGCAGGTGTCGTACGGTCGGCGCCGCCTGGTTCGGGTTTACATGTGGGCGAACGGGTTTCGGCGTTCGGAGTGCTCGGCGGCTATGCCGAACAAGTGGCCGTTCCGGTGGCTAACGTGGTGCGCAGCCCCGCGGAACTCGATGATGCCGAAGCGGTATCGTTGTTGGTGAACTACAACACCATGTACTTTGCCTTGGCTCGTCGCGCCGCAATGCGGCCGGCTGACAGCGTGTTGGTGTTAGGCGCCGCCGGCGGAGTTGGTACGGCGGCGGTTCAGATCGCCAAGGCGATGGGTGCGAGCCAGGTGATAGCGGTGGTGCACCGCGAGAACGCAACTGACTATGTCTCGTCGTTGGGCGCCGACGTGGTGCTGCCGTTGACTGATGGCTGGGCTCAGCGGGTGCGGGAACACACCTATGGTCGCGGTGTGGACATCGTCGTCGATCCCATTGGTGGCGCAGCCTTCGACGACGCGATTCGAGTGCTGGCCATCGACGGTAAGCTGCTGGTCATCGGCTTCGCCGCAGGCGATATCCCTACCCTTAAGGTCAACCGGCTGCTGCTGCGCAACGTCAGCGTGATGGGCGTGGCGTGGGGCGAGTACCTCAACAAGGTCCCCGGTTCGGCGGCCTTGTTCTCCTGGGGCCTAGGCCAGTTGGTTTTTTTGGGCCTGAAACCACCTCCGCCGCAACGCTATCCGTTGTCGGAAGCGCAGGCTGCGTTGCAGTGTCTAGCCGATGGCGGTGTGCTGGGCAAGCTTGTCCTCGAGCCTTAGGGGGCATCTAAGCTCGGCGCTGCGCTGGCCGTAGCCGGCACCGCACAATGCGTCGGCTTCAGCACATCAGTGGGTAATAACCTTTGCCAAGGAGCCCGCGCAGCACATCGGGGTGGGGGTGAGTCGGTTAGCCGGTTGCGTCGGCCAGCCGATATGGTGTCCAGTGGTCATTGCGGCGATTCCTTTGCTGAGCAACTTTGGAGGTCCCCGAAAATCAGCCGATGTCTCTCGTTTATCCGGCTATCACACACCGGTTGTCAACCCACGGCCGGACTCCTACACAACCTCGGGGGCGCAACCCAATAGCAGCACCGCAGACGTCAACACGACTGACAGCAGTCGTCACCAGCCGGAAGGAACCAAGAACAAAGAGATGGACTACGAACAGCAAGCGCCGGAGATTAACTCCGCCCGCATGTACAGCGGCGCGGGTCCGGATCCGATGTATGCCGCCGTCAGTGCGTGGAACAGCTTGGCCGCTCAGGTAGATAACACCGCGGATGCGCTCGCGGACGTGCTCAGGATCCTGCTAGAGGAGTGGACAGGTCCAACGGCGGTACGGATGTTTCAGGCGACAGCGCCGTTTCAGCTGTGGCTGATTGGCCTCGCACAGCAGATCCGGCAGACCGCCGCGCAGCTCGACGGTGTTTACCAGGCCTATCGCTTAGCGTTTCGGGCGACCGTGCACCCGCAGACGATCGCCGCAAATCGCCTTGAGTTGAAGAAGCTAACAGCGGCTAACTTGCTCGGGCTACACGATAAGGAGATCCAGGATCTCGAAGAGGAGTATTTGCAATACTGGGCCCAGGACATTGACGTGATGAAGGCCTATGAAACTACCGTGAACCTTGCCTTGGCGGCGCTGCCTTCGTGGACGTCGGCGCCGGGAGTCGCCGCCAACGCTGGAGTGGTCCGGCAGGCCAGCGCCATGACCGTGCTCAGCCAGTTGTTGAGGAGCACGTGATGGTTGGTACCGGATTTACGGGGTTGACTTGTGTGCCGGGGTTGATCGTGTTGACGCCGGGGCCACCGTCGTGTTCCTCGCATCAACGCCAGTGGTGCGGACAGCGCAAGCGAACGAAACTCGACCAGCCCCGTGCAGATGCTCGGGTTCATCAAAGAGAAACGGAGTCGCCATGTCTTTTGTGACCACAGAACCCGGCGTGTTGACGACAGCGGCTGCGAAGATACGAAATATTGTTAATGGTCTGGTCAACAGCACTGACGCGGCGGCCGATCCAACGATCCATCTCCAGCCTCCGGCTACCGACGAGGTGTCGATCATGGCAATGGAGCGCTTCAGCGCGCATGCGGCGGCGTATCAGGCGGTCATCGCTGAGGCCTCGCTCGTTTGTGGGGAATTCATCGGAGCCTTGAAGAACGGCGCCGCGGACTATTCGGACGCTGAGGCCCACAACGCCGAAACTACCGCCTGAGCTAGCTGAAGGCGATACCAGCACCGCAGCTATCGGTACGGCTGGCAACAGCGTCGTTGTCAGCCAAAGGAACCCGCCTAGCTCAGCAGTGTGCTGCGCAGCTGGTCGACGTCAGCCTCGGTGATACCCGCATCGCGCAGGTAGCCGTCCAGCGACCCGTAGGCGTCGTCGATCGTCTGCCGCGCGGCGGCCAGATACTCCTCACGCACACCGAGAACCCCGTCGGACAGCCGGGCCGCGGTGAACGTCACCACTTCGGGGGTCAGTTCGGTCATCTCGGCGCGCTGTTGGATCATCTCGGAGACCCGAGCCCGCAGCTGCGGTGCGGCGTCATTGCTGCGCAGGAAATCGGCGACAATGCTGTCGCGATCAATACCAATCGTTTCCAGCACCGTGGCGACCACGAAGCCAGTGCGATCCTTGCCGGCGAAACAGTGCGTCAGCACCGAGCGGCCGGCGGCCAGCAGTGTGATGACGCGGTGCAGCGCGGATTGGGCCCCGTTACGCATTGGGAATTGGCGGTATTCGTCGGTCATGTAGCGGGTGGCGGCCGCATTAATGGATTGGTCCGAATCTTCCGCTACGGCGTTGGCCAGGAGCTGCTGAAAGGCGCGTTCGTGCGGGGCCGCGCCGTCGGTTTCGGCGCCATCATCGGCTTTTGGGGCGGCGATGTCAGGGAATGGCAGACGATGGATCTCGATGCCGTCGGGTACTCGTCCCGGCCCGCCACGGGAGACCTCCCGCGCCGCACGCAGGTCAGCAACGTCGGTGATCCCCAGCCGGCGTAGGGTCGCCCGGCCGTCGTCGTCGAGCCGGCTTAGCTCGCTGGAGCGAAACAGCCGTCCGGGCCGCAGCAACGCCCCCGTGCTGTCTGAAACATCACGAAAGTTCCACGCGCCCGGTAGTTCCCGAATAGCCTCAGCCATGTTAGGTGACTGCCGCGGCAAACGGGGATTTCTCCCGCGCCAGTTCGGCGCGCGCAATGGATCGCATGTGCACCTCGTCGGGTCCGTCGAAGATGCGCATCGCGCGATGCCAGGCGTAGAGCCGGGCCAGCACGGTGTCGTCGCTGACGCCGGCGGCCCCGTGCACCTGGATTGCGCGGTCGATCACGTCGCAGGCCACTTGCGGAGCCACCGCCTTGATCATCGCGACCAGGTGCCGCGCCTCTTTGTTGCCATACTGGTCGATTGTCCACGCCGCCTTCTCGCACAGCAGCCTGGCTTGGTCAATTTCGTTGCGGGACTTAGCAATCGCCTGCTGCACGACGCCCTGTTCGGCCAGTGGACGGCCGAACGCCACCCGAGTGCGGACGCGGTCCACCATGAGTGCGAGCGCGCGTTCGGCTCCACCCAGCGCACGCATGCAGTGGTGGATGCGACCCGGCCCCAGCCGGGCTTGCGCGATCGCGAAGCCGCTCCCCTCGCCGCCGAGCAGATTGGTGGCCGGCACCCGGACGTTGTCGTAGACCACCTCGCAGTGGCCGTGCTGGTCCTGCCAGCCGAACACCGGCGTCGAGCGGACAATTGTCACCCCGGGGGTATCCATCGGCACCAGGATCATCGATTGCTGTTGGTGCGCGGCGGCATCGGGATTGGTGCGGCCCATCACAATCAGGATCTGGCAGCGCGGATCAGCTGCCCCGGACGTCCACCATTTGCGGCCGTTGACGATGTAGTCGTCGCCGTCACGCGAGATGGTGGTTTCGATATTGCGGGCGTCGCTGCTGGCGACCGCCGGCTCGGTCATCGAAAAGGCGCTGCGAATCTCGCCGTCCAGCAACGGCTGCAACCACCTCGTGCGCTGCTCGTCGGTGCCGAACATGTGCAGGATCTCCATGTTGCCGGTGTCCGGCGCCGCGCAGTTGAGTGCCTCGGGCGCGATCTCCAGGCTCCAGCCGGTCAGCTCGGCCAGCGGCGCGTATTCCAGGTTGGTCAATCCCGACTCCGCCGGTAGGAACAAGTTCCACAGACCGCGCTCTTTGGCCTTGGTCTTCAGTTCCTCAATGATTGGCGGCACCGTGTGGTCGTGCGGGCCGGCCTGGTGACGGTATTGGTCGTAGTCGGCCTCGGCTGCGAAGATGTACTCGGTCATGAAGTCGGACAGCCGCTTGTGGTAGTCGATGGCCTTGGCCGACATCGCGAAGTCCATATCCGCCACGATAGGTCACGTCCGGTGCCGCTGAGTTTCCGGTCGCTGGCGCGAGATTGACGCGACATTGAAACGACGTTGAAGACGCGCGCTTGGCGGCCGGTGAACGTGCACGATAGACGTTATGAGTGAGCCTCGCCCGCCGTTTCCGCCGTTCACCGTAGAAACCGCGATCCAGAAAATTCAGGCCGCAGAGGATGCCTGGAACACCCGCGACCCGGGCCACGTGAGTTTGGGCTACACGCTTGACTCGCAATGGCGGAACCGCAGCGAACACATCGTCGGCAGGGACGAGATCGTGGCTTTTCTGGCTCGCAAATGGCAACGCGAACTCGACTACTCGCTACGCAAAAGTTTGTGGGACTTCCACGACAATCGCATTGCGGTCCGGTTCCAGTACGAGTGCCGTGATTACGCCGGTCAGTGGTACCGCAGCTACGGCAACGAATTGTGGGAATTCACGCCGTTGGGCTTGATGTCGCGCCGCGAAGCCAGCATTAACGATGTGCCGATCTCCGAGTCCGAGCGCCGTTACTTCGGGCCTCGCCCCCCGTCTGAACACGGCCACGACATTCCACTCTGGTAGGCGTGGCCTGCGGACGAGCGCGAGCTGGAGCCGAGCAATCGGGTTAGGGTGTCTGAGCACGCCCGGCAATCAACCTGCTAGGCAATCTCACGGCTAAGGAAAGTGGATGTACGCGCCATGACAGAAGCGCAGACGACGGTTGGCGTGGTCGCCGAGTCCGGGTCCGACGAGCGGCGCGTCGCGTTGGTGCCCAAGGCGGTCGCGTCGCTGGTGAACAGCGGTCTAGCGGTAGTGGTCGAGTCCGGCGCGGGCGAAGGCGCGCTGCTTCCCGACGAGCTCTACACGGAGGCCGGCGCTCGCATCGGGGACGCGTGGGGCGCCGATGTCGTCGTCAAAGTGGCGCCGCCGACCGCAGCCGAGGTCGGCCGGCTGCGCCGCGGGCAGACGCTGATCGGCTTCTTGGCGCCGCGCAATGCCGACAACTCGATTGGCGTGCTGAAGCAAGCTGGTGTGCAAGCGTTCGCGCTCGAGGCCATCCCGCGCATCTCGCGGGCACAAGTGATGGATGCGCTGTCGTCGCAAGCCAACGTGGCCGGATACAAGGCGGTGTTGCTCGCGGCGTCTGAGTCGACCCGGTTCTTCCCGATGCTGACGACGGCTGCAGGCACGGTAAAGCCGGCCACCGTGCTGGTGCTCGGTGTCGGGGTGGCGGGCCTGCAAGCGCTGGCGACGGCCAAGCGCCTCGGCGCGCGGACCACCGGCTATGACGTGCGTCCTGAGGTGGCCGACCAGGTCCGCTCGGTGGGGGCGCAGTGGCTCGATATCGGCATTGACGCCGCCGGTGCGGGTGGCTACGCCCGTGAGCTCACCGACGACGAACGCGCTCAGCAGCAGAAGGCACTGGAAAAGGCGATCAGCGGCTTCGACGTGGTGATCACCACGGCGCTGGTGCCGGGCCGCCCCGCGCCGCGGTTGGTGACCGCCGCGGCGGTGGAGGCAATGAAACCCGGCAGCGTAGTGGTGGACCTCGCTGGGGAAACCGGCGGCAACTGCGAGCTCACCGAGCCCGGGCAGACCGTGGTCAAGCATGACGTCACCATTGCGGCGCCGCTGAATCTGCCGGCGACGATGCCCGAGCACGCCAGCGAGCTCTACAGCAAGAACATCACGGCGCTGTTGGACCTGTTACTCAAGGACGGCCAGCTGGCGCCGGACTTCGACGACGAAGTCGTCGCGGAGTCATGTGTGACCCGCCGCGCCGGAGAGGACACGTAAATGTTCGGAATGTACGACGAGCTATTGGCCAACTTGGCGATCCTGGTGCTGTCCGGGTTCGTTGGGTTCGCGGTGATCTCCAAAGTCCCCAACACGCTGCACACCCCGCTGATGTCGGGCACCAACGCCATCCACGGCATTGTGGTGCTCGGCGCGCTGGTGGTGTTCGGAGAGGTTGAGCATCCATCGCTTGCCGTGCAGATCATCCTGTTCGTCGCGGTCGTATTCGGCACGCTGAATGTGATCGGCGGGTTCATCGTCACCGACCGGATGCTGGGCATGTTCAAGGGCAAGAAACGCGCCCTGCCCGCCCAGACCCAGAACGCAGAAGGGCCCGCCGCCAAATGAACTACTTGGTGATCGGCCTCTACATTCTCGCGTTCGCACTGTTTATCTACGGCCTGATGGGTCTGACTGGACCTAAGACCGCGGTGCGCGGCAACCTGATCGCCGCGGTGGGCATGGCCATCGCCGTGGCGGCGACGCTGGTCAAGATTCGGCACACCGAGCAGTGGGTGCTGATCATCGCCGGTCTGGTCGTGGGTGTCGTGCTTGGCGTACCGCCGGCCCGCTACACCAAGATGACCGCGATGCCCCAGCTGGTGGCGTTCTTCAACGGCGTTGGCGGTGGGACCGTCGCGCTGATCGCTCTCTCCGAATTCATTGAGACCAGCGGCTTTTCGGCGTTCCAGCATCACGAATCGCCGACCGTGCACATCGTGGTGGCGTCGCTGTTCGCCGCGATCATTGGGTCGATTTCGTTCTGGGGATCGATCATCGCGTTCGGCAAGTTGCAGGAGATCCTCTCCGGATCGCCGATTGGCTTCGGCAAGGCTCAGCAGCCGATCAACCTGCTACTGCTGGTCGGCGCCATCGTCGCCGCAGTGGTCATCGGCCTGCACGCGCAGCCCGGATCCGGCGGGGCGTCATTGTGGTGGATGATCGGGCTGCTGGTCGCGGCCGGTGTGTTGGGCCTGATGGTGGTGTTGCCGATCGGCGGCGCCGACATGCCGGTGGTCATTTCCTTGCTCAACGCCATGACCGGGCTCTCGGCCGCGGCCGCGGGCCTGGCGCTGAACAACACCGCAATGATCGTGGCCGGCATGATCGTCGGCGCGTCCGGCTCGATCCTGACTAACCTGATGGCCAAGGCGATGAACCGCTCCATCCCCGCGATCGTTGCGGGCGGTTTCGGTGGCGGCGGCGTGGCGCCCAGCGGCGAGGGCGGCGGGGACAGGCACGTGAAATCCACGTCGGCCGCCGACGCCGCGATCCAGATGGCGTACGCCAACCAGGTGATCGTGGTGCCGGGCTACGGCCTGGCGGTTGCGCAGGCTCAGCACGCGGTGAAGGACATGGCGTCCTTGCTGGAGGACAAGGGTGTGCCGGTGAAGTACGCGATTCACCCGGTTGCCGGCCGGATGCCGGGGCACATGAACGTGCTGCTGGCCGAGGCTGAGGTCGACTACGACGCCATGAAGGACATGGACGACATCAACGACGAGTTCGCCCGCACCGACGTCGCGATTGTCATCGGCGCCAACGACGTCACCAACCCGGCGGCCCGCAACGAGACCTCCAGCCCGATCTACGGCATGCCGATCCTCAATGTGGACAAAGCGAAGTCGGTGATCGTGCTCAAGCGGTCGATGAACTCCGGATTTGCCGGTATCGACAACCCGCTGTTTTACGCCGACGGCACCACCATGTTGTTTGGTGATGCCAAAAAGTCGGTGACTGAGGTCGCTGAGGAACTGAAGGCGCTATAGGCTTGGATCGAACGCAAGCCGGGTTGAGGTGCTGCAGCGCATCGAAACTGTAAGTGGCGTGGACCTTCTCGGCGTGTCGTCACCGTGACTGCAGTGTCGAGGTCGTCAACCCGAAGCACCCTACGGTCAGGCGCTTGTAGTGGCGCCCCGTTCATGTTCCGATACTCGTGCTACGCGCTTCTACGTTATCTCTGCCGTATACGTATGTTGAGCAGGTGAATTCGTTAGTCGACGGCATCACACCACGAATCCACCCCAAACCCGAATTAACTTCGGTCTAGACGGGCGGGTAGGCGGGCGGCGGATATCCGTTGCCGTCGGTAACCCCGCGGAAACCCCAAGTCATGTACCTGAAAAAGTATTCGATCTCGTCGCTCATATCGTAATCAGGACTCGGGTCCATTAGCCCACCTCTCGATTCGCGACTAGTTCGTCCAGGAGTCTAGTCCCCTCCGCGTGGGTGCGACAGGCAGCGGCGCCCTTGCCTAAACTGTCCAACCAGTTGATTGATAATGGCCTTAGCCGGGCTAAGTGCGGCCCGCCGGCAGCGACGATAGTGAGTACAGATGGCACCCGACAGCCAAGCCACTGGGCTGAGCCGCCGCGAGGAGTTGCTGGCCGTCGCCACCAAGCTATTTGCGGCTCGTGGCTATCACGGCACCCGCATGGATGACGTCGCCGATGTGATTGGGCTGAACAAGGCGACGGTGTACCACTACTACGCCAGCAAGTCGCTGATTCTGTTCGACATCTACCGCCAGGCCGCCGAAGGCACGCTGGCGGCGGTGCACGACGATCCGTCCTGGACGGCCCGCGAAGCGCTCTACCAATACACTGTTCGACTGCTCACCGGCATCGCGGGCGATCCGGAGCGGGCCGCCGTGTACTTCCAGGAACAGCCGTACATCACCGAGTGGTTCACCGCCGAACAAGTCGCGGAGGTCCGCGAAAAGGAAGCGCAGGTATACCAGCACGTGCATGGCCTGATCGACCGCGGCATTGCCAGCGGCGAGTTCTATGAGTGCGACTCGCACGTGGTGGCATTGGGCTACATCGGGATGACGTTGGGCAGCTATCGCTGGTTACGACCGAGTGGACGCCGCACGGCCAAGGAAATCGCAGCCGAATTCAGCACCGCGCTGCTGCGTGGACTGATCCGCGACGAGTCGATCCGCAACCAGTCTCCGCTGGGGCCGTAGGGCCGAATCAGTTCAAGATCGGCGGAATGAGATGCAGGACGTTCCCCAGACCACCGCTGAGCAACGATAGCCCCGTCACCTGCGGCTGACCGAAGTAGAAATTCAGTCCTGGGTTGATCGACGGAACCCACGGGTAGGTGTCCGGGAACCACTCAGGCCCCCAGAGCCCAGCTTCGACCCCAATTTCTACCGCAGCGCCATAGGGTCCCTGTACGGCCCCTAGGGCCAGGTTGCCGAGCACAGCGAACGGGTTGGGGACTGAGAACAGCCCTGCTGGTGTGGGGATGTCGGCATAGTTGCCGCCGGGTCCGTAGCCGGCGTAACCCAAGTCGACGAGCACTCGTAGATCCGGTTGGAAAATATCGGCGATCGGAGGACCCGCGTAGGGGATAGCGCGAATCAAGTCCAGCAGCGGCAGGTCCTGAGTCATCAGCATGTAGTACTGGGTGTTGCCGGTGTAGCCCGGAGATGTCGGCAAGGGCACAGCGTTGGCGACTTGAGCGGCCGTAAGAGCCGGATATGTGTTGTGCACGAAGAAGTAGCCCAAGAAGGCGTTGAGGTCCGAGGCGATATTGAGTGGGTATTGCGGGGCGTGGGCGATGCCGTCGTATTGGGCCGTGAAAATGGTGGTGGGGTACGGCGAGTTCGGCGGGGTTGCGCCATTGAATGGCACATCCAGAAACGGGATGTAAAAGCCGGGGAAGCGGGAGAGCAGGCCGCCGTCGGGATTGTTGGGATTGCCAATCATCATGAAGGACAGCTGGTCTGCATGCGGCGAGCCCATCGCCATCAGAGCGTTTATCTCGTTGGTGACAATCGCGGCGCTCTGCGAGTAGCCGAAAACGACGACGTTGTTCGTCGGGCTCAGCGTCGCATTAATCGCGTCGTTGAGCAGAGTGACGCCTCGAGCGACGGACTGGGCGAAAGTCAGGTTGCCCAGTTGGGGTGTCACCGGCCAGAATTGCTCGGGCGTCATGACGCCTAAGAAGTTGGCTCCTGGGAAGAAGCGCTGGATGTAGGAGCCGTTGACGGCAGCCTGGTAAATCGGGTCAGGTTCCGGATTGCTGGTGCCGCCCATGATTAACGCCGTTACCGGGTTGGCGGATGCGGACGCCAGCATCGAGGTCCACGCGCTGCCGCCGCTGGTGTCCATCGGTGCGGTCAGTGCACCCAGCACGTTCGACAGCGCGGCCGCGTTGGCTGCCTCGGCAGCCGCATAGGCGTTCCCGGCGGCGGCCAGCATCTGGGTAAATCCGCTATGAAACGCCGCGGCTTGCGTGGCGATCGCCTGATATTCCTGGCTGTAGAGGCCAAATAGAGTCGCGATGGCCGCCGACACCTCATCTGCGGCCGCCGGCAGTAATCCGGTCGTCGCGCGTGCCGCGTCCGCATAGGCCGCGCTGATTGCCGAGCCGACCTTTTCTACGTCGGCCGCGGCCGACGCCAATATCTGCGGGGCGGTGATTACATACGCCATGTCCGGCGTCCTTCCTGACAACCGGGGCCTTTCCCAGTCAAAAGGGACCTACCCGCTACCGCGGGTATTAGGTATTAACAGAGGTTAAAACGGTGATGCCGAGAAATCCGGCGTTTCACCAAGCTCCGTTCGGCGAGCCCTTACCGGCGGAATGCGTTGCTTGACCCAGAGTCTGGGCGGCGCGGACGCGGTGGCTCGCGGGTGCTATAACCGCGAGCATGCTGCGCAGCCTTGGGCCCCTGAAGAGCGTCGTGGGATCGAGCCACGTCAGCGTGGACCCCGATGTACTGGCCGCCCACAGCGTGGACCACACCGGTCGGTATCGGGGCCAGGCCAGCGTGTTGGTGCGGCCGGGTACGGCCGAGCAGGTGACCGAGGTGCTGCGGGTCTGCCGCGATGCCGGGGTACACGTCACCGTTCAAGGCGGTCGGACCTCGCTGGTGGCCGGCACCGTCCCCGAGCACAACGACGTGCTGCTGTCCACCGAGCGGCTGCGGGCCATCAGTGATGTCGACACCGTGGAGCGCCGCCTCCAGGTCGGTGCCGGAGCCACCTTGGCTGCGGTGCAAAGTATCGCGACCGCAACGGGTTTGGTGTTCGGTGTGGACCTGGCCGCCCGCGACACCGCGACCGTTGGCGGCATGGCCGCAACGAACGCCGGTGGCCTACGCACCGTTCGCTACGGCAACATGGCCGAGCAAGTCATCGGCCTCGAGGTGGCACTGCCCGACGGTTCGCTGCTGCGTCGGCACAGCCTGGTGCGCCGCGACAACACCGGCTATGACCTGCCGGCCCTGTTTGTCGGCGCCGAAGGCACCCTCGGCGTCATCACTGCGCTGGATCTGCGGCTCCACCCGGCGCCGTCGTACCGGGTGACGGCGGTCTGCGGGTTCGCCGACCTGGAGGCGCTGGTCGATACCGCGCGGATGTTTAGGGACGTGGACGGGATCGCGGCGCTGGAATTGATCGACGGCCGGGCCAGTGCGCTGACCCGCCAGCACCTTGCGGTGGGCGCCCCGGTGGACGGCGACTGGCTGTTGCTGGTGGAACTGGCCGCCGACCACGACCAGACCGATCGACTCGCTGACCTGCTTATGGGCGCGCAGATGTGCGGCGATCCTGCGGTGGGTGTCGATGTCGCGGCGCAGCAGCGGTTGTGGCGGGTGCGCGAATCGATCGCCGACGTGCTCGGCGTATACGGGCCGCCGCTGAAATTTGACGTTTCGTTGCCCCTATCGGCGATCAGCGGATTCGCAACGGACGCAGCAGCTTTGATCCACACGCACGTCTCGGATGTTCAGGCGGCGCTGCCCGTGTTGTTCGGCCACATCGGTGAGGGCAACCTGCACCTCAACGTTTTACGTTGTCCACTCGACCGGGAGCAGGCGTTGTACGTGGCGATGATGGACCTCATCGCGCGAGCCGGGGGCAATGTCAGCTCAGAACACGGCGTCGGCAGCCGCAAGCGTGCCTATCTCGGGATGTCGCGGGAGCCCGCCGATATCGCTGTGATGCGGACGATCAAAGCGGCGTTGGATCCGACCGGCTACCTCAACGCGGCGGTGTTGTTCGACTGATCGGTCAGGAGCCCTTGAGTCCGACCGCATGGCGCAGCTGCGCCAGGAATTGATCCGCGTCGTCGCTGCGGACGATGTAGTGCGATACCGCGATCCGGATTACTGTCGCTGCTTTGACCGCGGCGTTGGGCCCGGGCAGGAGCCGTTGGAGTCCTTCCCGCATCTGCGGGATGACCCGGGAAACTTGTGCGATCACGTGCTCGGGCTCGACATCGACCATGCGCACCCCCGAGTACGAGTGCTGATAGTCGACTATGAATCGCAATGCGGCGTCGAGCCTGTCGACGCCCTTGAGACCTGCGGTTGCCTTGGCCAAACCACTGTCGAAGACCTGTCGCTCATAGTGAGTGAATGCCGAGAGCAACTCTTCTTTGGACGCGAACCAGCGGTACAGCGTGGGGCGGGACACCCCGGCCTGGGCGGCCACGTCCGATAGGCTGAGCTTGGCTTTGCCGTTGCGGCTGAGCACCTCGGTTGTTGCGGTGAGAATCCGCTGTCGCGTCGAGGTATCGGGCCCGGTCAGGTTTGTCGCCTGGGCCGCCTGGTGCATAATCGGGGCCTTTACAAAGTATTGCGGAAGTGTCATGGCGTTGTGCCGCCCTAGCGGGACCATGGGGTTAGTGCCATCCTGGGCCACCCGCCCACGTCTTTACAAAACACGGCAAAAGTGTCACGCACTACGGTGCTGGTGTCAATTCGACACCGCCGCTTCACGCGGTAATTGGTGCGGCCTTGCTGCTGAACTCGCCGCCAATGTCGCTGGTCACGCCGAGGATCGAACACGCCCGAGTCGGCGATCTCATCCAAGGCGGCGAGCGCCATTGCGCGCACCCGCACACTTTCAGTTGAGGCGACGACCACGACTCCCCACCCGCCCTTTTGCTTATTAGACGAGTGTGCAATAAGCTATGCGGGTCGAGTGGATTTGACCTCGATTGCGCCCGCCATAGCTGTGAGCACTGGTCGGCAGCTGCGTTCACCGCCAACGTCGGCGGTGCGAACAGTACAAGTAAACGGTCATGGCCAGCCCTGGGCAATTGTTCGGGGTTGTTGAGGAGAAGCGGAGTCGGCATGCCTTTTTTGATCACAGCCCCCGGGGTGTTGGCGACAGCGGCTGGCGCGCTGCGTGACGTCGGTGATCGCATCGATGCCGCCAGTGCTGCGGCAGGCAAGGTGACGGGTGCTGTGCTGCCGATGGGGCGCGACGAGGTGTCGGCATACGCGGCGGAGCAGCTTCGCACGGCGGCCGCGGACTATCACATGGTGATGGGCGGCGGCTCGGTGACTTTGGAGCTGTTTTTGACCGCGCTGGCCTACGGCGAGGAGCGCTATTCGGAAGCCGAGGCCAGCAACGCAAAATCCTGCTCGAGCACCGCGGCCAGCAACACAAAATCCTGCGCGCTGATGTAGCGGCAGTCGCAACCAGTTAGGGCATCAAGAATGTTTCCGAATTTCGCAGCGCTACCGCCAGAGGTCAACGCCGCCAAGTTAGCCAATGGTGCGGGTTGGAACTCGACGGAGAACGCCGGCGAGGCGTGGCGTGCCTTGGCGGACAAGCTGGCAATAACACGTGCCGACATGCGAAATGCGCTGGATGCGCTGGCCGCGGGATGGTGGAGTCGGGCGGCGGCACAGATGATGGCGGAGGCCTGCGCGTATAACACATGGCTGTACGGTCTCGAATATCGTGCCAGGCAGGTCGGCGATCGCGCTGACGCTTACTGGCACGCCTATGCTCGAGCGCGGGCCGCGATGGTGTCGTTGCAAGATATCCAGGTCAATAGAAATCGGTGTGCGTTGCTGGTCAACGGCAACATAGGGGGGAAAAACACTCCTGCGATCGCGAGCTTTGAAGACCAGTACGAGGAATACTGGGAGACGAACGCTCGGGCGATGAATACTTATGCACACACAATTTCGAACTTGCCGCCGCTGGAGCCGTTTGTGGAGGCGCCGCAGATTATCAGCGAGCAGCGGTTGGCCGACGTGTCAAAAGCATTGCTCACAGCGCAGCAGCTGAGCTGATCTCGTGTTTGATCGCTTGGCTCTGCGCGACCGGAAATTAGGTGGCTCGAGTGCCATGCGGCACCGAGCAGTTGTGCACCCTGTGGGCCATGCTTCCGGGCACGCGGCGTCCGGTAGCGCCGTGATGTTATGTCGATGGTGTGCACGATCTTTCATCGTGGTAGCTGGTTGTGTGTAGTTGGGTGCACAAGGTCCACGCGGTCGACTTTCAGTACGCGCTGAATTCGATGGTGCCGCTGACGACGATCGACGACAAAGACGTCGACAAGCGGACCTGGTCAACAGCAACGTGTTCGGCTGCAACACTGCAGAGCTTGCGCGCCTTGAGACTCAATATCAGGGGTACTGGGACGAACGCCCAGGCGATGAGCAGGTCCGCACATACATCGCGTCATCCGGTGCAACCGATTGCGCAGGCGCCGCAGATCATCAACGAGCAGGGGTTGGCCGACGCATCAAGAACCTGTGGGCTGATATAGGTGCAGCCAATACCAGCCTCGCCGGCCTGCGCGCCGGTGGCGACAGTCGTTAGCAGATAGGGCATCAAGAATGTTTCCGAATTTCCAAGTGCGATCGCCAGAGGTCAACGCCACCAAGTTGCGTGGCGGCCAAGGTGTTACCTCGACGATGACTGCCGCCCTGATGTGGGCGAAATTATCGGTTGAGCTGGATCACGCATGTAACGACATGGATAAGGCGCTGATGGCGCTGGCCGGGGCATGGCAGAGTCCCGCGGCGACGCAGATGATGCAGGCGGCTGCAGCGTATAAGGTTTGGCTGCAGGGCATCGCAACTCATGCCAACGCAATCGCCGAAAAGGCCTTCTCAGATGCGAGAGCCCATTCGCAAGCGAATAGGTCGATGGTGATGCTACAGACGATCGCCGACAACAAGCGTCAGACAGCGAAGCTGGTCAACGACAACCTGATGGGGAAACACGCCCATGAGATCGCACGTCTTGAGGCCGAGTACCAGCAGTACTGGGACATAAACGCTCGGGCGATGAACGACTATGCAGCTGCAGTTTCGGCGGATTCGCCGGTGAAACCGTTTGATAAAGCACCGCAGATTATCAACGAGCAGGGGCTGGCCGACGCAGCAAAAGCAGGGCGCCCACAGCAGAAGAGTTGACCTCGGTATTGATCATTTGGTCGAGCGAGGCCGGGAAGTCGATGGTGCAAGTGCCATTGGGCACCGAGAAGTTACGCACCCACGCAAGCACCAGCTCGGATCTGGTCGCCGCCTCGTCGACGGGTCTCGGTAGGGCGCAGAACGCCAGCGCTGCAACGATTTTCGGTCCACACTTCGGCGCACGCGGCGTCCGGGGCCGAGTTGAGGCGCTTACTTTACAAATCCTAGTCGCAGTGTCCCACTGTGCCGTGGGCTACATTCGCGACTCGGCAACCATGAGATGGCGACAAGTGGGGCGGATTTGACCACAGATTCAGATCAAACCCAGTGGACGGTGGACGGTCTGCTCAAACTGTTCGATGTGCAGGCTCACGGGGCACGACGGCCGCGACGTGGTGGAAGGTACCCAGGTGGTCGCCCAAGCGATTATCGCTGCAGCAAAGCGATTCCCGGACAAGTCGGTGCGTTCGGTGCACGCCGTATCCTCCCGTGCTGTTGCGGTGGGCGCGCCCGTCGAGCTCGTCATCGACGTCGTGCATGAAGGCCGGTCCACCGCCACCACTTGCTCAGGAATCGTTGATCCGGCCGTTGCGCGCCAGTGACACCGCAATCGAGTCTCGGTCACGTTTCTAACTGCTGGGAAACGTCGATGTACTTCACCATCACCCACCCGATGCACAGCCATCCCTACAACCCGGAGTTGTTGAGTGGGGACAGTATTGCGGCGCCGCCGCGATGCGGCGGGTCGGGGCTGGCTGGCAATTGACGTGACATTCACCAATTTCGCCGGCGGCAACCCCGCCAGCGACGACTTCAAAGCCGACGCTTACCTCACTGGTTTAACCCGAAGTTAATTCGGGTTTGGGTGGATTCGTGGTGTGATGCCGTCGACTAACGAATTCACCTGCTCAACATACATATACGGCAGAGATAAAGTAGAAGCACCTGACCATTGGGTGCTTCAGGTTGACGACCTCGACACTGCAGCTACCGTGACGACACGCCGAGAAGGTCCACGCCACTGACAGTTTCGATGTTTGAAGGATCGCCATGGCCCACGTGCGATCATTGCAAGTGCATTTGGCGCTGAGCGAAGCAGGGCATCTGACCGCGGACTGGAAGCCCGGTGCCGACGGTGGGTTCAGATCGCTGCGCATGCGGTCAAGCTCTGGACGTCCTGTCCACCATAGCCTCGCCCTGAAACTTCGCGCATTTTCGGGTTTCGCTGGTGCGGGTGCCTGCCAGTTTGGGGCAGTGTTCAGCCAGGCGCGGCGAACACGGCGACCGCGTATATCCCGTCGTTGTTCGAGACGCTTGCCGTCCCCGCGTCGGTGTATCGGCAGTTGAGCATGTTGGCTTGGTGGCCCGGGCTGTTCATCCACCATGTGACGACTGCCTGGTCCGAGTAATTCTGCGCTTGGTTCTCGGCTGCGGCCTTCCAGCGGTAACCGGTGGCGTCGATGCGTTGAAAGGGAGTCGATCCATCGCTGCCGATGTGGTTGTCGCGCCAGCCGTTGGTGGCAAGGTCATGCGCGTGCTGGTCGGCAGCGGCCTGCAGTTGGGGGTTCTGGTGGAGGGGGGCACAAGGGGGTTGCGCTTGCGCCCGTTGCTGGTTAATCAGGTCGAGGAGTGGTTGGTCTGGTTCTTCTGACGCGACGGCGGGGGCGCCGAGCAACATCCCGGTCAGCGCGAAGACGGCCGCTCCGATGCCGACTCTGTTGCCGGCCTCCCGACACGTCAACCGGCTGGTGATCTTCATTTGTGGATACTCCTTATCTGAGCACGGTTTTGGCTGGTCCCTTGTCGTGTATTCGATACCTCACCGCAGCGGTACGGACGCGGAGATAACGGCGCGGGCATTGTGGTCCTTTCGCAGGTGCACGCGGTGGCGGGAAAAGGTCGGCACCAGTTGTCCCCTCAAAAAATTTCACGGCGGCTGGCGCGACACACAGTTTGTCCGACGGTAACCTACACCGTGAGCCTGGCCGGCCAACCGATCGCGATCAGACAATGCGAAACGATAGGCAACGGCAGTGCGTTGACCCAGCGCGACGCGGCCGCTGCCGGGATAGTGTCTTGAGCCGTGCGCGTTAAACGTGGGCTGCCATCAATGGATTGGTGAAAAGGGCGGCCACCATAGCAGTGACTGCATTGCTTGGCGCGGCGGGTGGTGCCACTGTCGGGACGTCTCCGGCGGCTGGCCTGCCTGAATTCGGCGGTGGTGGGCTTTGGGTTGGCTGATCTGCGCACCGGACGGAAAGTGAGCACCGACACGGCGTTTCAGGCTGCCTCGGTGAGCAAGCCGATCGCCGCCATCGCAATCACTGAGTCATTCGTTGATCAGGGTCTGTCGCTGAGCGCGCCGATTGCGCAAGATCGCAGGACTGCGCAACAGCACACCAAAGCCTCCGGAAGTATGGTCAGCACACCGCTCGACATGGCGCGGATCATGCGCCGATACGGGCATTGTCTACCCACCGCCGAAGCCGGTGCTGTCGCGTGTAATGCACCATGGGGTTTGGATTTTGACGTAAATCTGGACGCGACGTACATGAACCACATGCCCGACGATCAGCCCACCGGGAACTGGTTCGGGCACTCCGGATTCAACTCGGGTTGGCTGGACTGCCCCCATGTCGATGTCGGAACGTGTAGGAATACATCCATGCTTTGGGTTCCGTCGGCACCGGACACGCTCACGAGTAGCGACTTCCCGGTGCTGTGGCCGGTACTCACCCGGTGGGCCGACAACGACATGTTCGGCCACCTCAACAACGCGGTCTACTACCAGCTGTTCGATACCGCGATCAACGCCTGGATCAACACCAGTGTCGGGGTTGACCCGATCACCACACCGTCGCTGGGCATCGTCGCCGAGTCGGGCTGCCGCTACTTGTCTGAATTGCAGTTCCCGGAAAGCCTGGTGGTTGGCTTGGCGGTGACGCGGCTGGGACGCAGCAGCGTCACCTACCGACTCGGCGTGTTCCGGGCCGCTCCCGAAGGAGCCTCAACACGCACCCAGGCACAGCCCATCACCGCGCTGGGGCACTGGGTGCACGTCTATGTCGATCGAACCAGCCGTAAACCGGTCCCTATTCCAGACGCAATCCGGTCACTGCTGACGACGGCTTGCGTTAACTGATAGATAGGTCGCAGCTCGCCGGATCGCGACTGAGATGGCCTCCGAGGCGGTCGCTTTCGCGCCAGCCACAGCCCCGGCCGTCATTGAGGGGCTCGCCGCGCACCCCGTTATGCTTCGCGAATGCCAGTTATGAGCAAGACCGTCGAGGTCAGCGCCGACGCCGCGTCGATCATGGCCATCGTCGCCGACTTCGAGGCCTACCCCCAGTGGAATGAAGGGGTCAAGGGCGTTTGGGTGCTCGCCCGCTACGACGACGGGCGGCCTAGCCAGCTGCGCCTCGACACCGAGATTCAAGGCATGGAGGGTACCTATATACAGGCCGTGTACTACCCGGGTGTGAACCAGATCCAAACCGTCATGCAGCAAGGTGACCTATTTACCAAGCAGGAGCAACTGTTCAGCGTGGTGGAGATCGGGGTGGCCAGCTTGTTGACGGTGGACATCGATGTTGAGCCCAGCACGCCGGTGCCTGCCCCGATGGTCAAGTCGCTCCTCAACAACGTGCTCGACCACCTCGCCGAGAACCTCAAGCTGCGCGCCGAGCAGTTGGCCGCCACCTAGTTGTTGCCCGGATAGGGCTGCTTGCGCGGGGTCTGCCAGGACTTTCAAGGCTGGCCTGGCCTTGTGACGGGGCCATCGAGGCCATAATGTGGCCCACACCACACATGTTTTATCAGGCCTCAACTGTCACAAGCGGCGCGCGAGTGAAGGGAGGGTAATAGTTGATTGCGCAACTTGCCGGTCACCTTGCCCGCGGCTCGAAACCAGCCCAAGCGCAGCCCTATTTCGCTCGGCGGCAGAACTGGGTTAACCAGCTGGAGCGGCACGCGTTGATGCAACCGCAGGCGACTGCGCTGAGGTTTTTTAGCACCACGGTGACGTGGGCTGACCTGCGGCGTCGCGTCACTGGACTGGCCGGTGCGTTACGTCGTGGGGGAGTCGGGTTCGGGGATCGGGTGATGATCCTGATGCTCAACCGCCCCGAGTTCGTCGAGTCGGTGCTGGCCGCCAACATGCTTGGGGCGATTGCGGTCCCGGTGAACTTCCGGCTCACCCCCGCTGAGGTCGCCGCCCTGCTGGAGGACTGCGAAGCACGGGTGATGATCACCGAAGCCGTGCTGGCGCCAGTGGCTACCGGTGTCCGTGACATCCAGCCCATGCTGGGCACGATCGTCGTCGCCGGTGGCTCCTCCGACGATCACGTGATCGGCTACGAGGACCTCATCAACGAGCCCGGTGCTGCGCCCGAACCCGAACCGGTAGACATTGCCAACGACTCACCGGCGCTGATCATGTACACCTCGGGTACCACGGGCCGTCCCAAGGGGGCCGTGCTGACGCACACCAACCTGGCCGGACAGACGATGACGTCGCTCTACACCAGCGGCGCCAACATCAACAGCGATATCGGTTTCATCGGTGTCCCGTTGTTCCACATCGCCGGCATCGGCAACATGCTGACCGGCATGCTGCTTGGCGTCCCTACCGTGATCTATCCGCTCGGCGCGTTCGACCCCGGCCAGCTGCTCGACGTGCTGGCGGCGGAGAAGGTCACCAGCATCTTTCTTGTTCCGGCGCAGTGGCAGGCGGTGTGCGCCGAGCAGCAAGCCAAGCCACGCGATCTGAAGCTGCGGGTCATCTCCTGGGGAGCCGCTCCCGCATCGGATGCGTTACTGCGGCAAATGTCGGCGACTTTCCCCGGGGCCCAGGTACTGGCCGCATTCGGCCAAACCGAGATGTCGCCGGTCACGTGCATGCTGCTGGGTGACGACGCGATCCGTAAGCGTGGATCGGTCGGCAAGGTCATCCCGACGGTCGCCGCCCGGGTGGTCGACGAGAACATGGACGACGTGGCCGTCGGTGAGGTGGGGGAAATCGTCTACCGGGCGCCAACATTGATGAGCGGCTACTGGAACAACCCGGCGGCTACCGCGGAGGCGTTTGCTGGCGGTTGGTTCCATTCCGGGGACCTCGTTCGAATGGACGAGGACGGCTACGTCTGGGTGGTGGATCGCAAGAAGGACATGATCATCTCCGGTGGTGAGAACATCTACTGCGCCGAGGTGGAGAACGTTCTCGCTAGCCATCCCGACATCGTCGAGGTGGCCATCATCGGGCGGGCCCACGAAAAGTGGGGCGAGGTGCCGATCGCGGTCGCGGCTGTAACGAATGAGCACCTGCGGCTCGAAGAACTAACTGAGTTCCTGACCGACCGGCTCGCGCGCTACAAGCATCCCGCAGCGCTTGAGGTCGTTGACAGGTTGCCTCGCAACCCGGCCGGGAAGGTGCTCAAAACTGAACTGCGATTGCGCTTTGGCGCTTAGAAGGATTCTGAAAGACATTCTGTATCAAGATATTCGACAACCGGAGGGGATCGCTGACACAGTCGAAAATATTCGCTGGGCGTTGACGAAAGGTCAATTGGGCAGATGCAATGCACATGCAGTCGACCATCGGGTACATTCCTGTGGTCTCCGTTACCACCTGCGGGTAGGGAGCCGATGGTCACTGCAGTACGGTCGGAGCAAGGAGGTGGCGTGCGACACGATCTGCCGCGGCGTCGCGACGTCCGTGGTTCCGGTGTAAGGGGGCAGCGGTGACGACGGAGACGCGCCCGAGCCTGATCGGGTACGCCCGTGACCAACTTCAGACGCCGCTGGCCCTTGTTGGCGGGTTCTTCCGGATGCTCGTGCTGACCGGAAAGGCGTTGTTCCGGTGGCCATTCCAATGGCGCGAGTTCATCTTGCAGTGTTGGTTCATCATGCGGGTCGCGTTCCTGCCCACCGTCATGGTGTCGATTCCGCTGACCGTGTTGCTGATCTTCACCCTCAACGTTCTGTTGGCGCAGTTCGGCGCCGCTGACTTATCCGGCGCGGGCGCGGCGATCGGCGCGGTCACCCAGCTCGGCCCGTTGACCACGGTGTTGGTGGTGGCCGGCGCCGGATCGACGGCGATCTGTGCAGACCTGGGCGCGCGCACCATCCGCGAGGAGATCGACGCGATGGAGGTGCTCGGCATTGACCCCATTCATCGGCTGGTCGTGCCCCGGGTCGTCGCCGCGACGCTGGTCGCCACGCTGCTCAATGGCTTGGTCATCACCGTGGGCCTGGTGGGCGGCTACCTCTTCGGGGTTTACCTGCAGAATGTGTCGGGCGGCGCCTATCTCGCCACCCTGACCACTATTACCGGCCTGCCTGAGGTGGTCATCGCGACTGTCAAAGCCGCGACGTTCGGACTCATCGCCGGCTTGGTCGGCTGTTACCGTGGGCTGACCGTGCGTGGCGGCTCCAAAGGGCTGGGCACCGCCGTCAACGAGACCGTGGTGCTGTGCGTGGTTGCGTTGTACGCGGTCAACGTGGTGCTGACCACCATCGGCGTGCGCTTCGGAACGGGACGCTGACATGACTGGATCTCTGACATGACAACAGCGGCCGTGTTGCGCGCCCGCTTCCCGCGGGCCGTCGCCAATCTGAACCGTTACGGCGGAGCCGCAGCCCGCGGCATCGACGACATCGGCCAGATGACCTGGTTTGGCCTGGTCGCCCTCGGGAACATCCCTAATGCGCTGAGCCGCTATCGTAAGGAAACGCTGCGCCTGATCGCCCAGATCGGCATGGGCACCGGTGCCATGGCCGTCGTTGGTGGCACCGCCGCGATCGTCGGGTTCGTCACGCTCTCCGGCAGCTCACTGGTCGCCATCCAGGGCTTCGCGTCGCTGGGGAACATCGGTGTCGAGGCGTTTACCGGCTTCTTCGCCGCACTGATCAACGTGCGCATCGCTGCCCCCGTCGTCACCGGTATCGCAATGGCGGCCACCGTCGGCGCCGGCGCCACCGCCGAACTGGGGGCGATGCGGATCAGCGAAGAGATTGATGCCCTGGAAGTGATGGGGATCAAGTCGATCTCGTTCCTGGCGACCACTCGGATCCTGGCCGGGCTGGTCGTGATCATTCCGCTTTACTCGTTGGCCATGATCATGTCGTTCCTGTCCCCACAGATCACCACGACGGTGCTCTACGGGCAGTCGAATGGCACCTATGAGCACTACTTCCGCACCTTCCTGCGTCCCGATGACGTCTTTTGGTCGTTTGTGGAGGCCATCATCATCACGGCGGTTGTGATGATCACGCATTGCTACTACGGGTATCACGCCGGCGGTGGACCCGTCGGCGTCGGCGAGGCCGTCGGGCGATCGATGCGTTTCTCGTTGGTGTCGGTGCAGGTTGTTGTTTTGTCCGCCGCGTTGGCGCTCTACGGTGTCAACCCCAACTTCGCTTTGACGGTGTAGCTGCCATGACATCACCAGCAAAGATCAACCCATCACGAAAGCCGCCGTATAAATTAGCTGGGGCCGGCTTGTTGGTCGTGGCGGTAGTGATCTTCGGCTTGGTCTACGGGCAATTCCGCGGAGATTTCACCCCTAAGGCCAAGTTGACGATGCTGGCCGATCGGGCTGGGTTGGTGATGGATCCGGGCTCGAAGGTCACCTACAACGGGGCCGAGATAGGCCGGGTCGCCAACATCTCGGAGACCGTGCGGGACGGCAAGCCGGCCGCCAAATTCACCTTGGATGTGTATCCGCGGTACCTCTCATTAATTCCCGCCAATGTGAACGCCGACATCAAGGCCACCACGGTCTTCGGCGGTAAGTACGTGTCCTTGACGACGCCGGAACATCCGTCGCCGAAAAGGCTCACACCGCAGACCGTGATCGACGCCAGATCGGTGACCACAGAGATCAACACGTTGTTCCAGACCATCACCTCGATCGCGGAGAAAGTGGACCCGATCAAGCTAAACCTGACGCTGAGCGCGGCCGCGCAATCACTGGCCGGGCTGGGCGAGAGGTTCGGACAGTCAATCGTCAACGGCAACGCGGTTCTCGACGACGTCAACCCGCAGCTGCCGCAGGCCCGTCGCGACGTCCAACAGCTGGCGGCCCTGGGCGACACCTATGCCAACGCTGCGCCGGATTTGCTTGACTTCCTTAACAATTCGGTTGTCACGTCGCGCACGATCAACCAGCAGCAGAAGGACTTGGACCAAGCGTTATTGGCCGCGGCCGGGTTCGGCAACACCGGCGCGGATCTCTTCGGCCGCGGTGGGCCGTATCTGGTGCGGGGCGCCGCCGACCTGGTGCCGACGGCTCAGATGCTGGACACCTACAGTCCGGCGATCTTCTGCACCCTGCGCAACTATCACGACATCGAGCCCAAGATCGCCTCGTTCCTCGGCGGCAACGGCTACTCGCTCAATGACCACATCGAGCCGCTATCGGGGCTGGGATTCATGCTGAACCCGACATCAGCGATATCCATCCTCGGGGGAGGAGTCCTCTCCCAAGGACTCCTCACGCCACTCGGGCTCGCCGGAGTGCTCAACGGAGCGCCGAATCCCTACATCTATCCGGAGAATCTGCCGCGGGTGAACGCTCGCGGTGGGCCGGGGGGTGCGCCGGGTTGCTGGCAGCACATCACCCGTGATCTGTGGCCCGCACCCGAGTTGGTCATGGACACCGGCAACAGCATTGCGCCGTACAACCACTTGGACACCGGTTCGCCCTACGCCATCGAGTACGTCTGGGGCCGTCAAGTAGGGGATAACACAATCAACCCATGAAAATCACCGGTACTGTCGTGCGACTCAGCATCTTTTCGTTGGTGCTGCTGCTGTTCACTGTGATGATCATCGTGGTGTTCGGTCAGATGCGTTTCGACCGGACCAACGGGTACTCGGCCGAGTTCACCAACATCAGCGGTCTGCGGGCGGGCCAGTTTGTCCGCGCCTCGGGAGTGGAGATCGGCAAGGTCGACTCTGTTGCGCTGATCGACGGCGGCAAGCGGGTGCGGGTGAAATTCAACGTCGACCGCTCGGTGCCGCTGTATCAGTCGACGACAGCACAGATCCGCTACCTCGACCTGATTGGCAACCGCTACCTGGAGCTCAAGCGTGGCGAGGGCCAAGGGTCGGAAAAGATAATGCCGCCGGGTGGATTCATCCCGTTGTCACGGACGTCGCCGGCGCTGGACCTCGACGCGCTGATTGGTGGTTTCAAACCGCTGTTTCGGGCGCTGGACCCCGACAAGGTCAACACCATCGCCTCGGCCATCGTCACCGTGTTCCAGGGTCAGGGCGGCACCATCAACGACATCCTCGACCAAACCGCCCAGCTGACCGCTGCTATTGGCGAGCGTGACCAGGCGATCGGTGAGGTGGTTAAGAACTTGAACGTCGTTTTGGACACGACCGTTCGGCATCGCAAAGAATTCGACCAGACCGTCAACAACCTCGAGGTATTGATCACCGGGCTCAAGGATCACGGTGACCAGTTGGCGGGTGGCTTTGCGCACATCAGCAACGCCGCGGGGACGGTGGCCGATCTGCTGGCCGAGGACCGCGCGCTGTTGCACAAGTCGATCAACTATCTGGACGGGATTCAGCAGCCGCTGATCGATCAGCGACAGCAGCTGGAGGACTACCTCCATAAATTGCCGACCGCGTTGAACCAGATCGGGCGCACGATCGGCTCCTACGGGGACTTCGTGAACTTCTACTCCTGCGACATCACGCTCAAGATCAACGGGTTGCAGCCTGGTGGGCCCGTCCGCACGGTCCGGCTTTTCCAGCAGCCGACGGGTCGGTGCACGCCGCAATGAGAACGCTGGAACCCCCCAATCGACTTCGCATCGGGCTGATGGGCATCCTGCTGGTGCTGCTCCTCATCGGTGTGGGCCAAAGCTTCACCAGTGTCCCGATTTTGTTCGCCCGGCCCAGCTACTACGGGCAATTCACCGACACCGGCGGACTCAACAAGGGCGACAAGGTGCGCATCGCCGGCATGGACGTCGGCAAGGTGGAGGCACTCAAGATCGACGGTGACCACGTCGTGATCAAGTTCTCCATCGGCACCAACAGCATCGGCACCGAGAGCCGGCTGGGGATCCGCACCGACACCATCCTCGGCAAGAAGATCCTCGAGATCGAGGCACGCGGCAATCAGCCGCTGCGGCCCGGGGACAGTTTGCCGCTGGGCCAAAGCACCACCCCCTACCAGATCTATGATGCGTTCTTCGACGTCACCAAGGCCGCCTCGGGCTGGAACATCGACACCGTCAAGCAGTCACTGAAGGTGTTGTCGGAAACCATTGATCAGACCTACCCGCACCTCAGCGCTGCACTCGATGGTGTGGCCAAGTTCTCCGACACCATCGGCAAACGCGACGAGGAGATCAAACATCTGCTTGCGCAGGCCAACCAGGTGGCCAGTGTCCTCGGTGACCGCAGCGCGCAGGTGGATCGGCTGCTGGTCAACGCCAAGACCTTGATCGCGGCATTCAACGAACGCGGACGCGCCATCGATGCGTTGTTGGGTAACGTCGCTGCATTCTCGGCCCAGGTGCAAGGACTGATCAACGACAACCCGAACCTCAATCACGTGCTGGAACAGCTGCACCAGCTCAGCGACATCTTGGTCCAGCGCAAAGATGACCTGACTAATGATCTCATTCAGGTCGGTGCCTTCCTGCCATCGTTGAACGAGGCCATCGGGTCGGGACCTTTCTTCAAGGTCGTCCTGCACAACCTGGCGCCGTATCAGATTCTGCAGCCGTGGGTCGACGCCGCGTTTAAGAAGCGCGGCATCGACCCGGAGAACTTCTGGCGCAGCGCTGGGCTGCCGGAATTCAAGTTCCCCGATCCCAACGGCACCCGCTTCCCCAATGGCGCGCCGCCGCCTGCGCCGCCGGTGCTGGAGGGCACCCCGGAGCATCCGGGACCGGCCGTTCCACCGGGATCGCCGTGCTCCTACACCCCAGCGAATCCGGGCGGCAATATCACCATCGGGGAGGACGGCCTGCCGCGGCCGTGGAATCCGCTACCGTGCGCTGGTGCGACCACCGGCCCGTACGGTGGGCCCGCCTTCCCGGCGCCGATCGACGTCCAAACGTCGTCGCCGAACCCCGATGGTCTGCCGCCAACGCCGGGCATCCCGATCGCTGGGCGGCCGGGCGATCCAGCTCCGAACGTTCCGGGCACTCCGGTGCCGCTGCCGCCGAACGCACCGCCAGGTGCGCGCACCGAGCCGCTGGCACCCGCCGGCCCCGGAAATTTGGGGCCGGGTCCGTCGACGTTCGCGCCGGGGCTGCCGCCAGGGCCGCCGGCACCGCCCGGGCCTGGGGCCCAGCTGCCGGCACCGTTCATTAACCCGGAGGGAACCGGAGGTAGCGGCGTCACGGGAGGTAGTCAGAATTGAGCACCATCTTTGATATCCGCAACCTGAAGCTGCCGCGGCTGTCACGAGCGTCGGTGATTATCGGGTCGCTGGTGGTGGTACTGGCCCTCGTCGTCGGGTTCGTCGGCTGGAAGCTTTACCAGAAGCTGACGAACAACACCGTCGTTGCCTACTTCCCTGCGGCGAACGCGCTCTACACCGGCGACAAGGTTCAGATTATGGGCTTGCGTGTCGGGTCGATCGACTCGATCGTGCCGGCCGGCGACAAGATGAAGGTGACCTTCCACTATCAGAACAAGTACAAGGTTCCCGCCAATGCGTCCGCGGTGATCCTTAACCCGACCTTGGTGGCGTCCCGCTCGATCCAGTTGGAGCCGCCGTATAAGGGCGGCCCCGTGTTGGGAGATAACGCGGTGATCCCGATCGAGCGCACCCAGGTGCCGGTGGAGTGGGACGAGCTGCGGGACAGCATCACCAACATCATCTCCAAACTCGGCCCGACCAAAGAGCAGCCGAAAGGTCCGTTCGGTGACGTCATCGAATCGTTTGCCGACGGGCTGGCCGGCAAGGGCAAGCAGATCAACACCACGCTGGACAGCCTTTCGCGGGCGTTGACCGCATTGAACGACGGTCGTGGCGACTTTTTCGCGGTGCTACACAGCCTGGCGCTGTTCGTCAACGCACTGCACACCGACGATCAGCAGTTTGTCGCTTTGAACCAAAACCTGGCCGACTTCACCACCCGACTTGCGCACTCCGATACCGACCTGTCCAGTGCGTTACAGCAGTTTGACAGTTTGCTTTCCACGGTTCGCCCGTTCCTCGTCAAGAACCGCGAGGTGCTGGCCACCGACGTCAAAAACCTGGAGACCGTGACCACCACGGTGGTTCAGCCGGAGCCGTTGAACGGGTTGGAAACCTTCCTGCACGTCGCCCCGACGGCCGCGTCGAATGTCAACCAGATTTATCACCCGGCGCACGGTTCCGTCGTCGGTGTTCCGGCGATCACCAACTTCGCGAACCCAATGCAGTTCATTTGCAGCGCAATCCAGGCTGGCAGCCGATTGGGGTATCAGGAGTCCGCCGAACTTTGTGCGCAATATCTTGCGCCCGTCCTGGATGCGATCAAGTTCAACTACTTCCCGTTCGGTTTGAACCTGTTCAGCACGGCGGAGGTGCTTCCCAAGGAGGTCGCCTACTCCGAGCCGCGGCTGCAGCCGCCGAATGGATACAAGGACACCACCGTCCCGGGGATCTGGGTGCCGGACACGCCGTTGTCGCACCGCAACACCCAACCCGGGTGGATCGTCGCCCCGGGAATGCAAGGGCAGCAGGTCGGGCCGATCACAGCGGGCCTGATGACCCCCGATTCGCTGGCTGAACTCATGGGCGGCCCGAATATCGCGCCTATTCAATCCAACCTGCAGACGCCGCCGGGACCGCCGAACGCGTACGACGAGTACCCAGTGCTGCCACCCATCGGCTTGCAGGCGCCGGTGCCGATACCGCCGCCACCGCCAGGACCGGATGTGGTGCCCGGTCCGGTTGCCCCGACGCCGGCGGCCGCTGCCGTAGGAGCGGGCCAGTGAGGCGCGCGATGAGCGCGGTGCGCGCTGGCAGGCTCCGTTACCGCGCCTGGCAGGGGCTGGTGCTGCTGGTGGTCGCGCTGTTGGGAAGCTCGTGTGGCTGGCGTGGAATTTCTAACGTCTCGATTCCGGGTGGTCCGGGCAGCGGCGAGGGGTCCTACACCATCTATGTGCAGGTACCGGACACGCTGGCGATCAACGGCAACAGCAAGGTGATGGTTGCCGACGTCACAGTCGGCTCGATACGCGCCATCAACTTGAAGAACTGGGTGGCCACCCTGACGCTGGGTTTAAACAAGGGCGTCAAGCTACCGAAGAACGCTACCGCCAAGATCGGCCAGACCAGCCTGTTGGGCTCCCAGCATGTGGAGCTGGCCGCACCGGCGAACCCGTCGCCGGAACTGCTCAAGAATGGTGACACCATCCCGCTGCAGAATTCGTCGGCGTTCCCCACCACCGAGCAAACATTGGCCAGTCTCTCCCTGGTCTTGCGCGGCGGTGGCATCCCGAATCTGGAAACACTGACCAACGAGGTCTTCAACATCTTCCACGGGCGAGCCGACCAGATCCATGTCTTCCTAACAAAGCTGGATACCTTTGTTAGCCAGCTCAACGAGCAACGCGATGACATCACCCACGCCATCGACTCGACCAACCGGCTGCTGACCTATGTGGGTGGCCGCTCGGACGTCCTCGATCGAGTGCTGACCGACATCCCGCCGCTGATCAAGCATTTCGCCGACACCAAAAACTTGCTCATCAACGCCACCGATTCGGTTGGACAGCTCAGCCAGGCCGCTGATCAGTATTTGTCGGAGGCGCGTGGCCCCCTGCACACCGACCTGCAAGCGCTGGGATGCCCGCTGCGGGAACTCGGCCGTGCCTCACCGTATTTGATCGGCGCGCTGAAGTTGATCCTGACCCAGCCGTACGACGTCGACACCGTTCCGAAGATGATGCGGGGCGACTACCAGAATGTGTCGCTGACGCTGGACGTCACTTACAGCGCCATGGACAACGCGGTGCTTACCGGTACCGGGTTGTCCGGGGCGCTGCGCGCCCTCGAGCAGTCATTTGGTCGCGATCCTGAGACGATGATCCCCGACGTCCGCTACACACCGAACCCCAATGACGCACCTGGTGGACCGTTGGTGGAAAGGGCTGATAGGCGATGCTGACTTCGTTCATCAGACGCCAGCTGGTCCTGTTCGGCATCCTGACCGCCATTTCGCTGACTGTTCTGGGCGTGTACTACCTGCAGATTCCCAGCCTGGTGGGTATCGGTCGGTATTCGCTGAAGGCGGAGCTGCCCGCAACGGGCGGGCTGTATCCGACGGCCAACGTGACCTACCGCGGCATCACTATCGGCAAGGTCACCGATGTCGAGCCGACCGCAACGGGCGCCGAGGCAACGATGAGTATCGACAGTCGCTACAAGATCCCGATCGATGCGTCGGCGAATGTGCACTCGGTGTCGGCGGTTGGTGAGCAGTACCTGGACCTGGTGTCGACCGGGAACCCCGGCAAGTACTTGGCACCCGGACAAACCATCACCAAGGGCAAGGTGCCCAGTGAGATCGGGCCGGCACTGGACTCCGCTAACCGAGGGCTTGCCGCGTTGCCCAAGGAAAAGATCGGCTCGCTGCTCGACGAGACAGCACAAGCAGTCGGCGGGTTGGGTCCGGCCCTGCAACGGTTGGTCGATTCCACTCAGGCGATTGTCGGCGATTTCAAGACCAACATCACCGACGTCAACGACATCATCCAAAACTCTGGACCGATCCTGGACAGCCAAGTCAAATCCGGCAGTGCGATTGAGCGCTGGGCACACAACCTGAACGTCCTGGCGGCGCAGAGCGCACAACAAGATCAGCACCTGAAAAGCATTCTGTCCCAAGCGGCGCCAACCGCCGATGAGGTCACCGCGGTATTCAGCGACGTGCGGGATTCACTGCCGCAGACGCTGGCGAACCTCGAGATCGTGATCGACATGCTCAAGCGCTACCACAACGGTGTGGAGCAGCTGCTGGTGTTCCTGCCGCAGGGTGCTTCGATTGCGCAGACGGTGGCGGCGCCGTTCCCGAATATGGCCGCGCTTGACCTGGCGTTGTCGATCAACCAGCCGCCGCCTTGTCTGACCGGCTTCATTCCGGCAGCGGAATGGCGGTCGCCGGCGGACACCAGCCTGCAGCCGTTGCCGGTCGGTACGTACTGCAAGATCCCGATGGACACGCCGGCCAACAATGTGCGCGGATCGCGAAACATCCCGTGCGTCGATGTCCCGGGCAAGCGGGCGGCCTCGCCACGGGAATGCCGCGACCCCAAACCGTACGTTCCGCTGGGGACCAACCCCTGGTTCGGCGACCCGAACCAGCTCCTGACCTGCCCGGGGCCCGGGGCGCGCTGCGATCAGCCGGTCAAGCCAGGCTTGGTGATCCCAGCGCCGACGGTTGACAACGGCGTGAACCCGGCGCCCGCGGACCGGCTGTCGGGGACACCCCCGCCGATCAGCGACCCCTTGTCGCGGCCACGATCCGGTAGCGTGCAGTGCAACGGACAACAGCCCAACCCGTGTGTCTACACTCCGAGCGGGCCTCCCTCGGCCGTATACAGTCCCCAAAGCGGTGAACTGGTAGGGCCCGACGGAGTGAAATACGCTGTCGAAAACTCGACCAAAACAGGAGACGACGGATGGAAGGAGATGCTGGCACCAGCCGGCTGAACCCCCCACCGATGTCGATGCTTCGTCGTCTGCGAATGCTCTCCCGGAGATCAGAGCGGAAAGTTCGACAGGACGCCGAGGTCGTGGCCGACCAGGTCAGCCCCGAGCCGACCATCGAGGAGTCGGCAGAATCAGAAGTCGCAGCCGACGTTTCGAGTGTCACGCCCAGCCGGTCGCGTCTGGGTCGCGGGTGGCTTGCTGGTATCGCTGCGGCGCTTCTCCTGGCGGCCGGCGGCGTAGCGGCCGGTGGCTACTGCGCGCTGCGTTACCATCAGGACAGCCAAACGATGGCACGCAACGACACCGCGGCGCTGAAAGCGGCGATGGATTGTGTCGCGGCGACACAGGCGCCAGACACCAACGCGATGGCGGCCAGTGAACAGAAGATCATCGACTGCGGTACCGATGCTTTCCGCGCGCAAGCCCTGCTGTACACGAGCATGCTCGTTCAGGCGTATCAGGCTGCGAACGTACACATTCAGGTGTCCGATGTACGGGCAGCGGTCGAGCGCAATAACAACGACGGTTCAGTCGATGTGCTCGTCGCGCTCCGCGTCAAGTTGTCTAGCGATCAGGCGCAAAACCAAGAAACCGGCTACCGGCTGCGGGTGAAAATGGCGCTCGCTGAGGGCCAGTACAAGATATCCAAGCTCGACCAGGTGACGAAGTGACGGTGGTGGTCGAGGAGAGTCAGACCGCCGCGGTCATCGGCGAGCCGTCGTCGCATCGCGTGGCGCCATGGCACCTTCGGGTGACCGCGTTCGCTGTTGATGTGCTGCCGGGTCTGGCTGTGGTGACGACGATGGCGTTGGTCGTTCTCACTGTCCCGCTGCGCAGCGCGTGGTGGTGGTTGGGCATGGCGGTTGGCGGCGTCGTCATCCTGCTGATGTTGGTCAACCGGTTGCTGCTGCCGACAGTCACCGGTTGGAGCTTGGGACGTGCCCTGTGTGGCATCGCGGTGGTAATGCGCGATGGGACAGCCATCGGGCCGTGGCGGCTGTTGCTGCGGGATCTGACCCACCTGCTCGACACGGCAGCGGTTTTCGTGGGCTGGTTATGGCCCCTGTGGGATTCACGACGCCGCACCTTCGCTGACATGCTGTTGCGCACCGAAGTGCGCTGCATCCAACCAGGCGAGCGGCAGCGCACCACACGGCGGTGGGCGTCGATGGCACTGCTGATCGCGGCGGGGGTGTGCCTGTGTGGTGTCGCCGTGAGCTATGCGGTGGTGTACTCGCATGATCGGGCGGTCGACCAAACTCGGGCACAGATCGCGATTCAGGGACCGAAGATGGTCGCGCAGATGCTGACCTACGACCCAAAATCGCTGCGCGACGATTTCGCGCACGCCCAATCGCTGGCTAGCGACAAGTATCGGCGCCAGCTGGCCGCGCAGCAGGATGTCGTGGAAAAGGGGCACCCGGTCATCAACGAGTATTGGCCGACGGCGGGCTCGATACAGTCGGTCACGCCGGACCGAGCGACGATGCTGTTGTTTATGCAGGGCCGGCGCGGCGCGGCGCCCGACGAACGCTACATCAGCGCAACCGTTCGGGTCAGTTTCGCTAAAGACGAGCACAGCCATTGGTTCGTTGACGACCTCACCGTGTTGACCAAACCGAGACCACCTGGGAACGGAAAATGAGTCCCCGCCGCAAGTTTCAAGCCGGCGAGGGGACACTGCTTATCGCGCGCACGGTGGCGTTGCAGCGACAATGGGGGTTACCGGTTGCCGCCACGGTTGCTGCGTTGGTCATGGTGGCGGCAATCACGGTATCCACCCTGATGTCGATCTCCCATGCATCTCGTGAGCGTGCCGCGGCCAAGGACCAGCAGGTGCTCAGCTACGTCAAATGGTTCATGGCGGAGTTCACGACCCTTGATCCGTATCACGCCAATGACTATGTATCGCGGATCTTGGCACAAGCGACCGGTGACTTCGCCAAGCAGTACCACGAGAAGGTGAACGAGATCCTCATCCAGGTCGCCCGAGCCGAACCAGCCACGGGCACCGTGCTCGACGCCGGTGTGGAAAGGTGGAACGACGATGGCAGCGCCAACGTGTTGGTGGCCACCGAAGTCACCTCCAAGTCGCCGGATGAAAAGCAGGTATTCGAGAGCACAAATCGTTGGACGGCAACCGCGACTCGGGAAGGGAATCAGTGGAAGATCAGCAACCTGCTGCAGGTGATCTGACCGCCGACGCTGGACTGGCCTCCGATGAGATCGACGGTGCGGCAGCAGAACAGGCAGACGGTGACGGTGAGAACCAAGAGGAGACACCCGCGGCAGCCGCCGAAGACGGTGGCGCCCGAAGGAGCCGACTGGCCGGCAAGCGGATGGCCATCGCCGTCGCGGTTGCCGCAGTGCTATTCGTTGGGTCCACAGCGTTTGCCGGCGCGACCGTGCAGCCCTACCTGGCCGATCGTGCCACCGCCGCAGTCAAGCTCAAAGTGGCGCGGACAGCCGCCACCGCGATCACGGTTTTGTGGACTTATACGCCGGAGAACATGGACACCCTGGCTGACCGTGCGGCGACCTACCTCAGCGGCGATTTTGGTGCCCAGTACCGCAAATTCGTCGACGCCATTGTCGGCCCCAACAAACAGGCCAAGATAACCAACAGCACCGAAGTCACCGGCGTGGCGGTCGAATCGCTGGACGCTCCGAATGCCATCGCCATCGTGTATACCAACACCACATCCACCAGCCCATTGACCAAAAACATTCCGTCGCTGAAATATCTGTCCTACCGGTTGTTTATGAAACGTAGCGCTGGCCGCTGGCTGGTGACCAGGATGACGACCATCACGTCACTGGATTTGACGCCGCAGCTGTAGCCTGACCGCGCTGGCTTGGCTTAGAGCTGAACCCTCGAAGTGCGAAGAGCCCGATAATCGGATATAATAAGGTAACGTTCACATAACTAACCGGTCGTGAGGGAGTGTTGATAATTTTTGCAGAGAAAGTCAACACACCATTAGAATCTGACTTGGCTCACGAATCGACTCCCGGAGCATTCACAAGGCAATGACCCGCGTCTTTGTCGCCAAGATCGGCAAAGATTGCGCACTAAACCTAGTGCCCGTGGGGTCCGATTTGGTCGCGCAGGCTGCTGCCGTGGGCATGATCGGGTGATGACCAGTGAGCGAAAGCCGTTGTTAATCAACGCTGTTCATATTTGCGAGACTGCCCAAGGTATCGACGATCGGTGCGTTCACCGACCTGTGTGAGAGTGACCTGGACAAACGCGCCGTCGGGTTGCGCACCAATTTGAGCCAACTCGGGTTAAAAGATTTGATCCTGTTTCCAATAGACTTGGAGAAGATATGTTTATTCCTAAAAAAACGAATACGTCCCCCGAGCAAGGAGAACTTAATTCGTCGCTAAAAAGGTTGGATGCGTCGTTACTGGCAGACACGGAAGCGATATCGGCAAATCCTGATGGCATGACTGAGGTGAGCGCTAAGATGGTAGAGATAGCTCACCAGATTTCGATAGCAAATGCCAACAAGGCCCCGATGGTGACCAATATTCCCGCGCCGGGGAAGGATAGCGTGTCAGCTCTGTTAGCGAGATTTTTTAATGCTCGCGGAGACCTGTACCGGGTGCATACCGATCGAGGCGCGGACATCGGCAAGCGGTTGTCCTGGAGCCTAAAGGATGGTGCATCTAAATATGCGGACACTGACGAGTCCGGCAAGAAGGATTTTCTTAGTGATCGAAGTGGTGGCAGGGACGCGTATGTCCGGCGTACCGGCGTTCATGCCCCGTATAACGAGGATATACCTAAAGGCGTGCCTGCCCCATATACTAGCGACGAAGATGATGGTGCCGGGGTTTTTCCGAGATCTGAAAAGCATATTTTTCTGAGTCATAGTGATGATGAGTATAGTGATTGATATTGCTTCTACTCGTAGCATGGATGATTGATACTCGTTTAATGCTCGCCGAGACCCGTATCGGGTGCATACTGGTCGAGGCACGAACATCGGCAGGTACAAGTAGTCGTCCCGGAGCCTGGGGGCCGCCGCGTCTGCTTATGCGGACACTGCCGAGGATAACGAGGTGAATCGTGTCACGGTTTTTTGTTTTTCGCGAAGGATGGGTGGCAAATTCAACTTGGGATGACGGAATATGCGTTTGTCGGTCCGGCGGCGAACAAATTTATGGAAGCGGCAACAAAGTACATGGACTGGTTGGATGAACACGCCGGCACGGCCGCTAAGACCGCCGGGTTTCTCAATGAAGCGGCGCGGGCCTACGACAAGGCGGTCGCCTCGATGACGCCGTATACTTCGATAGGGGTGAACCGCTCGTGCGCTTTAGCGCTGAAAGCAATCAACCTTTTGGGGCAATTCACCACCAAAATCGCGGACCTGGAACGCGAATACTAAGAGATGTGGGCCACCAATACGGAGTCGATGAATACGTATCAGTCTGTTGCCTTCGATATTATAGCGCGGGCTGAACGCCAAGGAATTATACCAGCCCCGATGGGCGCCACCAACCTTTCGCGTCCGCCCCCGGCTTTTATAACATCGGAGATGAATGGTAGTTGAGTTTGGCGCTGGCAATATCTGGAAATAGGTGTCTTGCATGGGTGATCGGTGGTGGGGTCACCCTCCCCGGAGATATGGGTGCGGATTCTGGTCCGATAGTGGCCGCCTCGGCGTCTGCTTATGATGCCCCGCGACTTGACCGGCGGGTAACTGTCGTGGCTCGGACTGTTTCGCTCACAACGCAACGAAATTAAACGAAATCGAGCTCCTTCGACACTATGGGGCAGATTAATCGGGCGTTTGGCAACGTTGTGAACATGCTGCACGAGGTGCGTGACCAGCTGGGGGCCGCCACCCGCTACGAGCACCATGAGCAGGCCTCCCAGCAGATCCTACAGGGCAGCTAACGTCGATAACCGCTGCTGTCCCAATGCTTTTACTTTCTCAATTCAGGAGCACTGGCGAGTCCCCGTTACTGAGTCCACCCGTTCTTAGCTAGGCATCCGACAATAACTGAAATCGTGACATGCCCTAGTCGCCATGTCCGTACGGTTCCTAAGCCACGTCTGCTAACCAACTTGAGACCGGACATCAGAGTCGTTGCCGGCGATCTGAATTCGAGGTTCGGCGATCCTGGTCCAGCGGTGCCGACCTCACCACAGTGTCAGTCGGGTTCCTAGCGCACACAATGAAATCACTTGTGTCACTGCGGTATCAGCGGTCACTGGGCGGCGATTCTTGTCGGTGGGCTCGGCTAGCGTCGCATTATGAGCTCGGGCGGTGTTGTTGATCGGGAGGCCATCACGGCGGCCTTCGACGCGCTCGACGCCGCGGTCGACGGCGTGACCAAGCTGAACTTCGACACATTGACCACCCCGGAGTGGTTGGTGTTGTTGGAGCGGGTGGAGCGGGTGCGCCGCAGGATACCTGCCGTCGAACACCCAATGATCAATCAGCTTGCCCGCCAAGCTACCCCCGAAGAGTTGGGCGGCACGCTTTCGCATGCGATTGCTGAGTGGACGCTGATCAGCCGCGCCGAGGCCGCCAAGCGTATCCGGGAGGCCGCCGATCTGGGGCCGCGTCGGGGCTTGACCGGTGAACCGTTGCCACCCGTCTTGGCCGCGACCGCCGCAGCACAACGCGCCGGGAAGCTCGGCGCCGGTCAGGTGGCGGTGATTCGGAAGTTCTGCCACGGGTTGCCCGGCTGGGTCGATACGGCAACCCGCGAACACGCCGAAGCGCATCTTGCGAAACTGGGCTCCCAGTTTCGGCCCGAACAATTGGCCGGGCTGGCCGATCGGCTCGCCGACTGCCTCAACCCCGACGGCACCTACAGCGACACCGACCGCGGCCGGCGGCGCGGCGTAACCTTAGGCAACCAGCAGACCGACGGCATGACGGCGCTGCACGGCTGGCTGACCCCCGAGGCCCGCGCCACGCTGGAGGCTGTGCTGGCCAAACTGGCCGCGCCCGGCATGTGTAACCCCACCGATGACACCGCATGTGTGGACGGCGCGCCCAGCCAAGACGCGATCGAGCGGGATACCCGCAGCCCCGCCCAACGCAACCACGACGCGCTCACTGCCGCGTTGCGTGCCCTGCTGGCGTCGGGAAAACTGGGCCAGCACAATGGGCTACCGGCCTCCATCATCGTGTCCACCACCCTGGCCGAGCTGCAAGCCGCCGCCGGCAAAGGCCTCACCGGCGGCGGCACCCTATTGCCCATGAGTGATGTCATCCGCCTAGCCCGCCACGCCCGGCACTACCTGGCGATTTTCGATAAGGGCAAGGCGCTGGCGCTCTATCACACCAAGCGACTGGCCTCACCTGGACAGCGAATCGTGTTGTACGCCAAGGAGCGTGGCTGCTCCGCGCCGGGCTGCACGGTGCCCGGCTACTACTGCGAAGTGCATCATGTCACCGCCTACGCCACCTGCCGCAGCACCGACGTCAACAACTTCACCTTCGGCTGCGGCCCCCAACACCGCCTGCTGCAACCCGGCGGCTGGACCACCCGCAAAAACACCCACGGCGACACCGAATGGATCCCACCACCCCACCTCGACCACCGCCAACCCCGCACCAACACCTACTGGCACCCCGAAAAACTCCTCCACGACCGCGACGACGATGAAGGGGACTAGGGGCACCGGAGGGGTCATGTCACTTGACCTCCACGTGAATCGTTGTGGCGCCCTTACTGCCGTCCTCGTGACCGGCGGTGAAGAAAATACGGTCCGGGTGAGCTAGTTGAACGCAAGCCAGCTCGGCAGCGCGCGCTCGTGCGAATCGCACAGCACCTGTCGGGTATCGCATGATCCCTTTGGCGAGCCGGCGCCGGCCCACATACCCCCGGTGTCGCGGCGTAGCACAATGGCCGATGAGCTACCGCCGTCGAGTAAGACAGCGGTGTCGCTGCCCAGGCCACGAAACAGGTCCTGCATGTTGTCTGGTGTGTAGTTGCCGCCCTCGAATATGTACATTTCGTCCTTCTGCTTTGCGTAGGCCAGCGCCGTTCGCGCCGCACTGGGACCGCCGTCGTGCAGCTGTCCGGTGTTACCGGGAGACAACAGCCCGATCCCGGCGACCGCGACGAACTTTTCGTTCTTATTGAGCAAGTCCTGGATCACTGGGGTGGCGGCATCGTAGTCGTTCTTGGCGCGGGGCCACACCACATACGGCGTACCACCCGATGGCAGGATCATCGTCGTCAGCGCGCTCCAGCTCTCACCTCCACCCGACAGGCCTTGCTTACCGGGGTAGGCGACGGTCCCGGTGACCGCCTGGTTGGCGCGGCCCTGGCCGCGGGTGTTGTCCACGAAGGCGCCCAGCGGTGAACTGCAGCCGGTCTGGCGCCACGAGCCGCCCTTCTGCGGGCGTACGTCGAAAAAGTTGGCGTTAATCGCGATTGTCGGTTGCCCCATTCGCTGCCACGCCTGCAGCGGCGTGTAAATCTCCGATGCTTGCCAGAGTCCTTCGCTGGTGCGGGCCCGAGGGTTGTTTTCGCAGCGCGCCTGGTCACCTCGGTGGGTGTCTACTAGTAGGTGCGGTGAAAGCCGTTGCGCCGCATTCTTGATGATCATCAGATGGCCGCCGTTGTTCATCTCGTACCAGCCGCCGCCGGCGTTGAGCATCGGCGTGGGATGACCGGGACCGAAGTTATAGACCAGGTATGAGCCTTTTGTGTTATTGATGGCGTTGGCGAGCATCTCGCGCCCGTCCGCGGCGTGTGCGACTGGTTGTCCTACTGTGCTGGACAGGGTTAGGCAGGCAAGCACAGCAGTGCAGCCAGCCGCCAGTCGACGCAGGCTGGCGGTTGGGGTCAGCACGATAACCTTTCGGCCCTGATGCGAATGCGACATGCACAGCATCAGTCACAAAAGCCGCACTGTCAACTTAAATAACAGACCAATGACACTTCGGATGCGTTGGAATTACGTTTGCTCGCTTGAATTTTCGTGTGGTCTGAGGCGCGCTTGGTGTTTCGCTTGGTGCCATTCGGCGATCGCCATCCCGACTGCCCCCGGGATCCGGTGGTAGCCCCCGCGGTCGTATATGCGCGTGACGACACCACCCAGCAACAGCCCGATGGCCATGCCCAAGGCTGTCATCAACAATGCTTGCGACATACCGGCATCCGCATGACCCTTGAGGTACAGCAGCGACCGAACGCCAAGGAACACCTGGTGCATCGGCTCAAATTCGGCCAGCCAGCGAAAGAACGGCGGCACCGCCTCCAGCGGAACCGTGGCGCCCGCCGACGGTAATCCGAGAATCACGAAGATCAACATGCTGACCAGCAGACCCATCGAGCCCAGCACCGCGATCAGCGAGCTGGACGTGATACCCACCGCGCTGATCGCAAATACCCCATAGAGCCACAATTGCCAGCCGAGCGGAATGGGCATGCCGAGCCCGTGGGCGATGGACAGGTAGACCGCTGACGTGAGCAGGGCCAGCGCCACCATCAGACCCCATTTGACCAACAGTGTGCGGAAGCGTGAGATGTTGATCTGCTCGGCGTAGCGATACACCGGTCCGAATTCCGCCGGTATATAGCCGAGCATCGAGTCCACCAGCGTGCTGACCACAATGCTGCCGGTAAAGCCCGCCAGTAGTAGCAAGAGGGCGTAGTAGAAAGCGGATAACCCGTTGCCGGTGCCATTCGGCAACGGGTTGTAAATGGTGGACTTGACATCAATTGGATTGGTCAGACCCAGCGCCGACGCTCCGGTCAGTTGTGCCCCGCCGGTCTGAGCTGCGACCTCCGTCGTAAGTCGTTGGCCCACTTTGCTATTGACCACAGTCATTGCCTGGGTGAGGATCTGGCCGGCGATGCTAGATCCCAGCGTGCCTGCACGCGGGTTGGTTGAGACCGTGATTACCGGCCGATCCGCATGGGTGGGCAGGACCGCGCTGGCCCCGAAATCCCGCAGCTGCGACGAAAAGGTTGGCGGTATCACGGCCAAGCCATACACTCCGGCGCTGTCCAGCAGCTGCTGTGCCTCGCGGTAGGAAACCACCCGGATGTCGAACTTGTTCTTATCCAATCCGGCGAGCAGGCCATCGACAATCTGTGCACCCGCCGGTCCGGCATCCTCGTTCACCACAGCGATGGGGAAATGCCGCAGGTTGGTTGTCGGATTCAAGATTCCGCCCAGATACAGCGCAGCCAGTGCCGACATCAGGGCCAACGTGATGACGATCGGTGCCGCCCAGAACCGCACGGTCCGTACCGCTTTTGCATCGCGGGTAGGGTCGGACGCGGCGTGTCGTGGCTGCGGTTGAGACATGCGGGCTCCTGTCTGTCGTGCCCACTCTATGTCGCCGGTATTGGCACACCTAGCATGGTGTGGCAGGCCCTAGCCGCCCAACTTTGCGTGCATCTCCCAGATCAGCACCTCCGACGACGTGTGAGCCGTCACCCGCCGCTCGTCGGCGCCGGTGAACCGGACCGCGTCGCCCTCCTCGAGGTCGCCAAGGCCTTCCAGGGTGAGCCGGCCGCGCGGGAGGTAGAGGTGCAGGTAGGGGGCCGGCGGCAGGTGGACCGCGGCGCCGGGCGATAACCGCGCGCCGTGCAGCGCCGCGCTGCGATTGTTCAGGGAAATGGCGGCATCACGCCCGGGTATGCCCGACGCGATGGTTACCAGGTCACAGCTCAACAGTTCCTCGTCAATGTCGTGCTGCTGGTAGCTCGGTGAGCTGGCGGTCTCATCGGGGATTACCCACATCTGCACGAAATGAACTGGCTTTGTTGCCGAATCGTTCTTCTCCGAATGGAGAATTCCGCGGCCCGCCGACATACGTTGGGCCAGGCCGGGGTAGATCACTCCGCGATTACCGGTGGAATCCTGGTGCGTCAATTCGCCCTGCAGTACCCAGGTGACGATCTCCATGTCGCGGTGTGGGTGCGTATCAAAGCCGGTACCCGGTGCCACTAGGTCGTCGTTGTTCACCAACAAAAGCCCGTGGTGGGTATTGTCCGGGTCGTAGTGGTGGCCGAACGAGAACGAGTGCCTGGAACTCAACCAGGATGTCGTGGTGACGGCCCGGTCAGCCGCCCGTCGGATCTCTGCTGTAGCAGGCATCACCCCAGGGTAACTGGGCGGCCCCGTGGGGTCGGCTTGCACCGAACGCGGTGTGGCACTCCCTGTTACAGGGAGCTGGGCAGCCCGAATTTCGCGAACAAGGTGTCGTCAAGAAACGCCACTACATGCGACACCCGGTCGGTCTGCATTTCGAGCACATGCAGCTGAAAGGGGCGGTGTGCCTCACCTGCCCGCATATACATTGCTGCGGCCGGCTGGCCGTTAGCGGACAACGGGATCAGTCGCATATCACCGGGATGCTCGGCGGGGCATTGTTGGTGAATCAGTGTGCCGATTGCTTGTGGCCCTTGATACCAACCGACGTACGGCGGCATTTCCCAGATTGCCTCGGCGGTAAACAGCTGCACCAGGCGGTCGATGTCGTACGCCTCGAACGCAGCGATGTAGCGGGCCAGCAAGTCCTGTGCGTCGGCCGAATTCGGTGCCGCCAGTCGATCGGCGGAGCTAGGCCGGATGGCCTCCAGCTGGGAGCGGGCCCGCTGCAGCAAGCTGTTAACGGCGATCGTGGTGGTGCCGATTGCTTCGGCCACCTCAGCTGACTTCCACTGCAGCACGTCGCGAAGCAGCAGCACCGCCCGCTGTCGGGGTGAGAGGTGCTGCAAGGCAGCAACAAATGCCAATCGCACCGATTCACGCGACCCAACAATGACCGAGGGATCCGCCGGGTCATTGGTGAGATCCGGCAACGGCTCCAACCACGGCACCTCGCGTTGCTCGACCAGCTCTGCAGTCGGGTCGGAGCCCGATCCCCCCAGCCCGGTCGGCAACGGCCGCCGCTGCCGACCCTCCAGGGCGCTCAGACAGGTGTTGGTGGCGATGCGATGCAGCCAGGTCCGTATCGACGACTTGCCTTCGAAACGCTCGTAGGCCTTCCAGGCCCGCAAAAATGTCTCCTGTACCAGGTCCTCTGCGTCATGCAGCGATCCGGTCATCCGATAGCAGTGCGCGAGCAGTTCACGTCGGTAAGGCTCGGCATGGGTGGCGAAATCCCCTCCGCTGCCGCCGGCGCGTTGGGCGTCCGAATTATCAGCGAGCAGACTCACCCAACCGAGCCTACGCATGCTGTCTGACGTCTCACCCGCGAAGCCACTACGCTGCCCGTAATGACTACCACTCGCACTGAGCGGAATTTCGACGGTGTCGGCGGCGTGCGCATCGTCTACGACGTCTGGACGCCGGATACGCGGCCGCGAGCAGTAGTTGTGCTGGCGCACGGTTTCGGCGAACATGCCCTCCGCTACGACCATGTCGCGCAGCGCTTCGCCGAAGCAGGGTTGGCCACCTACGCGCTGGATCACCGTGGGCATGGCCGCTCGGGCGGCAAACGGGTCCTGGTTCGGGATATCTCCGAGTACAACGCTGACTTCGACATCCTGGTCGGGATCGCCACCCGCGAACATCCTGGCCTCAAGCGCATCCTGCTGGGGCACAGTATGGGCGGGGCGATCGCCTTCGCTTATGGCGTCGAACGTCCGGACAACTACGACCTGATGGTGCTATCGGGGCCAGCGGTGGCGGCCCAAGACATGGTGTCGCCGCTGCTCGCGGTGGTCGGCAAGGGGCTCGGCATGGTCGCACCCGGGCTGCCGGTACAGGAGCTCGAGGTCGACGCCATATCTCGGGACCCTGCGGTAGTAGCCGCCTACAAAGACGACCCGTTGGTGCACCATGGCAGGGTCCCCGCCGGTGTCGGGCGCGCGATGTTGCAGGTCGGCGAGACTATGTCCCGCCGGGCACCGGCGTTGACCGCGCCGTTACTGGTGGTGCACGGTGCAGAGGACCGGCTTGTCCCCGTCGACGGCAGCCGCCGCTTGGTCGAATGTGTGGGATCCACCGACGTCGAGTTGCACGTCTATCCCGGGTTCTATCACGAGGTTTTCAATGAGCCGGAGCGTGACCAGGTGCTCGAGGATGTGGTCTGCTGGATCTTGAAAAGGCTCTGACCGGCGTCGCGGCCGTCAGGTACGCAGCAATGTCATACCACTCCCGTAGTTTGGCGCTATGACCGACGACAAAATGCTGGCCCGTATCGCCGCACTGCTGCGTCAGGCTGAAGGCACCGACAACGCTCATGAAGCTGACGCGTTCATGGGCGCCGCGCAACGGTTGGCGACGGCGGCATCCATTGACTTGGCGGTGGCGCGGTCGCATGCGGCCAACCGTTCGCCTGCACAGGCCCCGACCCAGCGCACCATCACCATCGGGACAGCGGGTACCCGCGGGCTGCGGACGTATGTACAGCTTTTTGTGCTGATCGCGGCCGCTAACGACGTCCGCTGTGATGTGGCGTCGAACTCGACGTTCCTTTACGCCTATGGGTTCGCTGAGGACATCGACGCGACGCACGCCCTGTATGCCAGCCTGGTCGTCCAGATGGTGCGGGCCTCGGACATCTATCTCGCGTCGGGCGCGCACCGGCCCACCCCGACGATCACCGCCAGACTCAACTTCCAGTTGGCGTTCGGAATGCGTGTCGGTCAGCGTCTGGCCGAGGCCCGCGATCAGACCCGGCGGGCAGCGACCAAAGACCGTGATCGCCCGCCTGGTACAGCTATCGCGTTGCGAGACAAGGAGATTGAGCTTCGTGACTACTACCGCAGCGCGTCGAAGGCGCGCGGCACCTGGCAAGCCGCCAGAGCGTCGGCAGGCTATTCGTCGGCGGCGCGGCGCGCGGGCGATCGGGCCGGCCGCCAGGCCCGGCTCGGCAACAGTCCTGAGCTGCCCGGCGCGCGGCCCGCGCTGCGCCGGTGACGTTGCCGGATTCAGTGCGAGACTCGCAGCGTGCCAAGGTTTATGCGGCTGAAGAATTCATCCGAACGTTGTTCGACCGTGCCGCCGAACATGGATCACCCGCGGTGGAGTTCTTTGGCGCCCAGTTGACCCTGCCACCGGAAGCACGGTTCGGTTCGGTTGCGTCAGTCCAGCGTTACGTTGACGATGTGCTTGCTTTACCGGCGGTGCGGCAACACTGGCCGAAAACGTCGCCGCTCACGGTGCGGGCGCGGCGGGCGGCCACCGCGGCGCACTACGAAAACCTTGACGGTGCAGGCGTCATCGCGGTTCCCGACGGTAACTGCGCCGACTGGGCGATGCGCGAGCTGGTGGTTCTCCACGAAGTGGCGCACCACCTATGTCAGGCCCAACCGCCACATGGTCCGGAGTTTGTCGCCACCATATGCGCACTGACCGAGCTGGTGATGGGGCCAGAGCTTGGGCACGTGTGCCGCGTTGTATACGCCAAAGAGGGTGTGCGGTGGGCGAACTAGATCCCGACGTGCGGGCGCGCGAGGTCGAGACCCAGATGACCGACGACGAGCGATTCTCGCTGTTGGTCGGGGTGATGGGGGCCGGTGAACTGTGGCCGCTGCGGGATGAGCGCATCCCGCCGGGCATTCCGATGAGCGCTGGCTACGTGCCCGGGATCTCTCGGCTCGGTGTTCCGGCGCTGCTGATGAGCGATGCCGGACTGGGCGTCACCAATCCCGGCTATCGCCCCGGTGACACCGCTACCGCGCTGCCGGCCGGGCTGGCGCTGGCCGCCAGCTTTGACCCCACACTGGCCCGTGCCGCGGGTGACGCGATTGGCCGGGAGGCACGCAGCCGTGGGTTCAACGTGCAACTCGCGGGCGCGATCAACCTCGTGCGCGACCCGCGTAACGGTCGCAACTTCGAATATCTTTCCGAAGACCCGCTTTTGAGCGCCGCCATTGCCGCGGAGTCGATCAACGGTATACAGCAGCAGGGGGTTATCTCGACCGTCAAGCACTACTCGTTGAACTGCAACGAGACCAATCGACATTGGCTGGACGCGGTGATCGATCCCGACGCGCACCGCGAATCTGACTTGTTGGCCTTCGAGATTGCCATCGAACGGTCGCAGCCCGGCGCAGTGATGACGGCGTACAACAAGGTCAACGGCGACTACGCCGCCAGCAACCAGGTTTTGCTCAATGACGTGTTGAAAAGCGGCTGGGGATACCGCGGTTGGGTCATGTCCGATTGGGGCGCAACACCGAGCTGGGAGTGCGCCCTTAATGGCCTCGACCAAGAATGCGGTGCCCAGATCGACGCCGTGTTGTGGCACTCGGAGCCGTTCACCCACCAGCTGCGAAACGCCTATGCCGACGGCAGGCTGCCCAAAGAGCGGCTGTCGGACATGGTCCGACGGATTTTGCGGTCGATGTTCGCTGTTGGGATTGACCGGTGCGACGCCGCGCCGATACCGAATCTAGCTGCGCACCACGAGGTTGCGTTGCGGATCGCACGGCAGGGAATCGTGCTGCTAAAGAACGGCGGGGTGTTGCCGCTGGCCGCCGAGTCGCCCGCGCGCATCGCCGTCATCGGCGGCTATGCACAGCTCGGTGTGCCAACTGGCTGCGGTTCAAGTGCCGTCGTTCCCCCGGGCGGCTACGCGGCAGTGATCCCGATCGGCGGGTCCGGGCTGACGGCCGGGCTACGCAACCTTTACCTACTACCGTCGAGCCCGCTTAACGAGCTAACGAAGCTATTCCCCAACGCGCAGATCGAGTTCGATCCCGGCATCAGCCCGGCCGAGGCGGTGTTAGCCGCGCGACGCGCCGACGTCGCGATCGTGTTCGCGATCCGTGTCGAAGGGGAGGGCTTCGACAGCGCCGACCTATCGTTGCCGTGGGGTCAGGACGCGCTGATCGCCGCGGTTTCGGCCGTCAACACGAACACCGTTGTGGTGCTCGAGACCGGCAACCCGGCGGCAATGCCCTGGCGAGACTCGGTTAACGCCATCATTCAGGCTTGGTATCCGGGTCAGGCCGGTGGTCAGGCCATCGCGGAAATCGTGGCTGGCCAGGTTAATCCGTCGGGTCGGCTGCCGGTCACATTCCCGGTCGACCTCGGCCAGACGCCGCGCCCGAAGCTGCCCGGCCTCGGAGCTGTTTGGGGGACACCGACCGCAATCTCATACTCGGAAGGAGCCGAGGTTGGCTATCGCTGGTTCGCCCAGACGGGCGAGACCCCCATGTTCGCCTTCGGTCACGGCTTGTCGTACACCGACTTCGCGTACCGCGACCTGGTAGTGACTGCCGGCCACACCGTGCGGGCGAGTTTCAGCGTCGTCAACACCGGCGCTCGCAGCGGAGCGGATATCCCGCAGCTGTATTTGACTGACACCCCCGGTGAACAACGGTTGCGGCTGCTGGGCTTCGAGCGGGTCGACCTTGAGCCCGGCGAAACCCGCCGTGTGACGATCGAGGCGGATCCGCGGCTGCTGGCTCGCTACGACGGCAGCGCCGGCCGATGGTGCATCCAGCCGGGTGGCTACACCGTGGCAGTGGGTGCGTCGGCGGTAGCCCTAGAGCTAGCAGCTCACGTCGACCTGGCCGGTCGTGCGTTCGGGCGATGATCGTGATGATCAGCACGGCCCGAACGCATGACCGTCGTGCCAGGGCTACGTGACAGGCACCATGGCGTCGCCGCACGTGCAGCGGTAGGGGTCACCCGACCCTGAGCAGTGACACTCGACCTCGATACGAACTCGACACCCACAACCTTCGTGGCCACAGGTCAACAATGTCCCCGGCTCGTAGCTTGTCATTTGTCTCACCCTTATCTGTGTTGGGGGCTTCGGTGAAGTCCCGGTGATTGACTCCGTTTGGGTTGTCCGGGAATGGGGACAACCACCGGTGCCATTATGTACCCCCTACGGGTACATGGTAAACAACTGGACGTGTGTCGGGTTCTGATCCGGCCGCCTGACAGGGGCGTTCCCGGGAAGTCCCTGGTCGGTTAGCGTTGGGTTGCCCCCATTGCCGTCTCACCGCAGCACGGCTGGGTACGACATCCACCCGGGTGGTGACGGAGACGGCGACGTGGCCGCGATCCGCAAAGGGGGTCACCGGGCTTACCGCAACGGCGCAAATGTGAGACGACGGGTCCTGACGGCCTTTGGAAATAAGTTGACTTCACAGCGCTATCGGGTGCTTTCTGGGGGACCTGATTTTCGTTGCTGCCGTCAGGTCAGCGAGCGTAATCTTAGAGCGGATGGATGGGTTGCAGCGGGCCCACAATGCTTGTTGCATAAGCGCCTTGCTGCATGACAGAAAGGTTGCAAAATGAGTACAGTCCATTCATCAATCGAGCACCACCCCGATTTGTTGGCCCTGCGCGCGAGCTATGAGCGCGCCGCCGAGTCGATGAGTGCGCATGTCACCTTCGGCCTAGCCATGTTGACAGGCCTCTATGCGGCCGCCTCACCATGGATCGTCGGATTCAGTGCGACAAGACGGCTTGCCGGGTGCGACCTCATCGCTGGGATCGCGGTCGCGGTCTTGGCATACGGGTTCGCGACGGCATTGGACCGCACCCACGGTATGACGTGGACGCTGCCAGTGCTTGGCGTTTGGCTCGTCTTCTCGCCGTGGATTCTGCACGGCATCTCGCTGACGGCCGGCATGATCTGGTCAAATGTCATCGCAGGTGCGCTATTAGCCTGCCTGGGCCTGAACGCCACCTACTTCGGTATGCGCACCCGCAACACGGCCTCGCACGGATAGTCCGAAGTTCGTCCAACCAGGCAGCAATTCGCCCGGCTGTGACGGCTAGAGCCGGCCACAGCCGGGCTGGGAGAGGGCTAACCGCAGACCGCGCCGATCGCCGCCGAGCTGACGAGTTTGACGTACTTGGCCAGCACGCCGGTGGTGTAGCGCGGCGCAGGAGGAGTGAAATCCTTTTGCCGAGCCGCAAACTCGGTCGGATCGACCAGCACATCGAGAGCGCGGCCGACCACGTCTAGCCGGACCCGGTCGCCGTCACGCAGGAATGCGATTGGTCCCCCGTCGACCGCTTCCGGAGCGATGTGTCCCACACAAAAGCCGGTCGTTCCGCCGGAGAACCGGCCGTCGGTAAGTAGCAGAACATCTTTGCCTAGCCCGGCGCCCTTGATGGCCCCGGTGATGGCCAGCATTTCGCGCATCCCCGGGCCGCCCTTGGGGCCTTCGTAGCGGATGACTACGACGTCGCCCTTGGCAATGGTGCCGTCCTCGAGTGCGTCCAATGCGGCCCGCTCGCCGTCGAAAACCCTTGCGGTGCCTTCGAACACGTCGGAGTCGAATCCAGCCGTTTTGACCACAGCGCCCTCCGGGGCCAACGATCCACGCAGGATCGTGATGCCCCCGGTCGGATGAATTGGGTTGTGCAACGCGCGCAGCACCTTGCCGTCCGGGTCCGGCGGGGCAATGGCAGCGAGGTTCTCGGCCATCGTCTGGCCGGTCACCGTTAGGCAATCGCCGTGCAGCAGGCCCGCGTCCAGCAGTGTTTTCATTACCACCGGCACGCCCCCGATGTGGTCGACGTCGAACATCACGTGGCGGCCGAACGGCTTGACGTCGGCCAGATGCGGCACCTTCGATCCGATCCGACTGAAGTCCTCGAGTGACAACGCGACGTCGGCCTCGTGGGCGATGGCCAGTAGGTGCAGCACCGCGTTGGTCGAGCCACCGAACGCCATCACTACCGCGATCGCGTTCTCAAACGCCTCCTTGGTAAGGATGTCGCGAGCGGTGATACCGCGATGCAGCAGCTCGATGACGGCCTGACCGCTGCGCCGCGCGAAGCCGTCCCGACGGCGGTCTGTTGCCGGCGGCGCCGCGCTGCCCGGCAAGGACATGCCCAGCGCCTCTGCTGCGCTGGCCATGGTGTTGGCGGTGTACATGCCGCCGCATGCCCCCTCGCCGGGGCAGATAGCCCGCTCGATGGCGTCGACATCTGCGCGGGGCATCAATCCGCGAGAACACGCGCCGACCGCTTCGAACGCGTCGATGACCGTGACCTCGCGTTCGGTGCCGTCGGAGAGCTTGGCTCGTCCGGGCAAGATCGAGCCGGCGTAGAGGAATACCGCCGCAAGATCGAGACGTGCGGCGGCCATCAGCATTCCGGGCAGTGACTTGTCGCAGCCAGCCAAAAGCACTGAGCCGTCGAGGCGTTCGGCCTGCATCACGGTTTCGACGCTGTCCGCGATCACCTCGCGAGACACCAGTGAGAAGTGCATCCCCTCGTGACCCATTGAGATGCCGTCGGACACCGAGATCGTCCCGAACTCAAGCGGATAGCCGCCCGCCGAGAACACCCCCTCCTTGACCGCCTTGGCCAGTCGGTCCAGTGAGAGATTGCACGGCGTGATTTCGTTCCATGATGACGCGACCCCGATCTGCGCCTTGGCGAAGTCGTCATCGTCCATGCCGACCGCGCGCAACATGCCACGAGCAGCGGCCTTCTCCAAGCCGTCGGTGACGTCACGACTGCGGGGTTTGATATCAGGGGCCATCGTCCTAGTATGCGCGGGGCACGCGTACTCGAAATCAGCGGGTAATACCCCTTCGGGGTATGAGGTATGCTGGATAATTGGCGATCACGGCGCCGCTGCCAGCCGATTGCAACCATGAACCAGACGTTGAGCGCGTTATTGGCAGACCTAGAGGGGCTAGAGAGGGTACGGCGAGGAAAGATGACGACTGAATACGGATATTCGCAGCAGAAGGACAACTACGCGAAAAGGCTGCGACGCATCGAGGGGCAAGTGCGTGGCATCGCGCGGATGATCGACGAGGACAAGTACTGCATCGATATTCTCACCCAGATCAGCGCCGTCAGTAGTGCATTGCGGTCGGTGGCGCTGAATCTGCTCGACGAGCACCTGGAACACTGCGTCAGCCGCGCTGTTACCGAGGAGGGGCCGGAGGCCCCGGAAAAGGCTCGAGACAAACTTGCCGAAGCCTCGGCCGCCATCGCACGCCTTGTTCGTTCCTGATCTGTGCGTACGGTGGGGACAACGTGATCCTGCCCAGAACTGCCACCCACGAAATAGGCAAGCCTGGCCAAATCCGCACCCCACCTGATGACTACCGCCGCCGCCACTGCTGCCATACGACCCTGGACGCCACGGATCGCCGCGCAGCTTGCAGTGCTGGCCGCCGCGGCCTTCATCTATGTCACCGCGGAAATTTTGCCTGTGGGCGCGATATCGGTGATCGCGCGGAACCTCAACGTCAGCTTGGTCCTAGTTGGCACCCTATTGTCCTGGTATGCGCTGGTAGCTGCTCTGACGACCGTTCCGTTGGTGCGCTGGACGGCGCACCTGCCACGCCGGCAGGCACTGATGCTCAGCCTGGTGTGCCTGACCGTCTCACAACTGATCTCTGCGCTGGCGCCCAACTTCGCGGTATTGGCCGCTGGACGGGTGCTCTGCGCGGTTACCCACGGCCTACTCTGGTCGGTGATCGCCCCAATCGCGACCCGGTTGGTGCCGCCCAGCCACGCCGGACGTGCCACGACGTCGATCTACGTCGGAACCAGCCTGGCGCTGGTAGTAGGCAGCCCGCTCACGGCGGCCATGAGCCTGATGTGGGGCTGGCGGTTAGCGGTGGTGTGCATCACGGTTGCGGCGGCCATCGTCACGCTGGCCGCGCGCATCGTTTTGCCTGAGATGGTGCTCACGGCGGATCAGCTTGAGCGCGTCGGCCCCCGGGCACGCCATCACCGCAATCGGCGGTTGATCACGGTGAGCCTGCTCACCATGGTCGCTGTCACCGGCCATTTCGTTTCTTACACCTTCATCGTGATGATCATCCGCAACGTCGTCGGTGTGCGTGGGCCGAATCTTGCCTGGTTGCTGGCCGCGTACGGGGTCGCGGGCTTACTGGCCGTGCCCCTGGTGGCGCGGCCGCTGGACCACCGGCCCAGGGGCGCCGTCATCTTGTGTCTGGCCGGCCTGACAACCGCGTTCGTCGTGTTGACCGCACTGGCGTTTGGCGGCCACTGCTCGGCAGCGACGGCCCTGTTCGGAACGGCGGCGATTGCGCTCTGGGGCGCTATGGCCACCGCCGTTTCGCCGATGCTGCAGTCCGCGGCGATGCGCAATGGCGCCGACGACCCCGACGGTGCGTCAGGGCTGTACGTGACGGCGTTTCAAGTGGGGATCATGACCGGCTCGCTGGCGGGTGGGTTGTTATACGAGCGCAGCGTGACGATGATGCTGATAGTCTCGGCGGCCCTGCTGGGCTTCGCCTTAGTCGGTATGGCGGCTAATCGGCAGCTGCTGGACGTTCCGGTGATTACGTCACACGACGACTAACGTCGCAGTTCAGCGACGTGAATTGAGCCGTCAATCGGCTTTTCCGGGGTCGCCAAACAGGTAGCTGGCCGGCGTGCTATGCCACACTGGCAGAAGCATGTGACTGGAGGGATGCATATGTCGCGCTGGACCAGAGGCAGGACGCGGGGAAGCCTGCTCGCCCCCCGGAACATAGCCGGGCTGGTCTCGGTGTCGGTGCTGATGCTGGTGCTCAGCACCGGCATTGCCGTGGCAGACCCGGACCCGTCCGCCGGCGACCCAGGCGCGGCCGCGGCGCCCCCTGGCCCGCCGGCGCCACCTCCCTTGCCGGACTGGTTGGCGCCACCGCCGCCCCCGGACCCGCTGGGCCTGTCGGTGGCACTTGGTCCGGTGGCTGGGCAGGATCCGACACCGTTTATCGGCGTGCCGCCATTCCGGCCGCCGACGTTCAACCCCATCAACGGTGCAATGGTCGGTGTGGCCAAGCCGATCATCATCAACTTCCCGGGGCCGGTCGATGACGCGGGAATGACCGAAAGAGCCATCCACATTTCGTCGGTTCCGCCTGTGCCGGGCAAGTTCTACTGGATGAGCCCGACTCAGTTGCGCTGGCGCCCGATCAACTTCTGGCCCGCCAACACCGTGGTGAACATCGACGCGGGGGGCACCACGTCGAGCTTTCGGACCGGTGATGCGCTGGTGGCCACGGCCGACGACGCTACGCACCAGATGACGATTACGCGCAACGGGGTTGTGCAGCAAACCTTCCCCATGTCGATGGGGATGGCGGCGGGCCACCACCAGACCCCGAACGGCACGTACTACGTGCTGGAGAGGATGCCGTCGGTGGTGATGGATTCCTCGACGTATGGGGTTCCGGTTAACTCGTCGTGGGGCTACAAGGTGACCGTCACCGACGCCGTCCGCATCGACAACAGCGGTAATTTCGTGCACAGCGCACCGTGGTCGGTCGACGATCAGGGCAAGCGCAATGTCAGCCACGGCTGCATCAACCTCAGCCCCAGCAACGCGAGGTGGTTCTACGACAACTTCGGCAGCGGTGATCCCGTCGTCGTGAAGAATTCCGTCGGGAGTTACACACAAAACGACGGCGCTCAGGACTGGCAGATGTAACGGTCGCCCCGGGCGCCCGCCCACCGAGTGTGAATCTCGCGACGGTCTCACGGCGTGTCGCGTCGTCAGATTCACACTCGGCGAGCACTTGCCGCCAGAGTGGGCGGCTTTGTGCGTGCTGATGCGCGTGGCGCCCTGTTATGTATAGCATCATATATAGATCTGGGCCCTTAAGGAGCGGCGATGCCAAGCCCACGCGAACGGATGGTCATTTCGACTGCGTTGCTGGTCAGGGAGCGCGGCGCGCACGCCACCGCGATCTCCGACATCCTCGAGCACAGTGGCGCACCGCGAGGCTCGGCGTATCACTACTTCCCAGGCGGGCGAACACAACTGCTCTGCGAGGCAGTCGATTTCGCGGGTGACCACGTCGCGGCCTTTATCGCCAAGGCCGAGGGCAGCCTCGAACTCTGGGACGCATTGATCGAGAAGTACCGCCAGCAGCTGCTTGGCAGTGACTTCCGCGCCGGCTGCCCGGTGGTGGCTGTCTCGGTCGAAGCGGGCGACGAACAAGACCGTGCGCGGATGGCTCCGGTGGTCGAACACGCGGCGGCGGTGTTCGACCGATGGTCAGACCTGATCGCGCAGCGTCTCAGCGCCGACGGCATGGCGCGCGACCGTGCCCACGAATTCGCGGTACTGGCGACCTCGTCGCTCGAGGGCGCAATCCTGCTGGCCCGGGTGCAGCGCGATCTGAAGCCCCTGGATCTCGTTCACCGCCAACTGCATCGACTGCTCGTGGCTGAGCTTCCGGAAAGGAATCCGCAATGACTACCACCGGCTGGCAGCCCACCGCCTGCATCCTTTGCGAATGCAACTGCGGCATTGTCGTGCAGGTCGAGGGGCGCAAACTGGCGCGCATCCGCGGCGACAAGGCGCATCCGGGGTCGCAGGGTTACACCTGCAATAAGGCGTTGCGGCTAGACCACTACCAAAACAACCGCGCTCGCCTGACCTCGCCGATGCGCCGCCGTCCTGATGGCAGTTTCGAGGAGATCGACTGGGACACTGCGATTGTCGAGATTGCCGAGGGGTTCAAGCGCATCCGCGACACATATGGCGGCGACAAGATCTTCTACTACGGCGGCGGCGGGCAGGGCAATCATCTGGGTGGGGCCTACAGTGGCGCATTTCTGAAGGCCCTGGGCTCTCGTTACCGATCCAATGCGCTGGCACAGGAGAAAACCGGCGAAGCGTGGGTCGATGCACGGCTGTATGGCGGCCACACGCGAGGTGAGTTCGAGCACGCCGAGGTGTCGGTGTTCGTGGGCAAGAATCCGTGGATGTCGCAGAGTTTCCCCCGGGCCCGGGTGGTGCTCAACGAGATTGCCAAAGACCCGGCTCGCTCGATGATCGTCATCGACCCTGTCGTCACCGACACCGCAAAGATGGCGGACTTTCACCTGCGGGTGCGACCTGGAGCCGACGCCTGGTGTCTGGCCGCCCTGGCCGCCATCCTTGTACAGGAAAATCTTTGCGACGAAGCATTTCTCGCTGAGCACGTACACGGCGCCGACGTCGTCCGCGACACCCTGCATGCGGTTTCGGTCGCCGACTACGCCGCGCACTGCGGGGTGGACGAAGAACTGTTGCGGGCCGCCGCGCGCTGCATCGGCACCGCCGCCAGCGTTGCGGTGTTCGAAGATCTCGGAATTCAGCAGGGACCGAACAGTACGCTGTGCTCCTATTTGAACAAGCTGCTGTGGATCCTCACTGGCAACTTCGCGAAAAAGGGCAGTCAGCACTTGCATTCGTCTTTCGCTCCGCTGTTCAGCACGGTGTCTGGCCGTACGCCTGTCACCGGCGCGCCCATCATCGCCGGGCTGATTCCCGCCAATGCTGTCCCCGAAGAGATCCTCACCGATCATCCGGACCGGTTCCGGGCCATGATCGTCGAAAGCGGCAATCCCGCCCATTCGCTGGCCAACTCGGCCGCCTGCCACGAGGCGTTCCAGGCATTGGAACTGATGGTGGTTGTCGACGTTGCGATGACTGAAACCGCCCGGCTCGCCCACTACGTGCTCCCCGCGGCCTCCCAGTTCGAGAAGCCAGAAGCCACCTTCTTCAATTTCGAGTTCCCGCGCAACGGCTTTCAGCTGCGTCGGCCGCTATTGGAACCATTGCCAGGAACGCTGCCCGAACCGGAGATTTGGGCTCGGCTGGTGCGGGCACTTGGCGTCATCGACGACGCGGACCTGCGGCCGCTGCGAGAAGCCGCCCAGCAGGGCCGTCAGGCGTATACCGAGGCGATCCTGGGGACGGTGGCCACCAATCCGACCGTCGCGAAATTGCTGCCCTACGTGCTCTATGAAACACTCGGGCCGACGCTGCCGGACGAGTTGGCCGGGGCGGCCGCCCTGTGGGGGCTCGCGCAGAAGACGGCGCTGACCTATCCCGATGCTGTTCGGCGCGCCGGCTACGCCGACGGCAATGCGCTGTTCGACGCGATCCTGGCCAGTCCGTCCGGAGTCACCTTCACCGTCCACAACTACCAAGACGACTTCGCTTTGGTGAGCCACGCCGACCATAAGATCGCCGTGGAAATCCCGGAAATGCTGAATGAGCTAAAGACGTTAACCACAGCGCCACCCCAGCTGACCACTTCGGAGTTTCCTGTCGTGCTGTCGGTGGGTGAGCGGCGCGCCTACACGGCCAACGACATCTTCCGGGACCCGTCTTGGCGCAAACGGGATGTCGACGGTGCGCTACGGGTCAGCGTCGAAGATGCGCACGCTCTCGGGCTCACCGGCGGGGGACGTGCCCGGATCACGACCGCCGCCGGCAGTGCCGAAGCGACCGTCGAAATCACCGAGACCATGCTTCCCGGACATGCCGCGCTGCCCAACGGATTTGGGCTCGACTACACCGACGACAACGGCAACGTACTTATCCCGGGCGTCGCTCCGAACACACTCACGTCCACCGAATGGCGAGACCCTTACGCGGGTACGCCCTGGCACAAGCATGTGCCCGCGCGGATCGAGGCGCTGGCAGCAGTCAGTTCCAGATCCTGACCCGGCGTTGCGGTTCCAGGAATAATGCGTCGTTTTCGGTTACGTCAAAGGCGTCGTAAAAAGCATCAACATTACGGATAACACCGTTGCACCGGAACTCTGGCGGTGAATGCGGATCCACCGCTAACCGCCGGATTGCCTCGGCGTCTCGGGATTTGGTCCGCCACACCTGCGCCCAGCCGAAAAACACGCGCTGCACGCCGGTGAGACCGTCGATAACGGGAGCCGGTTGGCCGCTGCGCGACAGCTGGTAGGCCAACAGCGCGATGGACAGCCCGCCCAGGTCGCCGATGTTCTCGCCGACGGTGAAAGCGCCATTCACGTGGTGTTGCTGGTCTTGTCCGTCGAGCCCCCGAGGCGTGTACACCTCGTATTGTTCGATGAGCGCCTTGGTGCGGGCGCCGAACTCCGTGCGGTCGTCGTCGGTCCACCAGTCGACCAGGTTGCCGTCGCCGTCGTATTTGGCGCCCTGGTCGTCGAAGCCGTGCCCGATCTCGTGTCCGATCACCGCCCCGATCCCACCGTAGTTGGCGGCGTCGTCGGCCTCGGCGTCGAAGAACGGTGGCTGCAAAATAGCTGCGGGGAACACGATTTCATTCATCCCTGGGTTGTAATACGCGTTGACCGTCTGCGGCGTCATAAACCATTCGTCACGATCCACCGGGCCACCGAGTTTGGCTAGCTCACGATCGTGGTTGACCGCGTACCCGCGTTGGCAGTTGCCGTAGAGGTCGTCCCGGTGGATTACCAGCTTGGAGTAGTCCCGCCACTTCTTCGGGTAGCCGACCTTGGCGGTGAACTTAGTTAGCTTGCTCAGCGCGCGCTCTCGGGTCTGTGGCGTCATCCAGGCCAATTCGCTGATGCTGAGCCGGTAGGCTTGTTGCAGGTTGCCCACTAGGGCGTCGATTCGGGCCTTGGCGTTTGGCGGGAAATGTCGCTGCACGTAAAGCTTTCCGACGGCATCGCCCATGAGGTTCTCCACCAGCGAAACCCCTCGCTTCCAGCGGTCACGGATTTGCTCGGTGCCGGTCAGCAAGCGGCCGTAGAAATCGAAGTCCGCGGCAACCAGGTCGTCGGTCAGCCAGGGTGCGCGGGCGCGGATCAATCGCCAACGCGCCCAGCACTTCCAGTCTTCGAGGTGAACGCTTTCCCACAGCGCGGCGAACGCGGTGAGGTAATCAGGTTGGCGCACAACTAATTCGGCGACCGAGTCCGGCGTGCTGCCCAGCGCCCTCACCCAGCCGGCCCAGTCGAAGCCCGCCCCGTCGCTTTGTAGTTCAGCGAACGTGCGCAGGTTGTAGGACAGGTCGGCATCGCGGCGCTTGACTACATCCCAGTGTGCGGCGGCAAGTTCGGTCTCCAACGCCACGATGCGAGCAGCGGTCTCGCCGTGGGCCCCGGGATCTTCGGGGTGTTCGCCCCGATACACCAGGCTAAACATCCGGGCGATGTGTCCGGGGTAGGCCGCCAGCACCTCGGCGTGCTGCTCATCGCGGAAATAGGACTCGTCGGGCAATCCGATGCCGGATTGGCTGAAGTGCACCAGGTAACGGGTCGAATCTTTGGAATCGGTATCCACATAGACTGCGACGCCGCCACTCACCCCGGTGCGTTGCAGCGCGCCGAGGACGGCGGCCAAATCGGAGGCATCGGCGGCGTTATCGATCATGGCCAACTCGTCCAACAGCGGTTGGGTCCCCCTGCGTTCGACGGTTTGCTCGTCGAGGAAGCTGGCGTACAGGTCACCGATGCGCTGTGCGTCGGCCTCCGCGGTCGCGCCCGCCGCGGCTTTCCTGCTGGCTTCTGCGATCAAGTCGCGCACCTGCTCTTCGGTCTGGTCGAACAGGTGCCGGAAGGCGCCGTCGGTCGCCCGGTCGGCGGGTATCTCGTAGTCGGCCAGCCAGCGGCCGTTGACATGACCGAAAAGGTCGTCTTGGGGTCGGGTATTGGCGTCGACATAGCTGAGATCGATGCCCGAACGGATGGCCTCTACAGTCACGCCGCCATCTTTCCATTTTTTCGGCTACGACTTGAGACGGCCTGGGACCGTGCCTACTCGTGAACTGCCCTAGGACGCCGGGTACCCTCGCGGCCATGCCTGACGGGGAGCAGACGAAGCGACCGGACTACGAAGAGTCTGCTGACATTGAGGATGACTCCGAGCCTGATCCCTCAGGTGGTTCCGTCTTCTCTCAGTACGGCATCGCGTCGACCGTTCTGGCGGTGTTGTCGGTCGCCGCGGTCGCGCTCGGCGTCGTCATCTGGCACGCACACCATGACGACGCGGCTGAACGTGCCTACCTGACCCGTGTGATGCAGACCGCGGCCGACTGGGCGGGTGTGCTGATCAACATGAACACCAGCAATATCGACGCCAGTTTGCAGCGGCTGCATGACGAAACGGTCGGCGAACTCAACACCGACTTCGACGCCGCCGTCCAGCCTTACCGGCAGGTGGTGCAGAAGCTGCAGACACAAAGCAGGGGCCAGATCGAGGCGGTTGCGATCGAATCAGTGCACCACGACCTGGATACACAGCCCGGTGTCGCGCATGCCGTGGTGACCACCAAACTGCCACCGTTGGCGGCGCGTACCGACTCGGTGATGCTGGTCGCGACATCGGTCAGCGAGAACGTGGGCAGCAAGCCGACGACGGTGCACTGGAGCTTGCGGCTCGATGTCTCCGATGTCGACGGCAAGCTGATGATCTCTCGTCTTGAGTCGATCCGATGAGAAACCGGTGGCGGCTGCTGGCGTTCGACATTGTGGCCCCGCTGGCCGTGATCGCCGCGTTGGCGATGATCGGGGTGGTACTGGACTGGCCGCTGTGGTGGGTGTCGGCGTGCTCGGTGTTGGTGTTGCTGATTATGGAAGGTGTCGGGGTCAATTTTTGGCTGCTGCGCCGTGATTCGGTCACCGTCGGCACCGATGATGACGCGCCCGGATTGCGTTTGGCCGTTGTCGTGGCATGCACTGCTGTCCTGTGCGCGGCGGTGCTGACCGGATACACGCACTGGACGTCGGCGGACCGCGACTTTCGGCGGGATTCCCGCGAGGTAGTGCAGATCGCCACGGGGATGGCAGAGGCGATGGCGTCGTTCACCCCGAGCGCCCCGACCAGCTCCATTGATCGGGCTACGGCGATGATGGTGCCCGACCAGGCGGGCGTGTTCAAGGAGCAATACCGAAAGTCCAGCGCCGATCTGGCCCAGCGCAACGTCACCGCTCAGGCCGCCGCGCTGGCGGCCGGCGTCGAGGCCATCGGGCCGTCGGCGGCCAGTGTCGCGGTGATCCTGCGGGTAACCCAGAACACGCCGGGTCAGCCCCCCAGTCAGGCGGCGCCCGCAGTGCGGGTGACATTGATCAAGCGCGGCAGTGACTGGCTGGTGACCGACGTGCTGCCGATCAACGCCCGTTAGCTCGGCTCAGTCGCTGTTGGCCGCACGTGCGGCCTTGACTTTGACGAACCGGTCCGACAACCGACGCATCCGGATCATCAAGGCGGCCGACGGACTGGTGCTGCCGTCGAGGTAGCTGGCCAGATCCTCGGGTGCGACCCCGATGCGGGAGGCGAATTCCTGTTGCCCCAGGCCGGAGCGATCGATCAGGAGCCGCACGTGGCGGGCGACCTCGGCGCGTTCGTTGATCTCCAGGTGGGCGCGGGCGCGCTCCAGCACCTCCCAGAGGGCTTTGCAGATGCCATACGGTCGCGTGCCCTCGAGCACTTCTTCGACCTGACGGGCCGTCCGTCCATAAGGGTCGCGTTTTACCGCGGCGGCGATGAGCTTCCAGATCTCGATGTCGCCGCCGTGCAGTGCCGAGCGGATGGCGGCGGTAGACCAGAACTCCACCGGCTGGTCGGGATCGTCGCGGACCTGGTCCGCGGCGGGCTGTTCAGGCGGCGCTGCGGGGTGTCGGTCGACTACCAACGTCACCTCGCCTCCTCGAGCATCGCTACAGCCACCGACAGGCAGCGCTGCCTGACCTCCTGCCATTCTGCCGTGGCATCCGGGTCGGACCACTGATCATCAGTGAGGTCAACGGGATGGGGGTCCGAGAGCCGGCGGACTAACTGGGTCGCCATCCATTGCCGTATGGGTGGTTGACAAGAGTAATACCTATCTAGCTCGGCCAGCACTACGGCCGCGGTCTCGGGCTCTAGTGCATCGACCATGTCAGCCAATTCGGCGTAGTCGCGGCTGCTGTTACGGGACATGATCAGATAGCCCACCAGCCGCAGCGTTTCTGCGCCGGTGGGGATCAGCAACCGGTCGCCGGTGGGCAGCTGGACGTGGGTGGTCTCCACCGGGCGCCGCCGCTGGTAGGTTGGCCGGTCGGGGGCTTGCGAGACCACCTGTGTCTGCAGCGCGTCGATGGCGACTGAGAGCCGCCCGCGCCACAGCGTGACCGGATGAACCGGCCGGTCAGACCAGGGCATCGCCCGCGCAATGCTATTGCGGTACGCCAGGCCGATGATGAACTTCCTGGCCGCCGAGTGACCGTTGGTGCTGGTCGTCGTGCAGGCCGGGGCGGCAGGAAGCGCCGCGGTGTCATCGCTGGCTCTGCCCTCTTCTGGCTCGTGCGCAGCGCCTGGTAGGACCCGGTCGAGTCGTTTGTTGTTGTGCCCGCACCCGGTGAAGGCGAGCGGGTCGGCCACGCAGATCGCGTCGGGCGCCAGGTGCTTGAGCTTCGCCGCCGACTTGAGCACTATCCGCAGGTCGCCACTGGGCACCATGGCTGCCGAGATGTCGTCGGGGATGACCACGATGTCACCGAGGTCGACCGCCGGCAGCGGCCTGTCGAAGTCGACGGACGGCAAGGCCCGGGACAGCCAGCAGGGTAGCCACCAGTTCCATTGCGCGAACATCGCCATCAGCGCCGGTACCAGAACTAGTCGCACCACGGTCGCGTCGACCGCGATCGCGACGGCGCACGCCACGCCGATCTCGGCGACCAGCGGCATGCCGGCGAACGCGAAGCCGACGAACACCGCGATCATGATCAGGGCGGCGCTGGTAATTGTGCGTGCGCTGGTGCTCACGCCGTAGGCGACCGCGTCGCGAGTGCGCCCGGTTTGCAAGAAGCGTTCCCGGATGCGGGTGAGCAGGAAGATTTCGTAGTCCATCGACAACCCGAAGGTCATCGCCAGCACCAGCGGGGGAACCGTGCTGTCGATCGAATTGATGTGTGTGAAGCCGAGGTTCTCCAGCCAGCCCCACTGGAAGACCATCACCAAGCTGCCATAGGCGGTGGCCACCGACAGCAATGTCATCAGCACGCCTTTGAATGCCAGGAATACCGAGCGGATCGAGATCAGCAGCATCACGAACGCGATCAACGCAACGAAGACCAGCACCAGCGGCTCCGTCTTGGACACCCGATCATCGAAGTCTTTGATCAGCGCGGTCGGGCCGCCGACAGCCACGTGCGCCGCGCCGGGAACCTTAGGAAGCTCCGTCCGCATCCAATCGACGGTTTCGCGGGCGCCCAGGTCCTCGGGATCGACCGACAACACCGCGCTCAGCAGCGCGCTGCCGTTGTTATCGGCGAATTGCGGCGGTGCCACCGACAAGACGTTCGGAGCCTGCGCCATCCGGTCACGGATCGCCGCGATTGTCTGGCTGTGTTCGGCTGAGGACGCTTGAACATTCGGGTCGCCGGGAAAGGTGATCAGCACCTGCACGGGCCCCAGCGCGCCTGGGCCGAGCGCTTGGGCCGCGGCCGACACCCCGGCACGGATCTCGTGCGAAGAGTCAAACTGCCGCAGCAGGCTGTTGCCCAGCACCATCGACGTCGCCGGCGCCGCCATAATGATGAGGAGGGTCGACGCCGCCAGCGCCGAAATCCACGGCCGGTGCATCACCCATCCCACCCAACGGTTCCAGAACCGGGACTGGGTGCACTCCGGCCGCCGCGACCAGTGCAGCAGCGCTGACCTTTTGGCGGCTGCCCGGCCGAACGTGGCTAACACCGCGGGTGTCAAGGTGGCCGACGTCAGCATCGCGATAGCGACGGCCAGAATCGCTCCGGTCGCCATCGACCGCAGCGCCGGGGTGTTGATCAAGTAGATCCCGGTGAGCGAGGCGATGACGGTCATCCCGGACAGCACCACCGCGAGCCCGGAAGTGGCCATCGCGGCGTCGACAGCTTCCTGTGGTTGCCGCCCGGACCGCAGCTCCTCGCGGAAGCGCATCAGGATGAATAGGGAGTAGTCGACGGCCAGCGCGATGCCAAACATCGACACCGTCGAGGTCACAAACACCGACATAGTGGTGTGCATCGATATTAGGTAGACCAGGCCCATGGTGACCACGACGGTGCAAGCGCCGAGGGCTAGCGGAACCGCCGCGGCGGCCAGCGATCCAAACACCGCGAGCAAGACGATCAGAATGATCGGCAGGTTCCATCGTTCCGCTTCGGCGATGTCGTGCTTGCTGTTGGCCGCCGCCGCGGCGCTGAGTGCGCCCTGCCCGATGACATAGAGCCGCACGTGAGCGTTGGCGGTCCGCCCGGATTGGTCGCCCCTGATACCCACCTTGGTGCGTAGCTGCTTGGCGACGTCGCTAGTGCCCGAGTTGCGGGCGTCCAGCCGCAGTGACACCACATACGGCCGATCAGGTCGCGGCGGCAGCTGGGTTGGGCTGGGCACCTCCGACACACCGGGGAACTCGCCGGCAATCCGTTTTAGTAGCGCCACAGCGTCGTTCATGTCCTGGTAGCTGGCATCCGGGCGGGGGGCCGCCACCAGCGCCAACGAGGCCGCTCCCTGGTCGGGATATTCTTCTTGGAGCTGATCGTGGACCAGCAGCGACTGTGACCCGGCAACTTCGAACCCGCCGCCGGTGAGATTCCCCGATTGCGTCATCGCCAGATAGATTGCCGGCACCAGCGTGAGCAACCAGCCCGTGAAGACCAACCAGCGGAACCGACGCAGGCAGCGGCTTAGGCGCATCATCAACTGCTGGATTTCTTCTCTCCCCGCCTTCCTGCGCTGTGCGTGCGCACGTGAGCGTACCGCAGCATGCTGTGGACCGGATCGGCTGATTGGCAGCTGAGCTGCGGCGACGTCGGTGCTGCTAACGGCTTGGCCGTGTGGGGGTCGGGGATGGCAGGATGACAGATGGCCGCGCGGGCGTCGGGGGACGCACACGAAAGATCGCAGCCGTTTGCAAGTCGTGCTGATTCGGCGGCCAGGCGCAAACCGTAAGGAGTGATCCATGAACACAGGCATTGCGACCAGGCGCCGCAGGCTTTGTGCAGGGCTGATCGCCGCCGTCCTGCCAGGTGCTGCGGTGGCGGCCGTATTGACCGGGCCGTCGGCGACTGCTGCGCCCGACCCATGTGCGGCCAGTGAAATGGCCAGGACCATCGGTTCTGTCGCCAAGTCGATGGGCGACTACTTGGACGCGCACCCAGAGACCAACCAGACGATGACGACGCTGCTGCAGCAGCAAGCGGGTCCGCAATCGTTGACGTCGCTGAAGTCCTATTTCGAGGCCAATCCCAAGGTTGCTGGTGATCTGCAGACGATGTCGCAACCGCTGGCCGGCCTGACGACACAGTGCAAGCTGCCGATCACCGTTCCGCAGGCGATGGGTCTCATGCAGTCGGTGCAGGGCGTGGGAGGGTTGCCAGACCTGCCTGGCGGTGCCACCAGTGCGCTGCCGTTGAGCGACATCCAGGCCATCTCACCGACCGTGACCGTGCCGCTCCCGGGTCCCTCGCGGTCACAGCACGTCGGCTAACTGTCGCCCGCTGCGGTCTGACCCGGGTGATTGGTCACGGTGGTATCTACGTCGTCGGGGTCGGCCATGTTCTCGGTCCGGAACATGAAGAAAAACACCACCCAGCCAATAGCGGCGATGAGCAACCAGCTGATCAGCCGGTAGATCAGCATTGCCGAGATGGCGCTGGGCAATGACATGCCGCTAGATACCAGGCCTGGCACCAGCACCGCCTCGACGACCAGCAGGCCGCCCGGCATCAGCGGTATCGTGCCAACCGCACGAGCGGCCGCATAGGCGACCGTCAACCCCGCGACCGAAGCGTGATCGCCCGCCGCGTAAGCGGCGAAGCCCAGGCAGGCCACGTCGGCGATCCAGTTGAACAGTGACCAACTGAATGCCACCGCCAAGTCGCGACGGCCCAGGCTCACCGATTCGAGCTGGGTGAGCGTCTGACGCCAGTTATCCAGGCCAGTATCGGCTGGTTTGCCGCGAACCGAGTTGACCCACGACAAAACCCGTCTGCCGATCCCTTCGATCAGCTCCGGCCGCGACGCCACCGCCTGAGCCAGCAGCAACAACGCGACGAAGCCGCCCAGGGTAAACAGCAACGAGAACGGGTTGTTCTTCGCACCCAGGAAGAAAGCGCCGCCCAGCCCGAGCAGCGCCAAACCCACCGCCTGCAACACACCCGACATCACCAGCTGCCACGACGCCACCACCGTCGACGCACCCCAGATGCGCTGCTGACGGAGCAGAAACGTCGCCGACAACACCGGCCCGCCCGGCAGCGTGGTGCTCAGCGAGTTGGCAGCGTAGAACGCGGCTTCGGACCGCAATTGCTTGACGTGCACCCCGGCGGACTTCAGCAGGGTGCGTTGGATCTGGGCAAAGCTGTGCATCGACGCGGCCGCGGCCAGCACCGCAGCGAGCAGCCACCACCAGTTGGCTTCATACACACTCGTCCACGCCTTGGCCAGCTGGTCCCATCCCAACGCCACCTCGACAGCCAGCACGATGGCCACGATGCCGAGGACCACCCATCGCACCCACCAGTATTTGCCGCGCGCGGCCTCTCCCCCGGCAGCGGGCGGCGCCCCCACGCGCTGGCGGAGTCTTCGGACAGGGGCGTCGTGCGACACAGGCTTAGGGTAACCGTGCAGGTGGTGCCGTAATCGCAGCGCATCTCCGACCGTGTCAGGGTTGGTCTAGAGTCGTGACCGGATCGTGCCAGCCCCCTGCTTCCTGAGCTGGCCTCGGACGGCCCTGTCAAAGCCGCTGGCCCAGCCAGCGGGCCGGCTAGGCTTGGGCGGATGTTGGCGAGCCTTGACGACGCTTCGGTCGAGCCCCGGGTCCGCAAGATCACAGCGTGGGCGTGGCGTTTGCTAGTCATTTTGGCTGCGGTGGTCGCCTTGTTATGGGTGCTGAAAAAGCTTGAAGTCATCGTCGTGCCGGTGTTGCTGGCGTTGGTGATTAGCGCGTTGCTGGTGCCGGTGGTGGACTGGCTGGACGCGCGCGGCCTGCCGCGCGGTGCCGCGGTGTCGCTGGTCTTGTTAGGCGGATTCGCGATCCTCGGTGGCATCCTGACCTTTGTCATCAGCCAATTTGTCGTGGGTTTGCCCGATCTGACCGAGCAGGTAACCCACAGCATCGACAACACCCGCAAATGGTTGATCGAAGGGCCAGCGCATTTGCGGGGTGAACAGATCGATAATGCGGGCAACGCCGCGATCCAGGCGCTGCACAACAACCAAGCGAAGTTGACCAGCGGTGCACTGTCCACTGCGGCCGCCATCACCGAGCTGGTGACGGCGGCGGTGCTGGTGCTGTTCACGCTGATTTTCTTCCTGTACGGCGGCCGCGATATCTGGCAGTACGTCGCCAAGATCGTCCCGGCCAATGTCCGTGACAAGGTGCTGGAGGCCGGCCGCGCCGGATACGGGTCGCTGATCGGCTACGTGCGGGCCACGTTCCTGGTGGCCCTGACCGATGCGGCCGGTGTGGGCGCGGGGTTGGCGATCATGGGTGTGCCGCTGGCGCTGCCGTTGGCTTCATTGGTGTTTCTCGGCGCCTTCATCCCGCTGGTCGGTGCGGTGATCGCCGGCTTTTTGGCCGTGGTGGTCGCCCTGCTTGCCAAAGGAATCGTCTACGCACTGATCACGCTCGGTTTGCTGGTCGCGGTAAACCAAGTCGAGACCCATTTGCTGCAGCCGTTGGTGATGGGCCGTGCGGTCTCGATTCATCCGCTCGCGGTGGTGCTCGCTATTTCCACCGGCGGCGTGCTCGCGGGGATCGTTGGCGCGTTATTAGCAGTCCCGACGGTCGCGTTTCTCAACAACGCGATCCAGGTGCTGCTGGCTCCGGATCCATCTGCCGCAGCAGGCCAGCAGACCGGTGATGGTGGGGACGTCAGCCAAACCGAAACCGGATAACCCCAAAGAGAGCTGGGAGTGAGGCTTAGAGCCGTCCTTCGCGGCGCAGCAGATCCTGTGCGCTAACACCACCGCCGGCGCGACGGCGCTGGCGCGCATTGTCGCCTTGTCCTCGGGCGTTCAACTTCTCGGTGGCGGCTTCGGAGTCGTTGTCCGATGGCCGCATGATCGGCAGCGCTGTCGTCGGTTCTGCCGGATCGCTGGCGTTATCGCTGGAGCGGTTCGCTGCAACCGGCATGGCCCGCGTCCGACCGGCGGACGGTGGCGGGGTTGGTAACGAAGGTCGCGTTGCGGCGAGCGGCGCGGTCTGCACGCTTTGGCTGCTGGACACCGCTGTCGTGGTCGGGGCGTTGCCAGGCACCGACAGACGGGTCGTCGTCGCTTCCGCTGGTTGGCTCGGCCTCGTCTGTATCCGCGCGGTGCTCGCGCCAGCGGGCAGCTCCTGGGGCCGCTTGGTCTCCGGCCGGCTCGCCAGGCCCGGATGCGCCCGTCGCGACGGCTGCAGCGCGGCGGGGTGAGTGGGGTCATGCGGTGTGCGCGGCGCCGCAGCGACCAGGTTGGCCGCTGTGACCGGAGGTCGGACGGGACGCCCGTTGACAGTGAGCCGTCGGCGCTCGTCGGGCAGGTGAATTTCGCCCAGCCCGATGCGGTTTTGCAGGCGCCGAGCCCAGCGCGGCGCCCACCAGCAGTCGTCGCCGAGCAACTTCATTACCGACGGCACCAGGAACATACGCACTACGGTCGCGTCCAGCAGCAGCGCCGCCATCAGCCCGAAGGCCAGGTACTTCATCATCACCAGGTCAGAGAACACGAACGAACCGGCGACCACCGCAAGGACCAATGCGGCCGCCGTGATGAGGCGGCCGGTGGTCGCGGTGCCGATCCGGACGGCCTCCTGGGTCGACATGCCTTCTGCGCGTGCCTCCACCATCCGGGATACCAGGAACACTTCGTAGTCGGTCGCCAAGCCATAGCCGACCGCGACGACGAGAGCGATGATCACCACCATCAGCGGTGTCGGCGTGAAGTTCAGCCATTTGGAGAAGTGCCCGTCGACGAAGATCCACGTCAGGATGCCCATGGTGGACCCGAGCGTGAGCGCGCTCATCACCGCGGCCTTGATCGGCAACACGAAAGACCCGAACGCTAAGAACATCAACAGCATGGTGGTGGTAATCAGCACAACGACCATCAGCGGGGCCTGCGCAACCAGGCTGTGAATCGAATCCTGCTCGAGAGCCGGGGTGCCACCGACCGACACCGTGAGGCCCTTTGGTGGCGTGATGCTGCGCAGTTCGTTGATCTTCTTCGACGCGTCATTCGGGTTGATCAAGCCGTTCTGCAGGACCCGGACGGACGGATCCTTCGAGGCGCCCGGCGCCACGGTGCGCTCTTGCCACATGTTCGCGGGGTTGTTGTCCGGGTCGCTGAACCCGCTGATCGCCATCGCTTTGCTGCGAATGTCAGCGATCTCCTGGTCGGTGACGGGCTGGTGGTTGGTGGTCTGGATCACCAGTGTCAACGGGTTGGTGCGATAACCCGGGAAGAGTTGGTCGAAATGCTCCTGTGACTGCCGCACCGCGTTGTTGGGCGGCAGATATTTCTCGCTCATGCCGCCGAAAGAGAGGTTGCCCAGCGGGATAACTAGCAGGATCATGCCGACAACGATCGGGATGGCGAAAACCAGGGGCCGCTTCATCACGAAGTTGACGAGCTTGCCCCAGAAGCCAGCCTCGACTTCTTCGCGGGTCTTGGTCTTTTGCAGCCGGTCCGCGAGCCAATTGAGATAGGCGCGCGAAACCCGCCAGTTACGCAGGAAGGGCACCCGGAACAGGGTCCGCACGCCGAGTGCGTCGACATGTTTGCCCAAAACCGCCAAGCACGCGGGCAACAGCGTGATCGACAACAGAGCCGCCAGTGTCACCGCTGCGATGAGCGCATAGGTCAGCGACTTGACAAAGCCCTGCGGCAACAGCAGCAGGCTGGCTCCCGACGCGGCAATGAGCACTGCCGAGAAGGTCACCGTGCGCCCGGCCGTCATCACCGTGCGCCGCACCGCGGTCTCGGTGTCGTAGCCTTCCGCTATCTCCTCGCGGAACCGGCTCACCACGAACAGGCCGTAGTCGACTGCGATGCCCAAGCCGATCAGCGAAACCACCGGTTGGGCAAAAAAGTGCACCGGCCCGAAGAGCGCGATGAAGCGCAGGATGCCCAGCGCGCCCGCGATGCTCAGGCCGCCCACCATCACCGGCAAGCAGGCTGCGATCACACCGCCGAACACCAGGAACAACACCACCGCCACCAGCGGCAGCGCCAGGACTTCCATGCGCCGTTGGTCAGTGGCGATGGTGCCGGTCAAGGCTTCGGCGATGGGGTCGAGGCCGGCGAGCTGGACGGTGCCGCCGTCAAGTTTTTGCAGGTCCGGCGCGATGGTTTTGTAGTTGTTGAGGATGGTGTCGTCGTCGTCGCCCTTAAGCGGGATGGACACAAACGTGTACTTTTTGTCCGGGGTGGCCATGCCCTGCACGACCGTGTTGGTCGTGTCGGGCGCGCGCAGGTAGCCGGCCCATCCCATCACCTTGTTGGAGTGGTCCCGCTGGAACTGGTTGAGTTCATCGGTGATCTTCTTCGCCCACGCCGGGTCATTGACGGTTTTGCCGTCGGGCGCATGGAAGATCGCCACGATGTGGCCGCTGCGGTCCCGGCCATAGACCTGGTCGCCGAGGATCGAGGCCTGCACCGACTGGCTGCTGTTGTCGTAAAAACCGCTCTGCGTGACGTGCTTACCTAGGCTCAGCCCGAAAACTCCGCCGCACAGGCACAGAGCTACCGTGACCCCGATTACGATGAACCGGTAGCGGTACACAGTTCGACCCCACCAGGCGAACACGTAAGCTCCTTACTGGATCTGTAGCGACCCGCGCAGTGCCTTTTCGGTTTTCAACGCGCCAGTGTCACACATGCGAGTTCAATAGCGCAGACAGCGGCCGGAATGGCTGCAGCCACGCCCCTTGTTCGGGCAGCGAATCTAGGCCGATTCGCGGCAAGGGCTCCCGGAAAACACCAGTGATGTCCTCCAGGTCGACGAACTCTAAGGTATCCGACGCTAGCGCCCAACTAGTGTGTTCACGAAATCCGATCACTTGAACGTCGATTCCGGCGCGCGCGATTTCTTCCAGTGGTTGACGGAACGCTTGACCGTCCGCGGAGGCCACCACCAGCGCCGCAAGCCCGTCGTTGTGCCGCTGCTCGATGTGGGCGAGCATGTCGCGGTCGACGTCGCTGTCGTCATCAATTTTCGGCTTGGCGAAGACCGCAAACCCCACGTTACGCAGCGCGTCCACCCACGGTCGAACCACGTCGGCGCCGCCCGGCGCGATGTTGGTGAACACGGTGGCCTCGGGTTTGATCGTGCCGTCTGGATGGCCGGCTGCCACTTCTGCCGTGCGGGTTAGCAGCCAGCGACCCAGTGCGTCGAAACGCGGACGTTCCAGGGCGGTCGGACGGCGGCCCAAGATGGAGCCCAAGCCCATGTCGAGGTTGGGCGCGTCCCAAACCAACAGCACACGCCTGGCCGGGGGAGCGAAGCTACCCAGGTCCCCGACGCAATTGCCGGGCAGTGCCGGCGGTATGAGTGGCTCCGGTGTTTCCGGGGCCGCTGCGGAGGTTGCTTCTTCTGCCACCCGCATAGTCATCGGTTTATCAAGATCAACTGTGCTGCTTTCAAGATCAATTTCGGCTTTCGGCAAATTAACTTCACTTTTTACAAATCAACTTCGCTTTTCCCAAATCAACTCGGTGACGGCGCTACCAGCATGCTGCGCTTTCGTTTCGTACTTGGTGGTTGGGCGAACGGTTGAGATTGGCAGCCCGGTGCCGCCATCGGCACGCCTCAGCAGTGGTTCGCCGTCGCCGACCTCGGCGATTTGCGCGGCGTAGCCGGGGTGGTCGGTCGCGGCGTGCAGGACCCCACCGGGCAGTAGCCGGTCGGCGATCAGTGCAACCGTGGCCGGTTGCAGGAACCTGCGTTTGTGGTGGCGTGCCTTAGGCCATGGATCGGGAAAGAACACACGAACACCGGTCAGCGACCTCGGCGCGATCAGATGCTGCAGCACGTCGACCGCGTTCCCACGGATCATCCGAATGTTGCGCACCTGGTCTCGATCGATCGCGCACAGCAGCTGCGCCAGCCCGCGCCGGTAAACCTCCACCGCGATCACGTCGATATCGGGTTCGTGCTGCGCCATGGCCAGCGTCGAGGTGCCGCTGCCGCAGCCGACCTCGAGCACCACCGGGGCGGAACGCCCGAACCACGCGTTGGTGTCCAGCGGCTCGCTGCTCGGGGTTTGGGGCACCGCCGTAATGCCTAGTGGCGATCGCAAGGGCGGCGAAGCCGGGTGCAGCGGGTCGCCGCTTATCAAACCCAGTTCTGGCCACAGTCGCTCCCAGGTTTGGCGCTGAGCGTGTGACAAGGCGGAGCGTCGCGTACGAAAAGCCGTGGCCGGGAGGTGGCGTCTCACACCACTTTGTTCGGAGCCATGCTCAGGCTGGTTGAGGTCACACGGCGCCGGTGATAGGTGCGAATCCGGTCCGTGGGCCGGGCTGGTTTGGGGTTCCGCCGCCGCCGGCGTGTCGGGACGTACCCTCACCCCGGGTTGCGCATGCATTTGTCCATGGTGGCCTATGAACCCCTGACGTAGCCGCCCCTGGTCCAGATTGATACCCAACAGTTGCTTTCAACTGGTAGCGGTGGCTCGCATCTTGGCAACGGAGGTGCCACCATTCGGTAGGGCCTGATCGGCCCCCCGGCAAACGAACCGAGTTGGGCGACGAGGCAAACCCTGCACCCGAAGAGGCAAAACCGGCAAGGGATCGGGGCGATCGGGCTAATGGGTTCGGGCAGGCGGGACGTGACAGAACGGGGGCACCAGATTTTTGTCGACGAGCTGGCCCGGTTTGCGGCCAGGACCGCTGACAGCCGGGTGACGGCGATCGCGGAGCGAGCCGCCGCGCCAGTGCACGTGGCTGTCCGCGGCCGCCGGGGAGTGGGTTGCCGCACGGTGGCGCGTGCCCTGGACCGCGTGGGAAGCACCTCGGGGCTCGCGGTGACGCCGCGCACTGACGCCGCCGACCTGGACGTTTACCTGATCGCCGAAGTGCTCAAACCCGAGGACAGGGAGGCCATCGCCGCGGCGCGGCACCTGATCGTGGTGGTGCTGAACAAAGCCGATTTGGTGGGGTTCGCCGGCGACGGACCCATCGCGGCGGCGCGGAGCCGCTGCGCGCAATTTTCGGAGCTGGTGGGGGTACCCGTGCAGCCGATGATCGGTTTACTCGCCGTCGCCGCGCTCGACGATCGGCCAGGCGAATGCCTGGATGAAGGTTTGTGGGCCGCGCTGCGAATGCTGGCCGCCGATCCGGGCGGCTATGCCTGCCTTGCTGGCTCGGTCGACGGTTTCTTGGCCGCCAATAGCCCGGTGCCGACTGCGGACCGGCGGCGCTTACTGGACACGCTCGACCTGTTCGGGACCGCGCTCGCGGTGGCGGCGCTGCGCAAAGGCGGGACGGCTAGGCAAGTGCGGGCATTGCTGCGCCGGGTCAGCGGCGTCGATGCCGTCGTCGACAAAGTTGCTGCCGTTGGCGCCGAGGTGCGTTACCGGCGGGTGCTGCAGGCCGTCGCGGAATTAGAGGCATTCGCCGTCTGTGATGACAGGCTCGGCGAGCGGATCTGCGAGTTCCTATCCCGTGACGACACGGTGGTCGCTCGGATGGCCTCCGCTATCGACCTGGCCCAGGCGTCTGGGCTGGCAGCCGGACTGAAGCTGGATGGTGTCGACCCGCTTCGCACGGCTCCGCCGCACTCGCGATCGCCACTGAAGCTGGATGGTGTCGACCCGCTTCGCACGGCTCCGCCGCACTCGCGATCGCCACTGAAGCTGGATGGTGTCGACCCGGCTGACGATCCGGCCGCGCATCTGTCGCGGGCGGTGCGCTGGCAGCGCTATAGCGTCGGAAGCCTCGGCCCGGTGAGCGAGCTGCACCGTTCATGCGGCGCGGATATCGTCAGAGGGTCGCTACGGCTCTGGTCCCAGGCTGCTGCGCCCGGTGACGGTAGGGAGGCCCGGTGATCAGCGCGGCTGACGACGATCCGGCCGCCCAGGTGGACGCGTTAGTGGCAGCGGTCGGGCCCGGGCTGAGTTCGCCTGCCATCAATCGCCAGGAGGTGGTGCTGGTGACCGGGCCGTGGATGGCTGGCGCAACTGGTGTGGCCGCGGCGTTACGCGAACGCCTGCCGCAGCACAAGTTCGTCGAGTCGACCGACCTGGGGCCCGGCGATGCGCCGCTGGCGGTGGTGTTCGTCGTTTCTGCCGCGGCTGAACTGACGGAATCGGACTGTGCGCTGCTGGACGCCGCCGTCGACCACACCGACGTGGTGATCGGCGTGGTGTCCAAGATCGACATGCACCGGACCTGGCGCGACGTGGTTACCGCCAACCGCGACGCACTGGCCGCGCACGCGCCCCGCTACCGTCAGGTGCCCTGGGTGGGCGCGGCGGCGTTGCCTGATGCCGGTGAACCGCAGGTCGACGATTTGGTCGACATCGTCTCAGAGCAACTCGCCGACTCGGATATCGCTAGGCGAAATAGGTTGCGGGCGTGGGAGTCCCGGCTCCAAACGGCGGCGGAAAGGTTCGATCGTGACGCCGAGGGTGCCGGCCGGCGGGTACGGGTTGACGCGTTGCGCGCACAGCGCAGCACGGCCCTGCGGGAGCGGCGCCAGTCGAAATCCGAGCGCAGCATTACGCTGCGCGGTCTGATCCAGCAGGCTCGGGTCCAGTTGTCGTACTTTGCCCGCAACTGTTGTTCGTCGATGCGTGGCGAGTTGCAAGAGGACACCGCGGGTCTATCTCGGCGGGACATGCCGGGTTTCGAGGGGTATGCGCGCGGCCGGGCGGCGCAGGTGGTCGCCGAGGTGAGCGACGGTACCGCACGACACCTCGCCGAGGTCGCGGAGGTGATGGGTTTGCCGGTCGCCCCGCCCGCCTTCGAAGCGCTGCCGGTGATCGACGTCGGAGCCCCGCTGCTGAAATCGCGGCGGGCCGAAACCTGGCTGATGATGCTGTTGGGCGCCGGATTCGGACTAGGTGTGGCGCTGACGCTGGGTCGCGTGGTGGTCGGTCTGGCTCCCGGGCTGAAAGCCGCAGGGGTCGTCGTGTGCGTGGCGATCGGACTGGCGTTGACCGTCGTGGTGGTCAACATCCGTGGCTTGTTACGTGACCGTGCGGTGCTGGACCGGTGGGCGAGCGACGTGACGGCGTCACTGCGATCCACGGTGGAAGAGCTGGTCGCCACCCGGGTACTGGCTGTCGAGTCGGCGCTGAGCACCGCACTGGCAGCGCATGATGAGGTCGAGAATGCTCGGGTGGCCGATCAGGTCAGTGTTATCGACAGCGAATTGCGCGAACACGCCATTGCCTCGGCGCGGGCCGAGGCGGCGCGTGATCGGGAGATGCCGACGGTGCAAGCCGCGCTCGATGTTGTGCGTGCAGAACTGGGTGATCCGGGTATACCCACACCCGAGGGCGACGAGGACCACCAGGGCCCAGCGGGCCCCGAAGGCCCGAGCGCAACCAGCGAATCGGCTTCCAGGAGTGCGAATGGTGACAATTCCTGACGCATTTACGATTTCTGAATCGTTTAAGGTTTTCTGAATCGTTGTTGTGAGCAGGCTTATACCTGCCCGCGCCTTCCGGGACAAGTTCGTCACGATAACCTGTAGATAACGCGTTTGTGTGGGCAAATGCCGGCGAGTGCAGCAGTGACCACGAGAAGCCGACTAAGTACGCAGAAGAATTCAGGAGACGGAGACTTCGATGACCTCAGCGACCATTCCCGGTCTGGACACCGCGCCAACAAACCACCAGGAGTTGCTGTCGTGGGTAGCGGAGGTCGCCGAACTGACCCAGCCTGACCGGGTGGTCTTCGCTGACGGTTCCGACGAAGAATGGCAACGGCTCGCCGAGCGACTGGTCGCGGCGGGCACCTTCAAGAAGCTGAACGACGAAAAGCACCCCAACTCCTACCTGGCGTTGTCCGACCCCTCCGACGTGGCGCGGGTGGAGTCTCGGACCTTCATCTGTTCCGAGCGCGAGATCGACGCCGGACCGACCAACAACTGGATGGCCCCCGCCGAGATGCGGTCCACCTTGACCGAGCTGTACCGCGGCTGCATGCGCGGTCGCACCATGTGGGTGGTGCCCTTCTGCATGGGCCCGCTGGGCGCCGAGGACCCGAAGTTGGGCGTGGAGATCACCGACTCCGAATACGTCGTCGTGTCGATGAAGGTGATGACCCGGATGGGCACGGCCGCCCTAGAGAAGATCGGCGACGACGGGTTCTTCGTCAAGGCCCTGCACTCGGTGGGCGCCCCGCTGCAGCCGGGGCAAAAAGACGTGCCGTGGCCGTGCAATGAGACCAAGTACATCACCCATTTCCCGGAGACCCGCGAGATCTGGAGCTACGGCTCCGGCTACGGCGGCAACGCGCTGCTGGGCAAGAAGTGCTACTCGCTGCGCATCGCCTCGGCGATGGCCCACGACGAGGGCTGGCTCGCCGAGCACATGCTGATCCTCAAGCTCATCTCCCCGGAGAACAAGGCTTACTACTTCGCGGCGGCGTTCCCGTCGGCCTGCGGCAAGACCAACCTCGCCATGCTGCAACCGACCATCCCGGGCTGGCGCGCTGAGACGCTCGGGGACGACATCGCGTGGATGCGGTTCGGCGAGGACGGCCGGCTCTACGCGGTCAACCCCGAGTTCGGTTTCTTTGGGGTGGCGCCGGGCACCAACTGGAAGTCCAACCCGAACGCCATGCGGACCATCGCCGCGGGCAACACGGTGTTCACCAATGTCGCGCTCACCGACGACAACGACGTGTGGTGGGAGGGTCTGGAAGGCGACCCGCAGCACCTGGTCGACTGGAAGGGCAACGACTGGTACTTCCGCGAGACGGAAACCAATGCGGCGCACCCAAATTCACGTTATTGCACGCCGATGTCGCAGTGCCCGATCCTGGCGCCGGAGTGGGACGACCCGCAGGGCGTGCCGATCTCGGGCATTCTGTTCGGTGCCCGCCGCAAGACTACGGTGCCGTTGGTGACGCAGGCCCGCGACTGGCAACACGGTGTCTTCATGGGAGCCACCATGGGCAGCGAGCAGACCGCCGCCGCCGAGGGCAAGGTCGGTACGGTGCGGCGCGACCCGATGGCCATGTTGCCTTTCATGGGCTACCACGTCGGCGACTACTTCCAGCACTGGATCGACTTGGGCAAGAACTCCGACGAGTCCAAGCTGCCGAAGGTGTTCTTCGTCAACTGGTTCCGCCGCGGCGAAGGCGGCAAGTTCCTGTGGCCGGGCTTCGGCGAGAACAGCCGGGTGTTGAAGTGGATCGTCGACCGCATCGAACACCAGGCAGGCGGACAGGACACCGCGATCGGTATTGTGCCGACCGCCGCGGACCTGGACTTGGACGGGCTCGACATCACCAGCGGCGACGTTGCCCAGGCTCTCGCGGTGGACGCGGGCGAGTGGCGTGACGAACTGCCGTTGATTGAAGAGTGGTTTGAGTTCGTCGGCGACAAGCTGCCTACCGGCGTCCGCGACGAGTTCGAAGCGCTCAAGCAGCGGCTGGCAGAGGCGGACTAACGCCCGCGGCGGACTGCTCGGCGAAATTAGTTACGCCGCAACGACTTCGGTAGGTAGACCGCACCCGATCCGGCGACGGCTGCCGAGTCGCCTGGATTAGAGATGCCGCATCGCTTCAGCGACAGGCAACCGCAACCGATGCACGATTCCAAATTGTCGCGCAGCGCCACCAGCCCCGCGATCTGATCATCGAGGCGTGCGCGCCAGTCTTTGGACAGCCGAGCCCAGTCGGCGCGCGTTGGAGTACGCCGATCCGGTAGCTTCGCCAGTGCCGCCGCGACCTCGTCCAGGGTCAATCCGACATTGCGGGCCGCCCGGATGAACGCCAGGCGCCGCAGCATCTGTCGTTCGAATCGGCGTTGTCCGCCACCCGTACGGGACGCAGTGATCAGGCCTTGACGCTCGTAAAATCGGATTGCCGACGCGGCGAAGCCGCTGCGTTCGGCGATCTCGCTGACGGTGAACAAATCGCGCTTATCCATGTGGCCTACTCAAATTGAGGACTTGACTTAAAGTTTACTTCAACTATCAGTATGGCTGTATGACTGAATCTCACACCCGTCCCGTCGCCATTGTCACCGGTGCATCACGTGGGTTTGGCCGAGCGGTGACCGCCGCGTTGCTGGACCGTGGCTGGGCCGTCGTCGGCGATGCCCGCCGAGCCACCGATCTGGAAATGACTGCCCGACAGCTGAACTCGGCACAGCTAATCGCCCTACCCGGCGATGTCACCGATGCGTCGCACCGTGACGCATTGGTCGCCGCGGCAATCGACACCGGGCCGCTTCGCCTGCTGGTGAACAATGCCAGTCGGCTCGGTCCAAGCCCGCAACCGGCTCTGGCCGAGTACCCGGCCGGCGAGCTGTGGGCGGTGTATCAGGCCAACGTGTTTGCCCCGCTTGCGCTGATTCAGGCAGCGTTGCCGGCGCTTGCCGACAACGCAGGCGCAATCGTCAACCTCAGCTCCGACGCGGCCGTCGAGCCGTATCCGGGCTGGGGCGGGTACGGCTCGTCGAAGGCCGCACTCGATCAGCTATCGGCCATCCTGGCCGCTGAGGCTCCCGCCGTGTCGGTGTACGCCTTCGACCCGGGCGACATGCGGACCGAGATGCATCAGGCCGCCTTCCCCGGCGAGGACATCTCCGACCGCGCCGAGCCGGAGGCAAAGGTGCCGGCATTGCTGCGATTGCTCGATATCCGGCCGGCCGCCGGGCGGTACCGCGCCGTAGATCTGGCGCTGTCTGGAGCGCGGCCGTGATGCTCGCGGTGCGGCCGCGCACCCATTTCCACCGGCCCCCGAACTCCGACGCCACCGAGCCGCCGGAAGCGCGCGGTCTCGCGCGCGATGCGGTCAGATTGCTGGTCGCCCGGTCTAGCGGCGTCAGCCACGCCCGATTCGCCGACCTCGGCGATTACCTACAGGCCGGCGACCTGCTGGTGGTGAATAACTCCGCCACCCTGGCGGCCGCGGTCGACGGCCGCCGGGCCGGAAATCTGATTGCCATCCACTTCTGCACCGCGCTCGCCGACCAGCTGTGGGTGGTTGAACTCCGGCCCGACGGGAATGCGACCGGGCACCTGACCGACGTTCGGCCTGGCGAACGCATCGACATGCCCGGCGGCGGCGCCATCGTCATCGGATCGTCCTACCCGCGAGCTGGAATCGATGGCGCGCGGCTGTGGACGGCGCGGGTGGCTGTTGAGGGCCTCGGCGGCAGCGTCGTGTCGTACCTCGCCCGGTACGGCCGGCCGATCAGGTACTCGTACGTGCCGCGACAGTGGCCGCTGCACTACTATCAAACCGTCTTCGCCCGCCACCTCGGCAGCGCTGAAATGCCCAGTGCAGCAAGACCATTTACCACAGAGTTAGTGACCGCTCTGGTGGCCGATGGCATTGCTATCGCGCCGATCACCCTGCACGCGGGGGTGTCGTCCGCGCAGCTTGGCGAACCACCAGTCGCTGAGTTATACGCCGTCGGGCCCGCCACCGCGCGGTTGGTGAACCTGACGCACGCCGCCGGTGGACGCGTGATCGCCGTGGGTACCACGGTGACCCGGGCATTGGAGTCGGCCGCCAGCGCCGACGGCCTGGTACAGCCAGCCGTTGGCTGGACGAATCTGGTGCTCGGTGCTGGCCGCCCGCGCCGGGTGGTTGATGGCCTGATCACCGGATGGCATGAAGCTGGCGCCTCGCACCTGATGCTGCTCGAGGCCGTCGCGGGTCAGGACCTGGTAGCCACGGCGTACCGGGAGGCAATCGAACACGGTTATCTCTGGCATGAATTCGGTGATAGTGCGCTGCTGCTGCCGGCAGCAGGGTGTCATTGACTTGCGCGTTGTCGCCGCATCCACCCGTTACCGGCCGGGTCGTCGTACAGTCGGGCCCATGCAGATTCGCCAGCACATTTCCGGTCAGCAGGGCGCCAACAAACCCGCGGTCATCGTGCACCCGTCCGGGACGGTCATCACCTTCGATGACTTGGAAGCCCGCGCTAACCGGCTGGCCCACAGGTTCCGTCAGGCCGGACTGCGTGAGGGTGACACCGTCGCGATCCTGATGGAGAACAACGAACACATCCATGCGGTCATGTGGGCGGCTCGCCGCAGCGGCTTGTATTACACGCCGATCAATACTCACCTCACTCCGCCGGAGGTGGCTTACATCGTCGACAACAGCAGCGCCAAAGCGATCATCGGCTCGGCGGCGCTGCGCGCGACCTGCCAGCAGCTGGCCGAACACCTTCCGGATGGGCTGCCACACCTAGTGATGATCGCCGGCGCCGACCCGCACGGCGATCTCGCCGGTTGGGAGCGCTACCCGGAATGTGTTGCCGATCAACCGGACACCCCGATCGACGACGAACGCGAGGGCGATCTGCTGCAGTATTCGTCGGGCACCACCGGTCGGCCCAAGGGGATCAAACGTGAACTGCCACATGTGGCCCCGGACGCGGCGCCGGGCATGATGTCGGCGCTACTTGACTTTTGGATGGACCGCGACTCGGTCTATTTGAGTCCCGCGCCGATTTACCACACCGCTCCGGCAGTATGGTCGATGAGCGTGCAGGCTGCGGGTGTTACCACCGTCGTAATGGAGAATTTTGACCCGCAGGGAACGCTCGACGCCATTGCGCGCTATCGGGTAACCCATGGACAATTCGTGCCGGCCATGTTCGTCAGGATGCTGAAACTTCCTGAAGATGTCCGTAATTCGTATGACATATCCAGCCTCAAGCGGGTGATACATGCCGCCGCCCCGTGCCCGGTGGACATCAAGAGGAAAATGATGGACTGGTGGGGACCGATCATTGACGAATACTACGCATCCGCGGAAGCGATCGGCTCGACGCTGATCACCGCCGAGGACTGGCTAGCTCATCCGGGTTCGGTCGGCAAACCCATGCTGGGCGCGGTTCACATCCTCGGACCCGACGGCAGCCAGCTGCCGCCGGGCCAGCCCGGGGAGATCTTTTTCGAGGGTGGGTATCCCTTTGAATACCTCAATGACTCGTCGAAAACCGCTGCGTCGCGCGACCAACACGGCTGGGTGACCGTCGGCGACGTTGGCTACCTCGACGACCAGGGCTACCTGTTCTTGACCGATAGGCGCCACCACACGATCATCTCGGGTGGGGTGAACATCTACCCACAAGAAGCCGAAAACCTTCTGGTCACCCACGCAAAGGTGCTTGACGCGGCGGTGTTTGGTGTTCCCGACGAAGAAATGGGTCAACACGTCATGGCGGTGGTGCAGACCGTCGACCCGGCCGACGCCACCGACCAGTTCTCCGATGAGCTGCTGGCCTGGCTGCGAGACCGCTTGGCGCACTTTAAGTGCCCACGATCCATCACGTTCGAAGCACAACTGCCACGTACCGACAGCGGGAAGCTCTACAAGAACGAGCTGGTCGAGAAATATTCGGGGTGAAACCATGTTCCGGTTGGTCGACCTGTCGGTGGCGCTCGGCGACTGATATGCGCACCTCGCAGACGCAAGATAGCGATGGCGATCCGCACATCAAACCTGTTGATGCTCAACGCCGCATGTGCGGGGCTCTGCCTCAGAAGCCCGAAAATGTGGTGGTGGTAATGGACGGAGCGTTCGAGACGGCCACCGCGAAGAGTACAACATAGAGAATTGTACCTATCACGGCAACGACGGCGCCAACGATCGCGCCGATGATGGCCCACTTCTTGGCGTTATTGGACGCGGCCTGCGCCTCGGCATAGCGCCCTTGACTCCACAGCCCGGAGACCTTGGTGGAGTACACGATCGACACAATCCCAAACGGGAGGCAACACAGGACTGTGCACAGAATTGCCCAGACGAGGTAGTTGTCTGGCTCCTGTTGGCCCGGCCAGCTTCCCTGTTGCCCCGGCCACCCGGGTTGTTGCCCTTGCCACTCTGGTTGTTGGCCGGGCCACTCTGAGGAACCGGGGTACGGCGATGGCGGATTACTCATGGCGACTGCCTTTCCTCCGCTACGACAAGCTCACTGCTGGCGTCGGGTTGCCGGCGCCGAAGTCAGGCAAATATACAGCACCAGTCAGTTGCTGGCGTGGATTTCGCGAATTCCGGTGCGAGCACACTCATGCGGCAGCTGCAAGGACTTGCTCAGATGCCTCCCCGGGCTACCAGCTGCCCGGCTATCACATTGCGCTGGATCTCATTGGTGCCTTCGCCGACGATCATCAGTGGCGCGTCCCGGAAGTAGCGTTCGACATCGTATTCGCATGAATAGCCGTAGCCGCCGTGGATGCGCACCGCGTTCAGGGCGATCTCCATCGCGACTTCGGAAGCGAACAGCTTGGCCATCCCGGCCTCCATATCGCAGCGCTCGCCGCTGTCGTAGCGTTCGGCGGCATAGCGAGTGAGCTGACGGGCGGCGGTGAGTTTGGTCGCCATGTCGGCCAGGTAGTTACCGACGGCCTGATGCTGCCAAATCGGCTGGCCGAAACTTTCCCGGAGCTGGGCATAGGCCAGTGCGTCTTCGAGTGCCGCAGTCGCCACGCCGAGGGCTCGGGCTGCCACTTGGATGCGGCCCGTCTCCAGACCCTTCATCATTTGCGAAAAGCCTTCGCCCATGCGGCCACCCAGGATCGCCGACACCGGTACCGCAAAGTTGTCGAACGTCAGCTCGCAGGACTCAACGCCCTTGTAGCCCAACTTGGGTAGGTCGCGCGACACCGTCAGACCCGGCCCGTGCTCGACAAGCAGGATCGACATGCCCGTGTGTCGCGGCGTGGCCTGCGGGTCGGTCTTACACAGCAAGGCGATCAGGCCGGATCGGCGTGCGTTGCTGATCCAGGTCTTAGCCCCGTTGATCAGCAGGCCGCCGGAGCCGTCTGGCAGTGCGGTAGTCGACATGCTCTGCAGATCAGAGCCGCCGCCTGGCTCGGTTAGCGCCATGGTGGCCCGTAGCTCGCCGGTCGCCATCGGTGGCAGGTAGGCGCGCTTCTGCTGCTCGGTGCCGAACAGCGTCAGCAGTTTGGCGACGACGGTGTGTCCGCCCATCGCGCCGGCCAGGCTCATCCAGCCCCGGGCCAGCTCCTGAGTGACCCGCACATAGCACGGCATCGATACCGGCGACCCGCCGTATTCTTCGGGAACGGCCAGGCCGTAGATGCCGATCCGTTTCATCTGCTCGATCCACGCCTCGGGGTAGGCATTGGCGTGCTCGACCTCACGCACGGTCGGTTTAACATCGCGATCGATGAATGCCCGCACGGTGGCGACCAGCATTTCTTCGTCGTCGTTGCGTTCACTGTTCATCCGCGTTGCCCTCCGTATTGACCCCCTGATCGACAGCCTGCCAGCATGTGGCGTTGTGACTGCGAACGGGTATGCGGGCCAACGCGAAGGCGGGCCCTACTTCGACGACCTCTCAATCGGTCAGGTGTTTGACTGGGCGCCGGCGTTGACGCTGACGTCGGGGATGGCGGCGGTTCATCAGGCGATCGTGGGCGACCGGATGCGTCTGGCTCTGGACGCCGAACTGTCGGCCGCGGTGATCGGCGCACCCGCCACGCTGGCGCACCCAGGACTAGTTTGCGATGTGGCGATCGGGCAGTCGACGCTGGTCACCCAGCGGGTGAAAGCCAACCTGTTCTACCGCGGGCTCATCTTTCACCGCTTTCCGGTCATCGGTGACACCCTCTACACCCGCACCGAAGTGGTTGGGCTGCAGGCTAACTCGGCGAAACCTGGCCGGGCTCCCACCGGAATGGCGGCGCTGCGAATGACCACAATCGACCAGGCCGACCGGTTGGTGCTCGACTTCTACCGCTGTGCCATGCTGCCCGCCAGCCCGGCCTGGCACCCCGACGACGCGCTGAGTCGCACCGATGACCTGTCCACCGTCGGCGCCGACGCCGCCGGGCCGGCCTCCGATCCGACCGGGCAGTGGGACGCGGCGGCCTTCCGGGAACGGGTGCCCGGCCCGCATTTCGACGCCGGGATCGCGGGTGCGGTGTTGCGCAGCACCGGCGACATCGTCAGCAGCGCACCGGAACTGGCGAGGCTTACGACGAATATCGCTGCTACACATCATGATTCGCGGGTAGGTGGGCGCCGGCTGGTCTACGGCGGACACACCATTGGTCTGGCGCTGGCCCAGGCCGGCCGGATGCTGCCCAATCTGGCGATGGTGCTGGGCTGGAGGTCCTGCGACCACACCGGTCCCGTCCACGAGGGGGACACCCTGTACAGCGAGTTGCACGTCGAGTCCGCCGCGGCGACCGAGCAGGGAGGCGTGTTGGGGTTGCGGTCGCTGGTTTACGCGGTGTCGGAGGCCGGCGAGTCCGACCGACCGGTGCTGGACTGGCGTTTTAGCGCGCTGCAATTTTGATCGCATAGGCTCGGCGTCGTGAGCTGCACCATCCCGGTGGGCCAGCGACTGGGCAAGCAGCGGGCTGGCCTACCTGACCGGTATGCCCGACGGGCCACCGGACTTCTCCGGGGCCAACGTGTTGGGTCGTTGTCCTACTTCCTGGATTTCGGCTGTCAAGCCGATGAGTTACGCGCGCTGCTGACCGTCGCCGACATCGTGATCGAAGGCTCACGGCCCGCGGCACTGGTGCGCCGCCGGCTCGGACCCGACGACAACGCCGGTCTGCGCGCACCCGGCGTTACCGCCACCGGCCCCGCCTGCTGCGAAGCCGGCGGCCCAGCATGGCGCTGATGACGACACCGTGCGACGCATGGTCTTCGAAAGGGGCTGCCTATCATGCTGATTCAGCGGGCCACGTTGCTGGACGGCGCGATGGTCGATATCCGGGTTGGCGCGCGGGTCGACGAGGTGGGCGATAACCTGGCTGCCAGGCGAGGCGAGACCGTGTTCGACGCCGGCGGCGGAACCGTGCTTCCCGGCCTGCACGACCACCACATGCACCTACGCTCCGCGGCGGCCGCATTGGATTCGCTTCGAGTCGGTCCACCTGTCGTCGTTACCAAAAACCAACTAGCACAAGTATTGTGGAATGCCCTGCCCGGGCCAGACGGATGGATTCGCGCGGTCGGCTATCACGAGTCGGTTGCCGGTGAGCTAGACCGGAGGTCGTTGGATGCTCTGGTGCCCGACATTCCCGTGCGCGTGCAGCACCGCAGTGGCGCATTGTGGACCCTCAACTCTGCAGCACTGCGCCGGGTCGGCATGGCCGAGCACCAGGACGGGCGCCTACGCAGCAGCGATCGTGTCTGGTCCGAGGCGCTGCAACGCCGCGATAGCGACCTCGGCGAACTCAGCCGCCGGCTCACCGCGGTCGGAGTCACTGGCGTCACCGACGCCACACCCGATCTCGGCGCCGACGACATGGTTTCGCTGTTGGTGGCGCACCGGCGGGGTGAATTTCGGCCCCAGGTGCGTTTCCTGTCGCCCGGTAAGAAAATCTTGCAGGACGATTTTCTCGACCTGGACGCGTTGACGGAATGGATCACCGACCAGCACCGCGACGATCGGCCAATAGCGGTGCACTGCGTGACTGCAGCCCAGCTGGTGGTGACCATCGCGGCCCTGCATGCGGCGGGTAGTCATCGGCGCGACCGTATCGAGCACGCCGCCGTTGTGCCCGACGACAGTTTGACCGACCTCACCGACCTCGGTGTCACCGTGGTGACGCAGCCCAACTTCGTCGCCGAGCGCGGCGATCAGTATCTCGCCCAGGTTCCAGCCGCCGAACATGGTCAGCTATGGCGGGTCGCGTCCCTGCTGGAGGCGAAGGTGGGCGTGGCGCTGTCGACCGACATGCCGTTCGGCTGCGGCGACCCGTGGGCGGTTATGCGCGCCGCGGTGCACCGCACCACACTCGGCGGCGCCGTTCTTAACGCAAACGAATGTATCTCGGCGCGAACAGCTTTGACGATGTTTTTGGGTTGGCCCGATGAACCGGGCCGGGCACGGGCGGTGGACGTCGGGCAGCCCGGGGATCTGTGCGTGCTCACGGAATCGCCCACCGTGGTGCTAGCTGAACTGGACGCTAGTCTGGTGGCCGCGACGATTATCGCCGGTGACATCGCCTACGCCGCCGAGTAGCAGTCCTACAACGGCGCGGGATACGGATATTCGGGTGCCAGCCGATATTCCACCGATGCGATGGTGATGCCCAGGTTTTACTGAGCTGGTGGCACAGCCGGTCGTCCTGTTGCGCGGTCCCCAGCACGTATCCTCCGCCGTGAATCCACAGCAGTGCGGGCCCCGGTTCGGTGACGCCGACGGGCCGGAACAACCGAACGCCGACTCCGGATCCCAAGGTGATCACCTCGATATCGATGTGGGTCGCGGGTTTGCGGTGCCCGCGCATCGCCAGCACCGCCCGTGCCGAAGGCAACGTCCGGGACCGGCAATACGTCGCGGCGCCCAGTAGTGCCAACACCGGCTCAAACCACCGGAGGAGCGCTAAAACCGATAACCGAGCCGGGCGGGAACAGCACTGGCGAACGCCGCATCAACATGTTGAACCAGTGCGATGTCGTGACTGTGTATCCTGTTGGCCTGGGCCAGTTCCGAGGCGCGATGCGCGCCTAAGTACAGACTGCCCAGCACGTCGAGAGCCATTTCGATCTGGGCTGGTTCGTCGGTGGGCGTGCACCGGGCACGGCCGTCGCGGATCTGCAGAGCGAATCGGCCGCCACCGCCGAACGTGTCGGAGACCTCTAGGACCGTGTGTAATTCGGCCTGGTAGCGGCGCGCCACAAGGGCGGTGGGGATGTCCATGATGCGCAGCCAAAGGTCGTCCTGACGGGCCGTGGTGGCCGCCAGCCGCGCATCGCTGAGCAGGTAGGGCAACGGATCGGCGTGATGAGTATCCATGACCACTTTGTCGATGAGGTCGAGCCCCAGCAGTGCCCGCCACAAGGCGACGTGGGCGTCGACGGTGACCGCGGCGAACTCACCCACCCGAACCGTCATCGGATCGCGGCCAAATACTCGATACAGGGCATAACCGTCGGGATGGAGCATCGCGAACCACGCTGTGCCGCCGCCGCGGGTGTTGTCGCGGTCGGCCAGCAGCTCATCCCACAGCGGCTGCGGGCACAGCAGCCCACCCGGCGTGTTTCGCCGCCAACGGTCATAAATCGCGGCGAACTCGTCGCGGTGGTCGGCGGACGCACCAGCCGCACCCCACCGGGATCGGGGGCGTCGGCGTGGAAACGCACAGCGCCGCGTTCAACGCTCAACTCATGCCTGATGGTCGCCGGGCCGTATCCGAACCGGCCGTAGATACCGCCGTCGCTGGCTGTCAGCACGGCAATCGGATACCTGGCGGCAGCGATGCGCCGGTGCAGCTCGGTCAACATTATGCGCATCAAGCCACGGCAGCCGGTGGGTAGGAGCAACCGCCACCATGCTGACACCTGCGGCCGGAAGCAGCGTCCCGCCGGGCGCCGTCAGCTGAAAATCTAGGTACAGCGATACGCCGACAACGTCGGCCCCGTCGCACACCACCACCGCGCTGTCGTTGGGCATCATGGTGCGCCACGCCGTCAGCGTGTCGGGATGACTGAACGCGCCGAAACTGGTGGAACTCACCAGCGATATCGCCGGCCAGTCGCTGTCGCTGACCGTGCGAACGGTCAGCGCTGTCGGTCCAGGGGAAGCAGTCACAGCCGTCGACAGTGCCACAACGGGCGCCCCGAACGCATTTGGAAATTTGATGGCATGCGCGGTGTCGGCGTCCCTGGGTAGCATGCCGTGGGTTGGGTCGTCGTAACGTCCCGGGCCGCCAGGTCGGGCATGACGCAGGGAACGTGAATGGGCGATGTTGTGAACGATCCAGAAGGCGGGCCCGAACGCGGCAACCACTATGGGTTTCCGGTCCGGCTGTGGCGTTTTCTGGACCGGCATCCACCGCCGGGTTTCCCACGGCTGGGCCACTTTCGGAGCCCCCTGCGGGGGCCGTGGCTGACGTCGGTCTTCGGCGTCGTGCTGTTGGTGACGTTGCCGATCATCATCATTACCGGGCTGCTGTCCTATGTCGCCTATGCGCCGCAGTTTGGCCAGGCGATCCCCGGTGACGTCGGCTGGCTGCGGCTGCCCGCCTTCACCTGGCCGACCCGTCCACCTTGGCTGTACCGGCTGACCCAGGGCCTGCATGTGGGGCTGGGCCTGCTGATCATCCCGGTGGTGTTGGCCAAGCTGTGGTCGGTGATCCCTCGCCTGTTCGTATGGCCGCCGGCGCGCTCGATCGCCCAGCTACTCGAGCGGGCCTCGGTGCTGATGTTGGTCGGTGGGATCCTGTTCCAGATCGTCACTGGTGTGCTCAACATCCAGTACGACTACATCTTCGGGTTCAGCTTCTATACCGGCCACTACTTCGGGGCGTGGGTCTTCATCGCCGGCTTCGTGCTGCATATCGCGGTCAAGATGCCGCGGATGATCGCCGGGTTGACGTCGATGCCGATGCGAGAAGTGTTGCGCACCAAGCTGACCGACACGCGCCCGGAGCCGCGCGACCCGGATGGACTGGTGGCCGCCGACCCAGGCAAACCGACGATCAGCAGGCGCGGTGCCCTGGGCTTGGTGGGTGCCGGTGTGCTGCTCATCGGTGTGCTGACAGCGGGGCAAACCCTCGGCGGTATCACCCGCGGTGCCGCCCTGCTGTTGCCTCGGGGCCGGGTCCGCAGTCCGGGTGATTTCCCGATCAACAAGACCGCCGCGGCCGCCGGGATCACGCCGGATGCCGTCGGCCCGCAATGGCGGTTGGTGCTGCGCGGTGGGCCCGCGGAGGTGGTGCTGGACCGCGCCACGCTGGCTGGTCTACCGCAACACAGCGCGCGGTTGCCGATCGCTTGCGTCGAAGGGTGGTCGGCCGTGGCGACCTGGAGCGGGGTGCCGCTGGCCGAGTTGGCCCGAATGGCCGGCGTCCCCGGGCCACGCTCGGCACGGGTGATATCACTGCAGCGGGGCGGCGCCTTCGGTGAAGCCATGCTGGCCGCCAACCAGGTCACCGACCGCGATGCGCTGCTGGCGCTGCGGGTCGACGGCGCTGACCTGTCGTTGGATCATGGGTACCCGGCCCGGGTCATCGTTCCCGCCCTGCCCGGTGTGCATAACACTAAGTGGGTCGCCGCCATCGAATTCCAGCAGCATTGATATGTCCGGGATACGAAGGCTTTCAACGTGTTTCAAGAATACTTATGGCGCACATCCATTGCATCTGCTGACGATGGTGTCCGGCTTCGCGCTGTTGGGCTACATATTGGCGACCTTTAAGCTGGCGGATCTGTGGAATCACGACACGTGGTGGCAGTCGATTGCGGTCTGGTTTGCCGCCGCGGTCGTTGGCCATGACTTGCTACTCTTCCCGCTTTACGCGCTGATCGATCGCACCCTGGCTCGGGTCGGCCGGCGAGGTCTCTCGGCGGCCCGACGCCGCCCAGAAGTTCCGGCTCGCAACTACATTCGAATACCCATGCTGGCTGCCGGACTGACGTTGCTGGTTTTCCTTCCCGGCATCATCGAACAGGGTGCGCCGAAGTACCTGGAGGCAACTGGTCAAACCCAGCAGCCGTTCCTGGGCAGGTGGCTGCTGCTCACCGCAGTGATGTTCGGGATGAGCGCCGTCGCCTACGTGGCCAGATTGGCGGTCGCCCGTTGGCGAAAGGCCGGACAGGTCCCCGAAGAGCTGGCAAGCGATCCGGTCGATAGCGGATAAACAGCGGTGGTGTTCCGAACAAGCAAACTTCTTCGCGGGAAATGGCGATGCTACACCACAACCCTTCACGCTGCGCGCCCCGCGGCGTTTGGGCCGGGGTACGCTCAGGCCATGACGCCGGCGATCGGACCCACCCGCGAACGCGGCTGGGTGGAGTGGTCACTGACTTCATCGAAATATGCTGGGCTGCAGGTACTTCCAGAAACACCTGGCGGTCGTTGAGGCCGCGCTGGCACCGGTCTGATAGCAAAGGAGCTGAGCAGCGCTGTGAGCGACGAAAACGGCAGCAACGCCGAACCTGAAGTGCTGGTTGAACAACGGGATCGGATCCTGATTATCACGATCAACCGGCCGAAAGCCAAGAACGCGGTCAACGCCGCGGTGAGTCGCGGTTTGGCCGATGCGATGGATCGGCTCGACGGCGATGCCGGGCTCTCGGTGGGAATCTTGACGGGCGCGGGTGGCTCGTTCTGCGCAGGAATGGATCTCAAGGCATTCGCTCGGGGCGAGAACGTCATCGTTGAGGGCCGCGGCCTGGGCTTCACCGAACGTCCGCCGGCCAAGCCGCTCATCGCTGTGGTGGAAGGGTTCGCCTTAGCCGGCGGTACGGAGCTAGCGCTGGCCACCGACCTGATCGTGGCGGCCACGGACTCAGCGTTCGGGATCCCGGAGGTTAAGCGGGGTCTGGTGGCCGGCGGTGGCGGGTTGCTGCGGTTGCCGGAGCGTATTCCGTACGCGATCGCCATGGAGCTGGCGCTGACCGGTGACAACCTGCCGGCGCAGCGCGCTCACGAGCTCGGGCTGGTCAACGTCCTAGCCGAGCCGGGAACGGCGCTGGACGCGGCGCTGGTGTTGGCGGGGAAGATCACCGCTAACGGGCCGCTCGCGGTAGCTGCCACCAAGCGGATCATCACCGAGTCACGCGGCTGGAGCCGCGACACCATGTTCGCCGAGCAGATGAAGATCCTGTTTCCGGTGTTCAGGTCTAACGACGCAAAGGAAGGTGCGATCGCGTTCGCCGAGAAGCGCCCGCCCCGCTGGACGGGAACTTAACCGGTCAGATAGTGCTGCACGGTCGGCCCGGCCGACTCGTTACGCCAGGAGGCCGCCGAAGCCCAGGCGGCCGCGGCCGGAGAATACCGATGCGCAGCAACCGAATTCAAGGATGGCGGATTGACGGTGCGTAACATCGAATCGCCGGCAGTCCCACTCATGCGAGCTATCTTCACGTGTCTCAAACCGTTCATGATGTGACCAACCGCGGGCGTGAAACGACCCCGCCGGCACCGAGGGATTCACGGAAAGAGAGTGAAGGCCTCGATGTGGCACGGACGGACGATGGTGAAGTGACGGCGGTCGACGGTCGCGATCTCATTGATGCCTAACCGTTCTGCTGTGGTCACCACGGAGGCGTCTACGGTGCCAAGCGGTAGGTCTCGGTACCGCGCAACGAGTTCGGCGATCCGCAGCCAATCTCCCACGGCTACTGGCTCGACGGTGAACGCACCATCGGCCAAGTCGCCGAGGAATCGCACTTCAGGTTCGGTGCCTAGCCGGGTACCCAGTAGATGGACCACCTCGGTGATGACGAGTGTCGGGACGATCAACGGGCCCGGATGGGTCTGCAGAAGCTCCAGCGACGACGCATGGTGGGCGTCGTCGGCGTCGACGTAGGCATACAGGGGGCCCGCATCGACAACAATTGCCCCTATCGTCGGACCTCGGCAGCCAAAATCTCCTCGATACGCTCGGAGACATCGCTACGGCCGCTACGGCCGGCGGCCGCTGCGTTCAGGCGCCGACGGCCACCGGACGCGCCAAGGTAGGCCTCGAGTGCTTCACGGCTGACCTCCGAGATCGTCAAATTCCGTCGCCGAGCCTCGTGCCGCAGACGAGCATCCAGCGCGTCAGGGATCTTGACCGTCGTCCGTTTCATGTATGCCAGCATATCCCAGGTGTCCACGGATCAGCGGGTGTGCCCACGGGCACTCATCCCTCATCGGCGCGGTGGTCAGACCGGATGATCGAGTACGACTTTGTCCGCGAAGCCATGTGAGAAGCGCCGACAGTCTCGACGACCTACGGTTCGGTGGCGTGCCGATGGTGGAGATAGGCGTTAAACGGTCAGGCGAACTCGACCCCGCGTTCGCCGACGGCACAGTGATGGGCAAGCGCTATTTTGACGAAACCGGTGCCGAGGTGCTGGTGACCAAGCCCGGGGCGGGAACTCTGAGCGTCGGCCTGACCATGCTGCAGCTCAAAGAGGTCAAACCACTACCGGCCAGCGACTGACCCTAAGTAACACGGTGCCAGCCTGTGCCGAGGTACATGCTGCTGCACGAATTACGACGGCGCCTGCATCGTTGCAGCGTTGCTGGCTTCGGTGTTGGCGTATGCCTGCGCACCAGCCCTCAGTGCCTGCACAAACTGCTCATGAAACGCCGCCAGCTGGGCGCTGACGGCCTGGTATCCCTGAGCGTGCTCACCAAACACCGCCGCGATCGCTGCCGATACCTGATCACCGGCCGCCGCCAGTGCCGCCGTGGTCGGGGTTGCTGCCGCCGAATTGGCCGTGTTAATTGTCGAACCGATCTTCGCCAAGTCTGTCGCGGCGGCGGTCACCTTAGCCGGTACCGCGCTCACATACGACATTCCGCACCTCCGACCCGCCGCGTTGCATCCCGGCGGTCGCCCAGCTCAGGTGATCGTCGAGCCGTGCGGGAACACCGACATGATACCCCGAACTTCCGTAGCCTATACGGGGTTGCGCTGAACTGTGCTGCAGCCCCGCCGTCACCGCCGGGTACCGATGTGGCCGCCGGTGCCACCGGTTAGGTCCGCGCTGTCTCGAGTATCAGAAATCCCGCTGTGACTAACGAATTCCCTTGCTTTGATTAGGAATTCGAGTTGGTCGCCAACTTGGTGTAGCGGGTGGACGCTGCGAGTCGCGCGACACAGCACAACCGCGCCTTCGAGTGCGGCAATCGACATGACTGCCAGCGCCGCCGCATCCGAGTCGCTGAACCCGTCGGTGACGAACGCTCGGGCCAAGGCGGTACACCAGCGGTCCAAGATCGCGCCGGCCTCGGTGGGTAGTTCGGGTGCATCACCGGCCGAGCCAATCGCGGCTGCCACCACTGGGCAGCCGGCGGTGAAGTCGTCGTTGGTTAGCAGGTGTTCCCAGTACGCGACGAATTTGCGCAGCAGGACCTTCGCGCCCCGGTCGACCGTGTCATCGATGGTGGTGGTGATGGCATCGCCGGCATACCGCAGCGCCTCGGTCAGAATTTGGTTCCGTCCGTCGGGAAAGTGGTAGTAGACCGAGCCGCGGGGGGCGCCGCTGCGCGCGAGCACCGCATCGATAGTCACACCTGCAGCGCCGTGCTCGCGCATCACTTCGGCGGCGCTGACCAGCATCTTGTCGCGGGTGCCACGGCGCTTCGTCGAAGCGGGGTCCCGAGTTGCGCCGCTGGTAGTCGGCACCGTCATACCTCCCCGGCAAGCGTCATGCAGCAGGCGAGTGCCGCAGCGTCGGCCACGGCACGTTGCGCGGGTGCAACCGGCGGGGCCGCCGCAAGTCGGGCATCTCCCGGATGAATCTATGGCCGGCGATGTTGAGCTCGATAATCCACATGGTTTCTCCCGGCATGTGCTGCTCATGTGCCGGGCCGCCGGCCCATGACTATGCAAAAAAGCATATAAAAGCGCGATGCGGTGGTCAAGCCTTTCGTTGCAACGGCTTGATGCACGGAAAATATGCTCGCGGCCGCACGAAAACGTTCGATGAGGAAAGCGGTTCCCCTGCTGAGTATGTACGATTACATAATCGGTGCGCGGGTCACCCTCGCGTCAGTGCAGTTGGCGCGCGCACCCGCGCCGCCGTACGTAAACCAAGCGGATCTACCTACTGACGATTCGCCAATAACGGTTTGCGGTCGTTAGACTGTGGCTTCACTCCCGACCGTATTACTTCGGTCGTCAACTTGGTTTGGTCGTCGCCGTGGATGCCCAACCACCCCCGTGAGTACATGTGCGCTCCTCCATGGGCTCGCGAATCGTCTATTGCACGAAAGGTTGAGCGCGCACAGATGGCTGAAGGGTCCACGGCCGACAGTTTGGCGTCGGTGCCGAGCGGGATTGCTGCGGAGTTAGCCGCCGCCGGATTCGAGAATGCGCGCCAAGTGGCTCGAGGCGGGGCCGGGGTGATCTATCGCTGCTACGAGACGGCGCTGGGGCGAAACGTGGCGGTCAAGGTGCTGCCGTCCCATTTTGACGATGATGGCCGGGAGCGGTTTTTGCGTGAGGGTTACGCGATGGGTGGGCTCTCGGGGCATCCCAACATCGTCAACATTCTGCGCGTCGGTGTGAGCCCCAGCGGGCGGCCCTACATCGTGATGCCCTACCACGCTGCGGATTCGCTGGCGGTACGGTTGCGCCGGGAAGGGCCAGTGGCCTGGCCGGAGGCGTTGCGGATCGGTGTGAAGCTATGCGGAGCCTTGGAAACCGCGCACCAGGCCGGCACGTTGCACCGCGATATCAAGCCGGCGAACATCCTGATCAACGATTACGGCGAACCGCAGTTGAGCGATTTCGGGATCGCCCACATCGAAGGCGGGTATGAAACCGCCACCGGATACTTCTCCGGCACCATCGACTACACCGCACCCGAGGTACTCACCGGAACTCCAGCGACGGTCGCTTCCGACGTTTACTCGCTCGGGGCCACCATCTATGCCCTCATTGCGGGCAACGCCGCGCACGAGCGCAACACCGGCGAAGAACTCCTCGCGCAGTACATGCGTATCAGCACCACCCGGGTCCCGGATCTGCGTCCCGGTGGAATCCCGGACCCGGTGTGTTCGGCCATCGAGAAAGCGATGTCGGTTGATCCGGCGGAACGGCCCGCCTCAGCGGCGGAGTTCGGCCGGGAGTTGCAGGCTGCGCAGCGCCGCAACGGCTTGAAACCCGATTCGATGGCCATCACCAGCGCCGGTATCGATGCGGATCGCACGATAAGCGTCCCGGCGGATGTCTCTTTGCCGCCGTGCGCCCCGATCAGTGCACCCGGCAGAAAAACACATCCACCGGCTGCGACTGCAGCCTTTCACGGGCCAACCGCACAATTTAGCGAGCCGCGACTTGCCCACTCTCTTGGCGCTGCGATGGGTCCGCTGGGCGAACCCGGGCAGCCGACGTCACAGATTCCGGCTCTGCCTCCTAGCTCGACATCGATCAGAGCGCGGGCGATGGCGTGGTTGTCGGCGCCGGGCAAGAAGCAGAATCGCATAGCCTCGGTCGCCGCGGCTGCCGTGGTGGCGTTGACATTGGTGGTCGGCGGTGTTTACTACGCGCTTCCGCACCGCAATGACATCCATCCAAGTGGCGCAAGTCAACCGGGCACTCAGTGGAAGCCGATTACCAGCGCGCGCGTCGCGCGTGACGAAGTGGCGGCCACCGAGGCGGACGGCATTATCTGGATCTTCGGCGGGATCCGTAGCGACGGTGCTGTCACCGGACAGCAAGAGGGATATGACGCCGATATCAAGAGTTGGACCGATGATGACGATCTGCCGGTTCCGGTCCAGAACGCGATGGCGGTGACTTGGCAAGGAACCCCGGTGGTGTTGGGTGGCTGGCGGACGGCCAACGAAAAGCGGTATGCGACCGACCAGGTTTGGCGGGTGATCAACAGTCACTGGGTGCAGTTGCCGCACATGTTACAGCCGAGGGCGGCGGCGGCCGCGGCGGTAGTGGGTGACCGCATCGTGGTCGTCGGCGGTGTGGACGCTAGCGGTGCCCTGCTGAACACCACCGAGATCTTCGACGGCACCTCGTGGACCCTGGGCGCCCCGATCCCGACCCCGCGCCAGACGCTGGCCGCGGCCTCGGACGGCAAGCTGCTCTACGCGGTTGGCGGATCGAACGGCAACACCGACCTGACGACCGTCGAGGCCTATGACCCGGCCGGGAAAACCTGGACCACCTTGCCGGCCCTTCCCGAACCACGAAATGACGTGGGCGTGGCCATCGCCGATGGACGTCTGGTGGCGGTCGGAGGCGTGTCATCGGGGCAAGTCCTCAAAAGCGTTTCCGCCTTCGATCTGATGGCCAAAACCTGGGCCGGCTTGCCGGACATGCAGACCGCGCGCCACGGCATGGCGGTCGCGGCGGTGGAGAAGTCGGTGTATGCGATCGGCGGCTCAACTAATGCTGGCGACAGTCAGCTGACCTCGGCCGCCGAAGAACTGACGCTGCCGCCGCGCAGGGTCCAGCCCGCGTCGCAGTGGCGGACCCTCCCGGACGCACCACACGCCAGATTGGAGATGGCGTGGGCGGTGCACGACGACAAGATCTGGATCATGGGCGGGCTGCAAGGCGGAGCTGCCCTCACCACCGTCGAGCGATACGACCCGCAGACCAGAACCTGGCGCGCCGGGCCGTCATTGCCCATCGCTTTGCATCATGCGACGGCGGTGACCTACCACGGCGAGGTGGTCATCATCGGGGGTGCGACCGGCAACACCGACGACGCGTCCAACAAGGTGTTCGTGTTGCGTGGCGGTGGCTGGGTGGAGCTGCCCACCCTCAGACACGCTCGGTGGGCAGCGGCGGCCGCGGTGGTTGGCGACGAACTCGTGGTGGTCGGCGGGCAGAACGCCAATCAGCTGGTCCCGCAGACCGAGGTTTTCGACGGCAGCTCGTGGAAGGATGCGGCCAACATGCCTACCCCCCGCGAACACCTGGCTGCGGTGTCGGACGGCAGCTACGTGTACACGATCGGCGGGAGGTTCCTGTCCGCCGACAGGGCCTCCGCGGCGTTTGAACGGTTCGACCCGAAGTCGGGGGCGTGGATAAAGCTGCTGAGCATGCCAACCAGTGACGAAAGCTTCGGCGCGGCGTTCCTTGATGGCCGAATCGTGGTGGTCGGTGGCGAAGAGCCGACGCAGGTGCTGGGAGTCGCCGAGATGTACGACATCGCCGATGGGAAATGGAGTACCTTGCCCCCCATGCCAACCCCACGGCACGGCCAGGTGGTGGCAACCGTCGGCAACACCGTGTACTGCATCGATGGCGCCAACCGGACCTCGCGTCAGGGCGCTATCGCGACTATCGAGGCGTTGGACTTCAGCTGACCGTGTAGCCCATCGGCATCAGCACGCTCTTTTGTTGAGTGAAGTGCTCGACCCCTTCGGGCCCGTTCTCCCGCCCGATACCGGAGTTCTTGTAGCCGCCGAATGGACAGCCGGGATCGAAGGCATACCAATTGATTCCGTACGTCCCGGTGCGGATCTGCTCCGAGATCTTGATGCCCTTCGGCACGTTGGTAGTCCACACGCTGCCGGCCAGCCCATACACCGAGTCATTGGCGATCGCGATCGCTTCCTCCTCGGTGTCATAACCGATGATGCTTAGCACCGGCCCAAAGATCTCCTCCTGGGCGATCGTCATCTTGTTGTCGACGTCGGCGAATACCGTGGGCTGCACAAAAAATCCGTTGTCGAGGCCCTCGGGACGGCCACCACCGCACACCAGCCGAGCGCCCTCCGCGATGCCCTTGGCGATATAGCCCTCGACCCGGGTCCGCTGCTTCTCCGAGATCAGTGGCCCGACTTGGACGGCCGGGTCAGACGGCAGCCCGACCGGCAGCGCTTGCACGAAAGTGCTTACTGCGTCCACGATTTCGTCGTACCGAGAGCGCGGAGCCAAGATGCGGGTCTGATTCACGCAGCCCTGCCCCGCGTTCATCACCCCGGAGAACACCAACATGGGAATCGCGGCGGCCAGGTCGACATCCTCGAGGATGATGGCCGCCGACTTACCGCCGAGCTCCAAGGTGCACGGCTTGAGCAGTTCGGCGGCCCGCTTACCGACCTCTTTACCGACGGCGGAACTGCCGGTGAAGGTAAACATGTCGATGTCCGGGTTCGACGTCAGGGCTTGTCCGGTCTCGACGCCGCCCGGCACCACCGAGAGCACACCCTCCGGTAGGCCCGCCTCGGCGAGGACCTCGGCCAAAGCGTTTGCGGTCAATGGGGTTTCGGCAGCCGGCTTGAGTACCACGGTGCAGCCGGCCAGCAGCGCCGGGCCCAGCTTGTTCACCGCCAGGAACAGCGGCACGTTCCATGCGACGATAGCGCCGACCACTCCGACCGGTTCCCGGCTGACGATGGTCTGCCCGTATGAGCCGGTGCGGGTCTCGGTCCACGTGATTTTGTCCGCAGCACCGGCGAAGAAGCTCATCGCTCCCATCGAGCCCATCCAATGCATCGTCTCGATGATGGTGGGTGGCTGACCGGTCTCAGCGGCCAGCAGCGTGGTGAACAGGTTCTTGCGATCCCCCATTAACTTGACCGCCGCGGCGATCACGGCCGCGCGCTGCGCCGGCGGCGTCGACGGCCAGGGACCGTGGTCGAACGCTGCGCGGGCCGCCGCGACCGCGGCGTCAACATCGGCGGCAGCCGCCATCGGCACCTTGCCGACATACTCACCGGTGGCCGGGCAGTGCACCTTGATGACTTGGGAGGTCGACGGTCGCGTCCAGTTGCCGCCGATAAAGAGTTTGTCGTACTCCGTCTTCTGGCTGTCGGTCATGGCGCCAACCCTACCCAAGCCCACGCGCAACGAGAACATGTTCCAGTCGACGGATGTCCTCGGCCTATCGCGGTCGGAGCACCAGCACGAGATTGCTCACCAAGAACTCGCGCAGCACCGGCACCGATGTCAGCCACCACGCCCATCGTGGGTGGTAGCGAGGAAATGCGGCAACCGCGACACCAGTGCTCGTGGCCCAATTCAGGCCGTCGGCCGCAGACACCGCAAACAACGACGACCCGTAGTCGTTCTTTGCCCGATGACCGTGTTTGCGAACATACCGCGCGGCGGCGCGGGCACCGCCCAGGTAGTGCGTCAGGCCCATCTCGTGCCCGCCAAACGGGCCCAGCCAGACGGTGTAGGACAGCACGACTAGACCGCCCGGCTTGGTCACCCGCAGCATTTCGCGGCCGAGCTGCCAGGGCCGGGGTACATGTTCGGCGACATTAGAGGACAAGCAGATATCGACAGCGTCATCGGCGAAGGGCAACGCCATACCCGAAGCCCGGACAAACGCGCCCGCCTTCGGCGCGAAAGCCGGTCCCGCCGCGTGCATCTCGCTCGGGTCCGGTTCGACACCGACGTATCGGACGCCGGCGTCGGCAAACGCTGCCGCGAAATATCCAGGCCCGCCGCCGACGTCGAGCAATGTACGGCCAACCGGGGGAGCACCGTGGGTGGCCAGCCAAAGATCACCGACCATCGCGGCGGTATCGGCTGCCAGTACCCGGTAGAAGCGGGCCGGATCCGGCTGCTCGTAGCGAAATTCTGACAGCAGCCGCAGCGAACGGGTCAGTGTCGCCCGCTGCGCGAACACATCAGTGACATGAGGGGTGATGGCCACCGGCCACACCCTACGGTTGGCGTCCACCTGCTCAACGTGAGCGTGACGCTGGGCTGCCCGCCCGCGGCCGCTAGGCTAGCGGTCGATGTCTGCCGCGCAACGTGAGCTGGGTTCGGTATTGCTGCTGTGCTGGCGCGACATTGGTCACCCACAGGGGGGCGGTAGCGAAACCTACTTGCAGCGCATCGGTGCACAGCTGGCCGCATCGGGTATCTCCGTCACGCTACGCACCGCACGTTACCCGGGTGCGCCGCGACGTGACGTGGTCGACGGTGTGCGGATTAGCCGCGCCGGTGGGCGTTACTCGGTGTACCTGTGGGCATTGCTGGCGATGGTCCGGAACGAATTGGGAGCCCGGTTCGGCCGTGGACCGCTGCGGCGGGTGCGCCCCGATGTGGTCGTCGATACCCAAAACGGCTGGCCGTTCCTGGCCCGGTTGGTGTATGGCCGGCGGGTGGTGGTGCTGGTGCACCATTGCCACCGTGAGCAGTGGCCGGTGGCTGGGCCGGTGCTCGGTCGGCTCGGCTGGTATGTCGAGTCAACGTTGTCGCCGCGGCTGCATCGGCGCAATCAATACCTGACGGTGTCGCTGCCGTCGGCCCGCGACCTGGTTGCTCTCGGCGTGGATAACGAGCGGATCGCGGTGGTGCGCAACGGTCTCGACGAGGCGCCGGCGCAATCGTTGTCCGGCCCACGCGGGGCCGCACCGCGAGTGGTTGTGTTGTCGCGGCTGGTGCCGCACAAGCAGATTGAAGATGCGTTGGAGGCAGTCGCGGAGCTGCGGCGACGGCGCTTGGTGATGCCGGGTCTGCGTCTTGACATCGTTGGCGGCGGGTGGTGGCGGCAGCGACTCGTCGACCATGCGCGCCGACTTGGAATTTCCGACGCGGTGACCTTCCACGGCCATGTCGATGACGTGACTAAGCACCATGTGTTGCAAAGCTCTTGGGTGCACCTACTGCCTTCGCGGAAGGAGGGATGGGGTCTGGCGGTGGTGGAGGCGGCCCAGCACAACGTGCCCACCATCGGCTATCGATCCTCCGGGGGGTTGACCGATTCGATCATCGACGGGGTGACCGGGATATTGGTGGACAACCGCGCTGATCTGGTGGATCGGCTCGAAGAACTACTGACTGATCCCGTGTTGCGTGATCAACTTGGCGCCAAGGCGCAAGCGCGCAGCATCGAGTTTTCCTGGCGGCAAAGCGCTGACGCAATGCGCACGGTGCTGCAAGCGGTGCACGCCGGCGACTACGTCAACGGCGTGGTCTCAGTCGGCGTGTGACGCGTATCGCGAGACTTAATCCTCGGCGATGTCCTTCGGCGTGTCCTGTACGTGGTTTAAGTGTCGAGGCGCAACCCAGCGGCCCCGGCATCCGGTGAGCAGCGTTCCGACCGCGCCCACGATCAGCATGGCCAGCCACGCCAGATGCGCGGCAATCAGTAATGCTCGGCGACTGGCGGCAGGTGCCCCCGCGCTGTGCCCGCCAATCCGATAAAGAGCGATCGCATCGTCACGGTAGATTGGCGTCAGCGCGGCCAGGGTGCGCGCGGACGCACCCCGGTCACCGGCGGTGTCCGATTCGACAACCAGCCATGCCACGCCAGCCGCAGCTAACGCGGAAGGATCCGCCCCGGCCAGCAGCAAGTCCTGTACCGCTCGAGCATGATGGCCCTCGCCAGCAACCATCACTCCAGAAATGACCAGATCACCGGTGGTCAGCACGTCGGCGCGGACCCATCGGGGCAACGGATCAAGCACCGGTGCGGCCCCGGACCACGAGAAGCGCCGCATGGTGCCGGCGGGCAGTACCGCTACCCACCCTGGGCCGCCTCGGTCATTGATCGTCGCCGCCACGGCCGCCCACCCGGACGGGTAATGCACCGGTGCAACCTTGCCCCACACGCCCCAGGCCAGGTCCGGCAGCGCCAGCATCAGCGCGAGGCAGCACGCTAACGCCGTCACCGCCGAACCTCGCGGTCTTGAAGGTCCGAGCCAACGTCGCAGCGTCACCACTGCGCCGGCCCCCGCAAGTGCGTATCCTGGCACCGCTAACGCCATCCACTTCTGCCCGTCGCGCAGCACTCCGAGGCCGGGCACAGCATCGACTACCGCTGCCAGCACGTCGAGGCCCGGACCGGTTGCCAAAGCGGCCGGTGCTAACACCGACACCGCCGCCAGCCCCAGCAGCGGCACCACTGCTGGACGTCGCGCCGCCACCGGGAGTCCCGCCACCACCACACCGAGGAGCACCGCGGCCGACAATAACGCGAAAAGTGTGGTCCGTGAGGTGGGTACCGCCTCGGCATTCCAGATGCCGCCGAGGCTGGCCAGGCTGGCCAGTGTGCCCAGACCGGGCTCGGCGCGAGGCGCAAACACCGTGACACCGAGCGCGTTCGTTGCGGTATGGGCGGTCAACGACGTGCCCACCGCCGCAGCTGTCAGCCAGGGCAGCGCCGCCCCTAGCGCACTGCCCAATGTCGCTGCGGCGCACAGCCAACGCGGCCGGCCCCCAGGGCCCTCGACCGGGGCAGCCACGCAGACCAGCGCCACTGTCGCGGCGAGTAGCAATCCGGTCGGAGTCAGCCCGGCCAGCGCGATCCAACAAGCCAGCGCGAAAAAACCCAGCGAACCCGGCCGGCTCGCACCAGCGGCTGACCGCAGTGTCAGCATTGCCTCGGCAACCCATGGCAGGCACCCGTAGCCGACCAGCAGGCTCCAATGGCCCTGTAGCAGCCGCTCCGCTACATAGGGATTCCAGGCCGCCAGCGTGATCGCGACGAACTGGCCACCCGCACCCGCCGAGGGCAGCGCCGTCGCGACCAGTCGAGCCGCACCCCATCCCGCCAGCCATAACCCCAAGATGAGCGACGCCTTCACCACGACCCCGCCGTCGACCAGATGCGAGGCCAGCGCCACCGCGAAATCTTGCGGCGTCGCCCGCGGCGCGGACGTCAATCCCAGGGCGGTGTCGGACAGATATGACCGGGGCGTGGACACCGCGTCGCGCAGCAGCAGGTAGCCGGGCCGCATCAGCGGGCCAACCACCACCAGCGCCAGAACCAACGCGTAGCTGGGCCGAGACCAGTGCATGGACTGGCGGCGCACTTCACTCACATCCACGGCCCAGCCGCCGAGCTTTGTTCTGATTGCTCGGCTCTCCCCCGCAAGCGGGAGGTACCCCCATTTCGGGCCATTCTGGCCCGCATCGTCGCCGAGCTATGCCCGTTCGGGGGGGCCGAGGTCGGCTGGCCCCGAATCGGGCGGGAGGGGCTCACTCGAACCTAGCTGGGGCGGACCGGCGCTGGGTGCACCCGAATCGCGCAGGTCAGGGCGTTGAGTGGGCAGTTTCTCGGTCTCGGCTTCAGCCCCAGGCACTGGTTCCTCGGCGCGGCCGCGGCCGAAGGAGTCGCGGTCCGCTCGGTCCAGACCGGGTTCGGTCAGCGCGCTCTCGGTCCGCAGGCTGAACGAGGCGAGCAATCCACCACCGACCAGCGCGATCAAGCCGACCGCGGTGAACGTGATCGGCAACACCCGCGACCATAGCGCCAGCCGGTCACGTTCGTCGCGGGCCGAGTTGACCTGAGATTCGATGGTCTCTTCGGTGGAAGTGACCTTGTAATCGGCCAGCGTCACCTCAGGCTTGAGCGCATCGCGGGCAAAGTAGTGGTTGGCGTGCTCGGTTTCCTTGACGATGGTGCCCGACACCGGATCCACCCAGAAGGTGCGCTGCGCAGCGTAGTAGCGGGTCATGGTGATCTGCTCCGCGGGGTCGCCGGGCAAACCCCACATCGCCGCGGTGGTGGTCACTTTGCCGTCCTCATCGCCGGCGTACAGCGACGGGTAGGTTACTGGAGCCACCAGCTTGCCATCGGCGTTGTAGCCGACGTTTTGCGTGAAGCGGTAGGTGGTTAGACCGTTGACGTCTTCTTGACTTTGGTAGTTGACGTCAAACGCCTTCTGCGCGATCGGATCGAAGTACGGGTACGTCTTTTTCTCGGTGTGGAAGGGGAACCGGTAGGACAACCCGTCGTGTCGCAGCGGGATGGCGGTCGGCGGGTTCTGGTCAGCGAATCCGCGCGGCTTCTGGACGGAGCCGCCGGTGTGCGTGTCGTCCGAAACGGCCATCGCCGTTTTGCGGTTGAGCGTGACCGTGTCGACGATGGCCAGCAGTAGCCCAGTGTCTTTTTGCTTATCGGTGCGCCGGACCGAGGCGCCGACCTGAAACGTGACCACGTCAGCGTTGGCCGGCGCCTCGACGGTGATCTGCTGTTGGGACACTAGCGGCACATTCTGGTTGACGATGATGTGCTCGCCGGACAACGAGCTCGAGTCGAGCGCGGTTCCGCTGCCGTCGCTAACCAATGTGGCGTCGATATCGAGCGGGATCTTGGTGATCCTGCTGCTGGTATACGTCGATAGCAGCAATGCGGCAATCAAAAGGGCAGCGCCGAGTCCGACGATCCCGCATGCGGCGAACCGCAACATGACTGCTCGGTTCACGTTGCTGTGATCCTCCTTCTGGCCCCTGGACTCGTCGGTCGCGACCCGCTCCGACCTGACCAAGCAGCGAGGCAAAACCCGTTTGACCCTAACAGCAGAAGGTACGGTCTTTGCGTACGAACCTATCGGCGGTTACCCGGGCAATACGGGGCCATCGGGGTGTATCCGATTCGTCGGCAACGCACACCTTAGGCAAACTGTGATCGTGACCGACGGCCAGCAGGTGGGTGGGATCCGCAGCTTTCTGCCCGCTGTGGAGGGCATGCGTGCGTGCGCGGCCATCGGCGTGGTCGTTACCCATGTCGCTTTTCAGACGGGGCACTCCAGCGGTATTACGGGCCGACTCTTCGGCCGCTTCGACCTCGCTGTGGCGGTGTTCTTTGCGCTGTCGGGATTCCTGTTGTGGCGCGGACATGCAGCGGCGGCTAGGGAACCCGGGGCCAAGGAGCAGTGGCCACGCACCGGCCACTACCTGCGATCGCGGGTGGTACGCATCATGCCGGCCTATCTGGTGGCGGTCGTCGTGATCCTGTCCCTGCTGCCCGATGCCGATCACGCCAGCCTGACCGTATGGTTGGCAAATCTGACGCTCACCCAGATCTACGTTCCGCTCACCTTGACCGGCGGCCTAACCCAGATGTGGAGCCTGTCCGTCGAGGCCAGCTTCTACCTGGCGTTGCCCATCCTGGCGTTGTTGGCCCGCCATATCTCGGTCCGTGCCCGGGTGCCGGTGATCGCCGCCGTGGCGGCGATCAGTTGGGCTTGGGGCTGGGTGCCGGTGCACACCGGATCGGGCGTCAATCCGCTGACCTGGCCGCCGGCATTTTTCTCCTGGTTTGCGGCGGGCATGTTGCTGGCGGAGTGGGCGTCTAGCCGCATCGGGTTGCCGCACCGGTTGGCGCGCCGCCGCGTGGCGATGGCCGCCGTGACCCTGTTGGCCTACCTGGTGGCGGCTTCCCCGCTAGCTGGTCCGGAGGGGCTGGTTCCGGGCACTGCCATGCAATTCGCGGTGAAGACGGTGATGGGCTCCCTGGTGGCGTTCGCGTTGGTGGCGCCGTTGGTCCTGGACCGGCCCGAGACGCCGCACCGCGTACTGGGCAGCACCGGCATGGTGACGTTGGGCCGCTGGTCCTACGGTCTGTTCGTGTGGCACCTGGCCGCGCTGGCCATGGTGTTCCCGGTGCTCGGAACATTCCCGTTCACCGGCCGGATGCCTATGGTGTTGGTGCTCACGCTGATCTTCGGTTTCGCGATCGCCGCCGTCAGCTACGCGCTGGTCGAGTCGCCCTGCCGGGAGGCGCTGCGCCGCTGGGAGCGCCGGCACAAGCCGGCCGACGCATCCCAGCTCATAGCGGCCGAGGCGGACGCAATCGCGCCATGATCTCCGCGCAGCGCCGAACCGGCTCATTCATAAGTGCCTTGGCGTTCAAAGATGCGGCGCGGATTGTCGACAAGCATGGTGTGTAGCTGTTCGTCGGTGACACCACGCTCTTTCAGTGCGGGGATCACGTCGTTGTGGATGTGCAGGTAATGCCAATTGGGTGCGGCCACCGGCTGCAGCGCCTCAGGCAGCGCATCGAAATAGCAGTTGGCGTCGTGGGACAACACCATCTTGTCAGCGTGCCCACGCTCGCACATCTGCGCCACAATGCTCACTCGGTCCTCGAACGGGAGGATCACGTCGACACCGAATCGATCCATCCCGAGGTAGGAGCCGTTCGCAATGAGCTCTTCAAGGTAGCCGACGTCGGTGCTGTCACCGGAATGGCCGATGATCACGCGGCTCAGATCAACGCCTTCTTCAGCGAAAATGCGCTGCTGCTCCAGCCCGCGCCGTAGCCCCGCATGGGTGTGTGTGGAGATTGGCACCCCGGTGCGCTTGTGTGCCTGGGCGACCGCACGCAACACCCGCTCGACACCCGGGGTGATGCCGGGTTCGTCGGTGGCGCACTTGAGGATCCCCGCCTTGATACCGGTGTCAGCGACGCCCTGCTCGATGTCACGGACGAACATGTCGGTCATGATTTCTGGACCGTTCAACGGCGCGCCCGGGCCCAAATAGTGGAAATAGAACGGTACGTCGTTATAGGTATACAAGCCGGTCGCCACCACAATGTTGAGCTCAGTCGCCGCCGCGACGCGGGCGATGCGCGGGATGTAGCGGCCCAGTCCGATCACGGTGAGGTCGACGATAGTGTCCACACCGCGGGCCTTGAGCTCGCTCAGCCGGGCGATGGCGTCAGCCACTCGCTGCTCTTCGTCACCCCAGGCTTCCGGATAGTTCTGCGCGATCTCAGTGGTCATGATGAACACGTGTTCGTGCATGAGCGTGACGCCCAGGTCAGCGGTGCTGATGGGGCCCCTCGCCGTATTGAGTTCTGACACGTAACCGATGCTAGGTCCGGCGGTCAGCCAACAGCGCCGTTTGGATTTGGTCGGTGCGCTATTGGCCAATTTGCTGGCCGGGTTTTTTCGCCTGACGCGCGACGGCCGCACTGTTGCAGTACCGTCACCCTCGTCCGTGTCCGAACCACCGCCCGGGAACCCCCGAGAGCCCCAGGGAGACATCGTCATGTTGCTCAATCCCAACCGTTTAGAACGCCAATACCCGGACCGTCGCTCGGGGGAGATCATGGCCGCGACGGTGGACTTTTTCGAGTCCCGGGGAAAGGCGCGGCTGAAGTCCGACGAGCACGAGCGTGTGTGGTACTCCGATTTCCTGGATTTCATTGGGCGGGAGCACATCTTTGCCTCCCTGCTGACGCCGGCCAAATACGGCGGCCCGGATTGCCGCTGGGACACCTACCGGATCAGCGAGTTCGCCGAGATCATGGGCTTCTACGGACTCAGCTATTGGTACCCCTTCCAGGTGACCGCCCTCGGTCTGGGCCCGATCTGGATGAGCGCCAACGAGGACGCCAAGCGTAAGGCCGCCGCCCAGCTGCAGGCCGGCGAGGTGTTCGCCTTCGGCCTGTCAGAGCAGACACATGGCGCCGACGTCTACCAGACCGACATGATCTTGCAGCCGGCCGGCCCGGGCCGCTGGACCGCTAATGGCGAGAAGTACTACATCGGCAACGCCAACGTCGCCCGGATGGTCTCCACGTTCGGCAAAATCGCCGGGCCTCATGGAACCGACGAATACGTCTTCTTCGTCGCCGACTCCCAGCATGAGCGGTACGACCTGATCAAGAACGTGGTGAAAGCGCAAAACTACGTCGCCAATTACGCGCTGCGCGACTACCCGGTCACCGAGGCCGACATCCTGCACCGAGGCCCGGAGGCCTTCCACGCCGCGCTCAACACGGTCAACGTCTGCAAGTACAACTTGGGATGGGGCTCCATCGGCATGTGCACGCACGCCATGTACGAGGCCGTCACCCACGCGTCCAACCGCCGCCTGTACGGGACCGTCGTCACCGACTTCACTCACGTGCGGCGGCTGCTCACCGACGCCTACGTGCGGCTGGTGGCCATGAAGCTGGTCGCCACCCGAGCCTGCGACTACATGCGCAGCGCCTCGGCAGAGGACCGTCGCTATCTGCTCTACAGCCCGCTGACCAAGGCGAAGGTCACCAGCGACGGTGAGCGAGTCATCACTGCCCTGTTTGATGTCATCGCCGCCAAGGGTGTGGAGAAGGACACGTTCTTCGAGACGGTGGCCCGCGAAATCGGAGGGCTGCCCCGGCTGGAAGGCACCGTCCACATCAACATCGGGCTGCTCGCCAAGTTCATGCCCAATTACCTGTTCGCCCCGAATAACGAATTGCCCGCGATTGGCCGCCGCGACGACGCGGCTGACGATTCATTCTTGTTTGCCCAGGGACCCACCGGCGGCCTGGGCAAGGTGCGCTTCCACGATTGGCGGGCGCCGTTCGACAGCTATGCGCATCTACCTAATGTCGCGGTGCTGCGTGAGCAGATCAACGTGCTCGCCGAGATGTTGGCCAGCGCGACCCCCGATGCGGCGCAGCAAAAGGACATCGACTTCGCTTTCGGTGTGGGTCAGCTGTTCGCGACGGTGCCTTATGCCCAGCTCATCCTGGAGGAGGCCCCACTGTCTGGGGTGGGCGAGCCGCTGCTCGACGAGATCTTTGCGCTGCTCGTCAAGGATTTCAACAGCTATGCCGTCGAGCTGAATGGCAAGTCGTCGACCACGGACGACCAGGCTCGCTTCGCCACGCGGATGATCCGTCGTCCAGTCCACGACCCGGCGCGCTACGAGCAGGTCTGGAAGGAATACGTCCTGCCGATCAACGGGGCCTATCAGATGCGCCTGTGATCAAGATTGGATGTGGAATACCCGCTCCGCGTTCTCGTGATAGATCTTGTGTTTGTCGGCGACGGGTATGGGTGCATTGTCGAGAAAGCGGACAGCCTCAGCCGTGTCTTCATACGGATAATCGACGGCGAACATGATGTTGCCGGCGCCCAGCGCTTCGATGCAGAACTTCAGCGCAGGATTCCAGGGCATTCCGCTTGTGGTGATGTAGAAGTTTCTCTTCAGGTATTCGGTGAATGTCAGTTCCAGCCGGGGCCGCACGTTACATGTCGATGTCGGTATTTCCCGAAACCGGTCGATCCTGTGCAACCAGTACGGAAGTGCTTCGCCTAGGTGGCCCAATA